>NZ_CAJAXH010000122.1 GCF_903946935.1 uncultured Thiodictyon sp.
CTCCAAGTCCGGTTCTGCGAGGAGCCGGGAACGAATCGTCGTATGGCAGAGATAGCGTGGCACCGCCGGGAAACCAGGCGGCAACAGAGAACACAAACTTCGGCCTAAGCGACGGCAAGAACCCGGCTTACTCTCCGGCTCGAATGGCACTGACTTAAGCCACAAGCATCGCATAAACAATCGTTTGCGATGCGGCGAAGCGAGCGAAAAACCGTTGCGGACCAAGCCGGAGCTAGGAAACACCCCGGAAAATGCCGCTTCCACTCAAGCGACTGCTTGGCGATCCGTCTGCAAGTATTTGAGTTTGAAACGATGCAGCTTAAGTCAGTGCCATTCGAGCCTGGCCTCTTTTGGCCTTTCGAGGACCGTATAGCTTGGCACTCTTACCCTATTACCCTTGGCCCGGCGCGCTGCCCGTGGTCAAGCGCATGGCCCGGGCGTCAGGCCCCGCGTGCCCAGCCGCGGGGCCCGCGCCCCGGCGGTCGGCGGGCTGGAGACCTGATGTTCGTGGGGGTCTTCACCTTGGGCTTCGATTCCGCCACCGAGCGTTTCAACGATGATCCGGTGCGTGACGTCATCGCCCACCAGGCACTGGGGCCCTGGGGCCGAGCGGCTACCGTGGACTCAGCAAGAAGGAGAGATCGCCCCGCACGTCGGGTTCGACGTCCGGTCGGACATCGTGGACCGTTGCGATCGCCGCCGCCTGCGTCGGAAACATGAGGGGTTGTCCGCTGGGCTGCTTGAGCAGCAAGGCCCCACCACGGGTGAAGGCGGCATAGATCAACCACGAGGGCGAGACGAAGCCAGGGAGATCGGCCGGCAACTCAGCCGCGTGCTCGACGTGGCGGAGATAGACATGCTCTGCGATGCGCAGGGCTTGCAGACTGGTTGGGCGGAACTGGCTTGCCATGGTGTTCTCCGGTGTCGATGACGACAAATCAACAGAGTGCCTAACTAGGGCTTCCGCGGCGCCAGTGAAAGGGGAGGGTGACGCGACAGACGGTGAGTGTTTCCCAATACTCCGCATTGCCTCGCCGCTCGTCTGTGCGTTGCCTCACGCAGTTATGTTGTGGGACGCTGATCCGCTGCTGGTTGAGCTTGAGACCTTCCCTTCAGTGCGGCGATGATCCGGCGTCTGGACCCGTGACATGAACCTGGCCTATCGCATGGGGCGCGGCGTCCAGGCCGGTCGGGTCTGGACCGATGGTGACCGCCACGACCCGGCCCATGCCGCCTTCGGCGGTGCTAAGAAGTCCGGCGTCGGTCGCGAGACCCACAAGACGATGCTCGATCATTACCGGCAGACCAAGAACATGCCGGTCAGGTAAAATCCCTGCCTGCGCCCGCTACCAGACCACGTCAGCGCAGAGCCCGACCATGCGAAAGAGGGATTCGCTTTCATGCCCATGAGCCCGACGCGCTGGACCGCCATCACGGAATCCCGCTTCCCCTGGGAACGCGACGCCCTGGAATGGCTGCGCTCCCAGCTCCCCGATCACCACCCGTGGCACGCCTGGAGCAACTTCGAGTTTATCGACGACGAAGGCCGGGTCAACGAGGTCGACGCGGCGATCCTGACCCCGGCCGGGCTCTTCCTGATGGAGATCAAGAGCCGCCCCGGCGTGCTCACCGGCGACCCCCATACCTGGACCTGGCGTACTGACGGCAAGGCCTACAGCGACGATAACCCACTGATCCTCGCCGACCGCAAGGCCAAGCGCCTGGCCGGCCTGCTACGGCGACTGCCGTCGGTACAGCGGTCCCGGGCCCGCATTCCCTTTATCCGGCCCTGCGTCTTTCTCAGCGCCGCGGCCCTGGTCTGCCGGCTGTCCGGGACGGCCGCCGCCGGGGTCTATCTGCGCGGACAGCCCGGCAGCAGCGGCGACCGCGGCATCATCGGTGCATTGACCAGCGCTCCCGCCCTGAGCGACGGTGGCGACGGGAGCCGCATCGACCAGGCGCAGGCCCGCCTCGTGGCGCAGGCCATGGCCCAGGCCGGCATCCGTCCTTCCAACAAGCATCGCCTGGTGGGCGATTACCAACTGGGCGCCTTACTGGCCGAGGGCGAGACCTACCAGGACTGGGAAGGCCAGCATCGCAGCATCGAGGGCATTCGGCGCCGGGTGCGCATCTACACCTACGCCGCGGCCGCCACCGCCCAGGCGCGCGCCGCGCTGGTCAGGCAAGCGACCCGTGAGTTCCAGATCCTCGAAGGCATCGACCATCCCGGCATGCTCAAGGTACGCGACTACAAGGAAAGCGAGCAGGGCCCGGCACTGATCTTCGACCACGATCCGCGCTCACGCCGCCTCGACCTGTTACTGCGTGAGCATGGCGACCGGCTCAATGTGAGCCAGCGCCTGCACCTGGTCCGCCACCTGGCGGAAACCCTGCAATACGCCCATGGTAAGCGCCTGTTCCACCGGGCACTGTGTCCCCAAAGCATCCTGGTGCGGGACCCCGAGTCCCAGTTCCCCAGCCTCCAGATCATGAACTGGCGCACCGGCGCCCGCGCGTCGGGTACCGGCGGCAGCTCGGTCGCGGATGGCGCACGCACGGTCGGCACGCTGCACGTTCAGGACTGCGTCGAAGACCCCGGTCGCGTCTATCTGGCCCCGGAAACCGCCTGGCACCAGCACGCCGCCCAGGCCAACGCCCACGATGGCGCCCAGGACATCGACAGCGCCGCCCGTGGCACCCAACTCGATGTCTTCTCCTTAGGCGCCATCGCCTACCATCTCTTTTCCGGCCAACCGCCGGCGGGCAGCGTCATCGAGCAACTGGAGCGGTTGCGCGCTGGCCCGGGGCTGCGCATCTCCGATGTCATCGATGGTGCAGGTCCGGCCCTGCAAGACCTCATCCAGCTCAGCACCCTGCCCGACACCGACGCGCGCTACCCGAGCGTGGACGCCTTCCTCAAAGACCTGGATGCCCTGGAAGACGCCCTCACCACCCCCGACCCCGAGGCCACCGTCGACCCCGCCATCGCCACCGCGAACGACCGTCTGGAAGGGGGCTTCACCGTCCTGCGCCGACTGGGTAAGGGGTCATCCTCCGATGTCCTGCTGGTCCGGCCGGACGGGACTCCTGACGGGAGCGAGGCGGAGCTGGTCCTCAAGGTCGCCTCCGACCCCTCCCACAACGACCGCCTGGTCGCTGAGGGCGAGGCCCTGGCCAAGCTGCACCGCAACCCGAACGTGGTGGAATGGCGCCGCACGCTCACCATCGCCGGGCGCACGGCGCTGCTTATGTGCCGTGCCGGCGACCAGACCTTGGCCAAGCGGCTGGAGGAGGACCAGCGGCTGTCCCTGGATCTCGCCAGCCGGTTCGGCGAGGAGCTGATCCAGGTCGTCGATTGCCTGGAGGGGCTCGGCATCGCCCACCGCGACATCAAGCCCCAAAATATCGGCATCGCCCAATCGGCCGGCGGGCGGCTCCAACTCATCCTGTTCGATTTTTCGCTCACCAGTGCCGCCCCCGAGAACATCGCGGCCGGCACTCACCCCTACCTGGACCCCTTCCTGCCATTGCGCAAACCCCCGCGCTGGGACCTGGCCGCCGAGCGCTTTGCACTCGCCGTCACCCTCTACGAAATGCTCACCGGCGAGCTGCCGCGCTGGGGCGACGGCGTCTCCCAACCCGCCATGCTCGATTGCGAGGTCAGCCTCAATACCAACCGGTTCGACCCGCACCTGCGCGATGCGCTGACCGACTTTTTCGAGCGTGCCCTGCATCGCGACTACCGGCAGCGCTTCGACAACGCCGAAGAGCTGCTGCGCACCTGGCGCCAGGCGTTCGCCGGTGCCCAGGGCGGCGGCGCCGCGCCCGACAGCCTGGCCGCGCTCGCCCGACTCGCCACCGCCGCAACCAGCATCGCGGACCTGGGCTACAGCGTCGAGGCCCAGAACGTCCTGGACGGCATGGGCATCCATAACCTGCGCGACCTGCTGGCGGTGGATCGCATCAAGTTCCGATATCTGAGCGGCGTCGGCGACCGCATCCGCAAAGAGATCCGGCTTAAGGCCAAGCAGCTCGCCCAACTGCGCCCCGATCTGGGCCCCGAGCTGAACCCGGCTCAGACCCACACCACGCCGCCCGCCGGCGCGGCGTCCGGCATCGCCAGCATCGACGCGCTCGCCAGCCAACTCCTGCCCAAGCGACCGGCCGGCGATGACCGGCCGCCCACCGGCAGCCCGGCACAGGCGCTCGCCATCTACCTGGGTCTGGAGCCGGCCGCCGACGGCACTGATGGCCCCTGGCCCACCCTGGGTGCGGTCGCGCGGGTAACCCGCCTCGCCCGTTCGGTCCTGTCCGACACCCTGCTCAAGGCCCGGGAGCGCTGGCTCAAGCTCGCGCCCCTCACCCAGGTCCGCGGGGAGATCCAGACGCTGCTCGAGGCCCATGCCGGCGTCATGACCGTCCCGGAGCTGGCACTGGTCCTGCTGGCCGCCCGCGGCTGCGCCCACCAGGACGACGCCCTGCGCCGGCGCCTGGCCACCGCGCTGGTACGCGCCTGTCAGGAGGCCGAAGGCAGCCTCGCCAAGCCACGCTACCAACTCTTCGAGCAAGACCAAGTGCCGCCCCTGCTCGCGCTCGGCCCCGACCAGGCCGACTACGCCAGGCGACTGGGCGCCGCCGCCGACGAAATCGCCCGGGCCGACCCCCTACTCACCCCACCGCATGCCCGCAAGACCCTGGAAGCGCTGGAGCGGCCCAGCGGCGTCGCGCCGCTGTCGGCCCAGCGCCTGCTGCGGCTGGCGACGGCCGCCTCATGCACCGCCGCACTCTCCAGTCGCCAGGAGGTCTACCCGCAGGGGATGCCCGCGCTACGGGCCATGCGCCTGTCCCTCGGCGCCCTGACCGGCCCGCGTTACTGTCAGGCCCGCGACATCCGCGAGCGTATCCAGGGCCGTTTCCCCGCGTGCGCGCCCATCCCCGACCGCCCGGGGCTCGACGCCTTGCTCGTCGAGGCCGGCGCTGCCCTGAGCTGGGACCCGAGCGGTCTCCAGGGGCCCGGCTACTACTCACCGGCCGGCAGGGCCGAGCCCACAGCCGGCACCACCACCTGGCTGTCCCGTCACGGCACCCGCGCCGAGCCCTTAGAGGAGCTCACCGCCGATGCCGCCCTGATCCGGCAGTTCGAGGACCGTCTGGAGCACGCCCGCACGGTCGGTGGTTTCCTCGCACTCACCGTACTGCCACGCCTCGCCCGCCATGCCGAGGCGCAACTGCTGCGCTGCCATCGAGCGGCGCGACTGAGCCTGGACGCCCTGCTTATCCAGACGCTCCAGGACCAGGCCCAGCGTCACAAGGTGAACTGGGAGGTCGTACTGCAAGCCGATGCCGCCGCCCCCGGCAGCCGTGACTGGACCAACCTCACCCGCCTGGTGCAGAAGGCCCTGCCGCAGGTGCGGCAACGCCTCCTCGACGCCAACCAACCCATCCTGCTGGTCGACCCCGGCTTGCTGGCCCGCTACCAACTCATGGGACTCATCGAGGCGCTACGCGATCGCACGGGCCAGATTCCGCCCGCCCTGTGGCTACTCGTGCCCATGCACGCCGACGGCCTGCCCGCGGTGGACGGCGTTCCCGTACCGGTCATCTCCTCGGCGCAGTGGGCCCGTATACCCCCGGGCTGGATCGAGCACCCGTAGGGTACGCAATGCGTACCCTACTGAGCTACCACGTCCGGCCCGAGATACCTCTGGAATATCTTTTGGATACCGTCTAAGCTGATGCCTCGGGGCACCAACAGCGCGAGGCCAACATGCCTAAAGAAGTACAGATGTCGATCAAGATGGAGCCGGAGCTGCGCGCACAGTTCATGGCCGTGGCCGCCCTGCGCGACCGCCCAGCGGCACAAATCATTCGAGACCTGATGCGCTTGTACATCGCCAACAGCGAAACGCCCAACGCGCTCACCGCCGAGACGCTGCGCAAAAGCCTCCGTAATGAAGATGTATTCTACGCGTCTGACCCGGATGACCTGTTCAAACAGTTAGGTCTCTGATGCGCGCGGCGAGCTATACCAGTCAGTTCCAGCGTGACCTGAAGCTCATCGCGAAACGCGGCAAGGATTTGAGCAAATTGCGCGCGGTGATCGATCTGCTGTTGGCCGGGCAACCTCTCCCGCGCGAACTTGGCGACCATCCGTTGAAAGGCGAATGGCGAACCTTCCGCGATCTTCATGTCGAAGCCGATTGGGTCCTGATCTACCGCGTGGATGGCGAAGCGGTCCGCTTTGAGCGTACCGGCACCCATACCGACCTGTTCGGGCGGTAAATCACATGAGTAGCCCCTGGTTGCTGCGATAAATTGACTCTCCACGGTCGGACCTTCTGCCCATGATCCAAGCCCCCGCCCTCCTCAAAGACCTGCAACGCCTGCTCAACGTCCTGGAAGACGACCTGCGCGTGCGCATCGGCGAGGACGGCGCGCTCGGTGCCACCCTGGAGGGTGAATGGCAGACGGCCCGTACCGCCGGGCGCACCGGGGAAACCTATGCCGCTTGGCTGGAGGCGGACATCACCCAGGCGGCGGTGCATTGGCTGCTCTCCTGCGTGTTCGTCCGCTTCATCGAGGACAACGGGCTCATCCCCCGGCCCTGGCTGGCCGGCCCCACGGGTAGCGAGAACAACCGCCTGGCACTGGCGCGCGACCGGCACGAGGGCTATTTCCGCGCCCGGCCGCACGACAACGACCGCGACTATCTGCTCGCCTGCTTCCGCGAGGTCGGCCAACTGCCGGGCCTCGAGGACCTGTTTGATGAGCGGCACAACCCGGTCTTCCGGCTCGGCTGCTCCGGCGATGCCGCCATGGCGCTCATGGCCTTCTGGCAGAAGGTGGACCCGGACACTGGGCTCTTGGTCCACGATTTCACCGACGCCGGCTGGAACACCCGCTTCCTGGGCGACCTCTATCAGGACCTCTCCGAGGCGACCCGCAAGCGCTACGCACTGTTGCAGACGCCCGAGTTCGTGGAGGAATTCATCCTCGACCGCACCCTCACCCCGGCGCTCGACACCTTCGGCTATCAGACGGTGCGCCTCATCGACCCCACCTGCGGCTCCGGCCACTTCCTGCTCGGCGCCTTCGCACGCCTGCTGGCCCTCTGGGCGCACAACGAGCCCGCCCGCAACCCGCGCGACACGGTGCAACGGGCGCTCGACGGGGTCTATGGCGTCGACCTCAACCCCTTCGCGGTCGCCATCGCCCGCTTCCGACTGCTGGTCGCCGCGCTGGCCGCCTGTGACATCCACGCCTTGAGCGATGCGCCGAACTTCCAGCTCCATTTGGCGGTCGGCGACAGCCTGCTGCACGGCGATCGTTTTGGTCTTACCATCACCAAGGACCTGTTCGGCGGCGAGGACTACAAAGGCAGCCGACTGGAACATGCCTATGCCATTGAGGACCTGGCGCAGGTCAATGCCATCCTCGGGCAGCGCTACCATGCGGTGGTGGGGAATCCCCCGTATATCACGGTCAAGGATGCGGCGCTGAATGCGGCCTATCGGGCGCGGTATAACAGTTGTCACCGGCAATATTCGTTGGGGGTGCCGTTCACCGAGCGGTTTTTCGAGTTAGCGTTTCCTGTTAAAAGCTATGATCCAGCCGGTTTTGTGGGACTCATCACGGCCAATTCGTTCATGAAGAAACAATTTGGCAAGAAGCTCATTGAAGAGACCCTGCCGGGGCTAGATATTACCCACATAATCGACACCAGCGACGCCCATATTCCAGGAAACGGCACCCCTTCTGTGATCCTGTTCGGACGCGATCAGCCGCCGGTCAGCGACAAAATCCGTGTTGTGATGGGCATCAAGGGAGAGCCGACAACGCCCGCCGACCCGGCCCAGGGGCTCGTTTGGCAAGCAATCGCCGATCAGGTGGATTTGGCCGATAGCCAATCGGTTTTTGTATCGGTCTCCGATACGCCGCGGGCTTATTTTGACAAGCACCCTTGGAGCATTGGCGGTGGGGGCGCAGCCGACCTGAAACAAATGATTGGGCAAGTTTGCCCGGAATCTCTGAATTCAATCGGTGCAGACAGCGGATTTCTCACCATTACCGGCGAGGACGACTGTTTATTATTACCCAGCGATCTTCCCAAGAGAGTGGTTGGACTTACCACCCGATCTGTTGGCCATGGCGAAGTCGTCCGAGAATGGCATTGCTTGGCAAATCAGGTTATCCTTTGGCCATATACGCCTAGCGGCGCAGATGGCGATGAGAAGACCCAAGAATACCATCAACACTTCCTTTGGTCATACCGGACATCGCTTAAGAATCGCAGAGCTTTCGGCGTTCCAGTTGAACAAAAGGGGTTACGCTGGTGGGATATTCGAGAAATTTACCGAAACCGACTCCGTACACCACTCACCATTACCTTTGCTGAAGTCACTACTCACAACCATTTTATCCTCGACCGTGGCGGGAGAGTTTTCACACAGACAGCGCCGGTCATCAAGCTGAAGGCCGGGGCGAGCGAAGACGATCACCTATCGATACTCGGTGTTCTTAACAGCTCTACCGCCTGCTTCTGGATGAAACAGGTGTGCTATCCGAAAAAGGGCAGCGGCATGGGTCGTGGCATTCAGCCCGAGCACTGGATGGATCGCTACGCCTTTGCCGCGACCAGCCTTGAGGAATTCCCGCTCACCGAGGGAAAGCCCCTCGACCTCGCCCAAACCCTCGACCGCCTCGCCCAAGACTACGCTGCCTGCCTCCCCGCGGCCCTGATCGGATCGGCCTCAACCCCGGCCCCGGAAATGGCTCACGCCAAGGCGCCAAGGCGCCAAGAAGAACAGGAGGGTTGATGGTGATTGACCCTGACCAACCAGGCGACGCGCCCGACGCCTGCGCTCGCACGCAAGCCCCTTGGCGAGCTTGGCGCCTTGGCGTGAGACCTCTTCTGCCTTCTAGCTCCCACGCTCCTGCGTGGGAGCACGTGCGGGCGCTCTGCGTCCAGTGCCAGGACCGGACGCGCAGCGCCCGCACGGCATTCCCCTGCTTCCGCGTGGGAATGAGACGACAGTGCGATAGCCTGGCGGGAATCCCATGACCACCCTACCGACCCGCGCCAGCCTCGACGCCGCCCGCGCCCGCGCCGAGTCCATCCGCCGTCAACAGATCGCCTGGCAGGAGGAACTGGACTGGCGCTGCTATCGACTCTATGGACTGTTAGGCGCCGAACCGGAATACGAACACCCCAACCCACCCGAGATCGCCTTGGGCGAACGCGCCTTCGAAATCGTACTCGCCCGCCGCATCGCGGCGGGCGAGGAGGAGACCACCTGGTTCACCCGCCACGGCTCCACCCCCATCACCGAACTGCCCGCCCACTGGCCGCCCGACTATCGCCAGGTGGTAGCGTCGCGCATCGCCCTGATCGAATCCGACAAATACATCGGACTCATCGAGCGCCCCGAATACAAGCGCCGCTGGGCCGCCACCCCCTGGCAGGAGCAGGAACAGACTGCACTCAAGGGCTGGCTGCTGGACCGGCTGGAGACCCCGCCCTATTGGCCCGAGCCGGTGGCCCTGACCAGTACCAACCGACTCGCCGACCGGGCGCAGCGCGACGCCGACTTCATGCAGGTCGCGGCGCTCTATGTCGGGCGCCAGGACTTCGACCCGGGCGCGTTGGTGGCTGCGCTGGTCGCCGCCGAGTCGGTGCCCTTCCTGCCGGTGCTGCGCTATAGCGAATCAGGGCGGCGCAAACGCGAGCAATGGGAGTCCACCTGGGACCTGCAACGGCGCGAGGACGCGGGTGAGCAGGTCGGCGAGATTCCTGGTGGGATCCCGGTCCCGCCCAAATA
The DNA here is from genome assembly GCF_903946935.1 of uncultured Thiodictyon sp. Classification (GTDB taxonomy): domain Bacteria; phylum Pseudomonadota; class Gammaproteobacteria; order Chromatiales; family Chromatiaceae; genus Thiodictyon. The sequence goes on from NZ_CAJAXH010000122.1 coordinate 9,819, forward strand.
CAAGTCCGCCGACTTCCTCAAGACCGACTGCTGGCGCCTGCGCGGCGGCCTGGACGTACCCAAGGAGCGCTGGGTCAGCTACCCAGGTGCGGAGCGCGGCGCCGACGGCAGTCTGGTCATCGCCTGGGCCGGCTGGAACCACCTGCAACAGGCCACGGCACTCGCCGCCTATTATCTGGACATGAAGGAGGGCGAGGGCTGGGAGCCGGCGCGCCTGCAACCCCTGCTCGCCGGCCTGCTGGAACTCATCCCCTGGCTCACGCAATGGCACAATGACTACGACGCCGAGCACGCGACCCGCATGGGCGACTATTTCGCCGGCTTCCTGGCTGATGAGGCCCGCACCCTGGGCCTGACTCTGGACGACCTGCGCGCCTGGAAACCCGCCGCTGTCGCGGTTCGTCGCGGTCGGCGCAAGGCCACATGATTCTTTATTGAGCGAGCGATGAATACAGTCACAGTGAGAGTTTCCAGCAAGGGGCAAATCGTGATTCCCAAGCATCTGCGAGAGGCATGCCATATCGTTCCAGGGGCTGAGTTTGTCGTCGTTGCCGTGGGCGATGAGATCCACCTAAGACCCGCTGCCGCGACGATTAAGCAGACGACCGTTGAAGCGGGTCTTGGCCTGCTCTCGGCGCGCGCTGGGCGGCCGATCCCCGATGCAGAGATCCGCCGGCTGATCGGCCAAAGACTTCTGTCTCTGGATAACGGGTCAAAGGACAATCTGTGATCGCTCTGGATACCAATATTATTACGCGTTACCTGCTGAACGACGATCCGATGCAGGCCCAGGCCGCAGTGACATTGCTCGGCAGCGGAGAACCGCTGTTTGTGCCGACGACCGTTTGGCTGGAGTTGGCCTGGGTCTTGGGGTGCTACGACTGCACACGGGCCGAAATCGCGGGTGCTGTGCGCCACGTTCTGGGCTTGCCGAATCTGCAAACCATGGATGAAATCGCGCTGCTTCGTGCGTTGGCAGGATACGAGGGCGGACTCGATTTCGCCGATGCGCTGCATCTTGCCCTCTCCTCGGGAACCGGCAGCATGGCTTCATTTGACAAGGATTTCGCGAAAATCGCCAAGCGTTTAGAAATGCAGCCGCCGGTCGTTAGGCCTATGCCATGATCGCGACGGCCCTGATCGTTTTTCCGGCTACCCCGGAGCCGGAGTCCAAGGCTTCAGCCTTTGATGGACAGGACCAGGTCTGAAGCCTTGGACTCCAGAAGATGGCCGCTGGCCGGGGCGATGATCAAGGCCGTCGCGACGGCGAATCAGGGTAAACTCACGCTAAAGAGCGTAAGAAAGAGGGTACTGTGATCGTCACGTCCCGCACACGAAACGACGCCAGACCAGGTGAGCCCTCGCCCCTAAGAGATAAGGAGCAGCGTTATGTCCTTGACGAAATTACAGCAGGATGTTCAGCCCCGCCCCATTGCGCCGTCGATGACCCGCGAGGAGCGGCAAGCGGCGTTGCGTTCAGCGTTGACCAAGTTGGCCGGTGCCGGGGTGTTCGCCGATATCGCGGATGTCGTCGCCTGGCAACGTGCCGAGCGTGCTGATCGTCCCTTGCCGGGTCGGGAGTCATGAGCTTAGAGCCGGTAGCGGTGTCGGTAAGTCTCTGAAGTAACAAACCGCCTGAGTAGGGAACATTTTCGTTTACCCCAGCGCAGAACAAACGATCAAGGGCTTACGCGCATAGCGTCGGGCGAGAAGCGAAAATTCACCCCAGCAC
>NZ_CAJAXH010000123.1 GCF_903946935.1 uncultured Thiodictyon sp.
GCACTCATCGATATCTGCCTCGCAACCTGATGTGTGTGCGGCAGTATACTGATTCGCAGATGACAGTTTACGAAAAACTATTTTTCAGGCATTCCCAACTATCTGTTGAATCGCGCAATAATCGGTCGGCGGGAATCGCTGTCTGCGGCCGCCATGCTACAAGACACCGCCTGAGTGTCGGCAGCGGGGCGGCCACCATAATTGGCAGCGGGAGGCGTCAACGGTCAGCTTGACGCTTGGCTTTTTCCGCCTACTTAGTAATTGGGGATGGGGGTTAGCAGGCGATGCGCGAGATTAATGACGGTGCCAGGCTTTATCTGGAGTTGATTAAGAAGTGCCTGACCAATTCAATCTATGGTGAACATGAGGTCTTGTCCGTCGCGCCAGCGGGCTACGTAAAGCGCCAGATACAAATGCTATTTCGCGCGTTGGGTATTTCTTTGGTGCGGCCTAGCAGCTATTCGGCCGCTATGAGGGCGCGGGGGTTAGACTGGCCGCCGTTCGCGCATACGATGATGGGCACGGCTTGGCTAGACAATCTACAGCAATGTGTTGAGGATATTCTGGCGAGCGGTGTTCCCGGTGATCTGATCGAAACGGGAGTCTGGCGAGGTGGTGGCACAATCTTTATGCGCGCCATCCTTAAGGCTTACAGTGTAACCACTCGCAATGTATGGGTTGCCGATTCGTTTGAGGGTCTCCCTCCTCCGGACGTCGTCAACTATCCAAAGGACCAGGGTGATCTTCATTATACCCAAGAGCGGCTGGCAGTATCGCAGGAAGAGGTGATGTTTAACTTTCAGAAATACGATTTATTAGATAATCAGGTGCGGTTTCTTAAAGGCTGGTTTTGCGATACGCTACCGCGATTAGAAGTAAGCGATTTCGCGTTGATTCGCCTTGACGGGGATATGTACGAGTCGACGATGGACGCGCTAGTAAGCCTCTATCCTAAGCTATCGGTGGGTGGGTATATAATTATTGATGATTGGGGCGCCGTCGCTGCGTGTCGTCAAGCGGTTGAGGATTACCGCTGTCGGAATGATATTGTTGAAGAGATAGTGCCGATAGATGGTATTGGCGTCTATTGGAAGCGCCAGTACGGGAAGGCCGGCATCTAAGTATACGAACTGGCAGTGGCTTTAACTCGCAGATATTCGATCGCAGAGGTCGCGTGACGGAGCCGCCCATCAACCAGCCGTGGTGCTAGAATGACAAATGACCTGGTATCGATTGTTGTTCTCAACTGGAATACCTTGCGGACAACGCAAAAGTGCTTGAAGCACGTGCGGGAATATACCGATATCGCACACGAGGTGATCGTCGTCGATAACGGGAGCTCGGATGGGTCCGTGGACGCTCTCCGATCTGAATCAGGCGTTAAGTTGATCGCCTCGCCACGTAATCTCGGCTATGCCGGTGGCAACAATCTCGGGGTCGTGCAGGCACAGGGCGAGTTTCTGTGTCTGCTCAATTCCGACGCGTTCGTTACCCGCGGATGGCTGAGGAAGCTGTTGAGGTGTATGCTTCGTGCCGGGGCGGACGTCGTCGGTCCTTGCACGAATTCCGCAAAAGGGCGGCAGCGCTACGGAATGCGCCTTCGCGGGTTGCTCCCGCAACCGTGGCGCAAGACTGAGTTTGTCGATTACCTTTCCTTTTTCTGCATAGTGATGCGGACGCAATTCTACCGCGATCTTGGTGGCTTGGATGAGCGCTTCGGTCTGGGTATGTTTGAAGATGACGATTTCTGCAAGCGTGCAACGACCGTGGGCGCGCGTCTGGTCATTGATGGCCGAACCTGGGTCTGGCACGAGGGCCACGCGACCATGAGCGCAAATAGTATATCTCATGATGACTTATTCGTTGCGAGCCGCGAGATATTTGATGGCAAATGGGGACGCTAATGACGAAAGAATTTCAGTGCTCTGCGTGTGATGGGGTTCGGGTAGGGCGTATTTTTGAAGTGCCGGAACAGTATTTTGGGTGGTCGGAGGTTTTCTCTTATGATCAATGCGAACAATGCGGCACGATCGCGATCCGTCAGGTGCCAACGCAGCTCGGCTCCTACTATGGGCCCGCTTATTACTCGATGAAGATGTCCGAGGTCCAAGCAGAAGGCGGGCACGCCCGCGTGCTACGACGCCTGCGGACCGATTATTGGCTAAGATTTGGCGGTGGCGTGCAGCGGCTGGGTAGCGAAGCAATGAGTCGCCTGGTTGGTAGAGCCGAAGTGATTGAGCGGTTCGGAAAATGGATGCGGATGGCGCAGGTGCGCTCGCATTCAATCATTGCGGATATTGGTTGTGGGCAAGGATCTTATTTATGGGCGCTTTATCGTGAGGGGATGGATCATGTCTTCGGATACGATCCGTTTGTGGAAAGGCCCGGCAAAATTGGCAAGCATGGCTATATTGCTAACACGGGGGTCGATGCCTTGCCGACGAACATCGACTTCATGCTCATGAACCATTCGCTGGAGCACGCGCTCGAGCCAGGTCAGCTTTTGCGCGATTGCCACCGCCAACTTGCCGGCACTGGCTATCTATTGATTCAGATGCCGGTCGCCGATAATCCGATGCTTGAGCGGTATGCCATTCATTGGGTTGGTCTTGATGCGCCGCGACATATTAATGTATTCAGCGAGGCGGGTGCGCGACGGCTGCTAGAACGCAGCGGCTTCAACGTCGTCGCGAGTGAAAGGTATACGCATATTTTTCAGTGGGTCATGAGCGAGCAGTTGCGTCGAGGAGTCGCACAGGCCGCGCATGATTCGTACCTCAATGATTCAGGGACGCCGCTTTTTTCGCAAGCTGATATGAACGACTTGGTAAGACAGACGCAGGCTATGACAGCGAGTCGTGACGGGGACTGCATCACGATTTTGGCGCGTAAATGAAATTTGCAGTGGTCATTATCTCCTATCAGCGGGCGGCGCTAACCGAGCGTTGTATCGACTCTGTGCGGGCAACCACGACGCTGCCCTATCGCCTATTTGTGGTCGACAATGGGAGTACCGATGCAGCGACTCTCGCACTGCTTGATCGGCTGGAAGGAGCGCGAGATGTCGAACTGTTCAGGCTGGAGCGCAATCACGGTCCGGCGGCTGGCCGTAATGTAGCCTTGGCGGCGATCCCGGCAGAGTTCGGCTACGTGGCCATGCTCGACAACGACATCGTCGCGTTGCCGGGGTGGGATCATGCGGCGGTGCGGGGATTCGCGGCCGGGGCCGATCTGATCCAACCAAAATTACTCCAGGCGGACGGCCTTACTCTGGAGCGAGGCCCCAATCGAACGAATCGCTCACCGCTGGCGGCAAATCCCGAGTTTATCGGCTGCGGTCGGTCGGCTAATCAGCCTGACGTCAATTTGGAGGAGGCCGCCGCTATCGTCGGTGGAACTGGTATTGTCAAACGTGATGTCTTTGCTCAGGTCGGGCTGTTTGATGAGCGCTTGTACGTTGCAGAGGATTTTGATCTTTCCTTTCGGGCGGGTACTGCTGGATTTTCGCTGAGATATGTCCCCGACTGCACCCTGATCCACGACCACTGCTTTGACTTCGGCTATGACCAAGAGCGCGGCCGGCCCGAAAAGTATTTGATTGCGCATGTCGTAGTATGGCGGCGATGGCACAAGGCGCTGCTGTCGCCCGCCTACCTGGCCTGGTATGGTTGGCTGCATCGACATCAGGAGCCGATGTACCTGCCGGCCGCGCAATTCTGGGGGATCATTCATCGGCGGCTGCGGCGGCGCCTGGTCAGGAAGTGGCTCATGTCGCGCCACGCCAATGACTGGGCCTCAGCCAGATCGGCCGATCGGGCAACCGAGGCGCTGGCCCGCGGCCTCGGGTGGTAGCCCCTAGTTCCGCCGGCCCCAGGCGTCAGTATAGACGTCGCCTCCCTCTGGAAGGAGGGCATGAGCCAGCGGTGAGTTTAGGGACGAACGCTCGTAATTCAGACAGGCTCGCCGGAAGGACACAACACTCACCCCGGATGAATCGCGCAGCGCGGACCGCAGCTGGCGGGTTTCTCGGCCTCGACCTCACACATGGGGTTGGTCTCCGCCCAGCCGTTGAATGGGCACTGAGGGCCGGAGAGTGGCAGAAAGATTTCCTGCCCCATCGTCGGCACGCCCAGCATGCTTAACGTCACTGTATCCAATATCCCTAAGGTCTTGCGCAGCCCATTGCGCAACTGGAAGGTATTGAGTGCGGCAATCGTCGCCTTATCCGGCTTGCCCGGGAAGGGGCGCGGTTTGTATTCCACATGCTTCTTGCGCTTGCGGTCGCGCCAGACGACCTTCTGGGTCGGCTGCGTCAGCAGTCCCTGGGTGGCCAGCGCAGTCTGCAACGCGGCAATCTGTGGAGTCGCTCGCCGTTGTAGCCTCGCCGGCATCTTTCTGATGCGGTTCAGGTCGAGGGCGCTCGCAAAGGACGCCAACTGGCCGGCCTGCAATTGCGCATACCGGGTGATGCGCCGGTCATAAAACTCCAGCGCAATCCGCTCGGCGGGCATCAGCAGGTTGGCATGCGCCGGATCCTTCGGCTCCTCCTTGCCGACCTTCTTGCGGAATTGGTGCAGGGCCTTGCGTACCTCCGGGTGGGTGGTGCTCGGCTCCTGCACCTGCGCCGGCAGCAGCTTTAGGTGACGCAGGGCCGCCAAGGCCTCCGGTGACAGCGTATCCTGCGGGGTGTCCTCTCCCTGGCTAATCAGCGTGGTGACACGTTCTTTATATTGCCGGATTTCGTCCCGGCCGAGCGGGCCGGTAATCAGGGGCTCCGATACCAATACGGCGCGACCGCTCTCATAGCGAAACTCGGCTGGCTCGGGCAACGTCGCTGGATTGAACGACCGCGCTGCAACATCGCCCCCTTTGAGCGCGAAGCCGACGCCGTATTTGGCCCGCACCAGGGCCGGCTGTTCGGCGGCATGCACGCGCCTGGCCAGATTGGTCAGGAATCCGGCCCAGGTATAGGGTTGCGACTGTCCTTTACCGTCGCGGTAGAACATGCCCAGGTTGCCGGTCACCGTGGGGGAACTGGCGGGCAGCCCCCACTGCGATGACACCGGGGGCGGGGGCGGGGGAGCCGCCGGGAATAGAGCCGCGGTGTCGGCGCCCGCCACGGCCATGGTCGGCGCGACGCCCGCCGCGTTCATGAGTGCGACAATACGCTCGTCGGTCGGCGCCGGTCCGGTGGACCCTCCCCAGGGGGCTGACACCGGTGCGCGGGATGTCACGGCCTCGGGGGACGGCAACACGGCGTGCCGCGAGGCCCTGGTGGCGGCAGCCGCGCTCGGGGCGGGCCCAGGCCGGGAGTCGATCGCCGGTGCGATGGCCAGCGGGGGCCCGGCGGTGAGCGTCGCCCGTGCCGGTATGGTGACGATTCCGCCGTCCACCGTGACGAGTTCCGGGCCGGTTTCCAGCGGCGCGGCCGGTGCCTCGATTTTCTTGACACACAGGGTGTCGCGCGCCTCACCGCGCGCCAAGGCGAGCACCCGTCGGCCCTCGCCCGCACCCAGGAAGTGGAACAGATAATCCTCTTCCGGCGTGGTCGCGCCGTTGGCAACGCTCAGGTAGTGTTTGGCAAAGGCCAGCACGGCGAAGTTGTGACGCAGTAGCTGGAGTTCCTCATCATCCGCGCCGCGCTGGCCGTTCGCCGTCTCTTGGATCAGGCGGCGCACGTCGGCATCGGTAAAGGGCCCCTCGCCGAGATCCAGGCGTTCGCGACCCGTGGCCGCATTGGCCTCGCTCGCGGCCAGCAATTGAGCCCCGAACTTCTTGATGATGGCGTGGAAGGTTCCGGGCAGGAACTGCCAGACCCCGGTCGCCGAGCCCAGGGTGCCATTCTTCAGGGTTGGCCGGACATGGTCGTTCCAGGTATAGGCGCTCTCCATCTCGCCAGTGGCCAGCGCCTGCCCCAGATTGGCCTCGGTGCGCTCGGAGACCTCCAGCAGAATACGCATCTGCCGCAGTGAAATGTCCTGCGTCCGGTCATAATTGCGCGATTGGCTGGCCGACAGTACACGATAGGCCGCCAGGGTCACGGGCGGCTGACCCTCGCCGGAATAGGTGGCGGAGATCATCGCCTGTCCGGCGGCCGGGGGCGCGGTCAGGGCCACGGCAACGGCCAGGGCGAGGCCGCCAAGTACGCTTGGGGCTTGGCCCTGGCGGCGTGGCGGATCGCCACTTGATGGTTGGGATTGAATCACAGTGTGCAAACCTGACACGAGGACCACTAGCATAAGACCGCTATCGTCTTCTTACAATCACCTAGCTTCTCCTGAAACACCGGCAATGCGCGGCCTGGTCCCGGCGGTTGGTCAGCCCCGGTGGCCGCGGGTCTTGGTGACCGGCAGCGCGGTCAGCGGGTCGTCCGGCCAGGGGTGCTTGGGGTAGCGCCCGCGCAGTTCCTTGCGGACTTCCGGGTAGCCGCGTGCCCAGAAGCCGGCGAGATCTCGGGTGATCTGGACCGGCCGGCCGGCGGGTGAGAGCAGGTGCAACATGATGGGGACCCGGCCGGCGCACAAGCTCGGGGTCTCGCGGGTGCCGAAGAGCTCTTGCAGTGGGACCGGCAAGACCGGCTCGGGACCGGCCAGATAGTCGAGGCGTCGGCGGTTGCCGGCCGGCGTCGTCAGGGTCTCGGGGGCGAGGGAATCGAGGCGCGCGCGCTGACCCCAATCGAGCATTCCCATGAGGACCTCCGTGAGTCGCAGTGCGCGCACCTCCGCCAGGCTGCGCTTGCCCTGGAGCCAGGGCGCGAGCCAGTCGCCAAGGTCCGCGCTCAGTCGTTCATCCGACAGGTCGGGCCAACCGCCCTGGCCATCCGCGGTGCGCAGCAGATTGATCCGTGCCTGCAACTGGCGCGTTGCCGCATCCCAGGGCAGTGCGCGCTCGAACTGGCGCGCCACCTGCTCCAAGAGCAGCGCCAGGGTGCGCTGCGGGTCCGCGGTCGGGATCGCTTGGGAGTCCAGGACCAGCGCCGCAAGCCGGGTCTCGCGGCGCGCCGTCACGCACTCGCGGGCGGCGTCCCAGGCCAGCACCTCGCTCACTTGGATGCGCCCGGCCAGGGTCTCGCGCAGGTCCGACTCACCGATCGGCAGGGCCAGTTGGATACGGGCATCGGGGCCGCGGGCGTCCAGTTCGGCCGCCACCAGATAGGGGTGGGTGGCGAGTGCATCGTCGCGCGGCAGTTCGGCGCCGGTGCCCCCGGCCAGCAGATAGCGTGACCCTAGGGCGCCCCGGCGTTGGGCGATGCGATCCGGATAGGCGAGCGCGAGCAGGGCGCCGGGTTCGCGGGGTGGTGCCTCATACCGGAGCGCGGAGTGCTCACGCCAAGACGCCAAGGCGCCAAGTTTATTCAGTGCGTTATCGGCGTCGGACGCGTGGCTGCGTGGCTGATTGGGAGTATGCGCGGATGCCGTTGTTCTGCTTGGTGTCTTGGCGTCTTGGCGTGAGTGAACTCGCTCCCGATCAGGGCTCAAGCGCTGGCTCAAGCGGTCGGCGGTGACCAGCCGACCGCGCTCCATCTCCCGCACGGCACGGCCCTCGCGAAACGCCACCAGTGCGTGCAAGCGCAACCCCAGGTCCGCCGGCCGCCCCGTTCCCGGGGTGCCGATCCAGCCGTCGCGTTCCGCCAGCAGCGCCGCCAGGTCCGCGGCGCGGCGTGCCTCCCGCCCAGGCTTGGCGGCGCACAGCATCCGCCCCAGGCGCGGGTGCAGGGGCAGTTCCGCCAGCCGGCGCCCCGTCGCCGTGATGGTCCCCGATGGGTCCAGTGCGCCCAAGTCTTTCAGCAGCTCGACCGCCTGGAGCCAGGCGGGCGGGGGCGGCGCGTCCAGCCAGCGCAATTGGCCGGGGTCGCGCAGGCCCCAGAGTGCGAGGTCCAGGGCCAGTGGTGCGAGATCCGCGTCCAATATCTCGGCGCGCCGGTGGGGGGTGCGTCCGACCTCTTGGGCGCGCGTCCACAGCCGGTAACAGACGCCTGGTCCGAGCCGTCCGGCACGCCCGGCGCGCTGGTCCGCAGCCGCCAGCGGGATCGGCTCGGTCACCAGCCGGGTGAGACCGGAACCGGCATGAAAGCGCGGTTTGCGCGCTAGTCCGCCGTCGACGACCGTGGTCACGCCCTCAATGGTCACACTGGTCTCGGCGATGTCCGTGGCCAGCACGACCCGCCGGCCGGCCCCGGCGCTGGGGACGAGCGCGCGCTGCTGTTCGGCGACGCTGAGCGTGCCATGCAGTGGTAGCACTTCGATCCCGTCGGCGAGGGTCCCGGTCAGGCGCGCCCGCACCCGCTCGATCTCTCCGGTGCCAGGCAGGAAGGCGAGCAGGTCACCGGACTGTTCCTGGAGCGCCGTGCGGATGGCCTGTTCCATCGCCGCCAGCGGGTCGCGCAGCGCGATTTCAGCGTACTGCACCGCCACCGGAAACAGGCGTCCCTCGGCGCGGATCACCGGGGCGCCACCGAGCAGGCGGGCGACTGACTCCGCCTCCAGGGTGGCGGACATGACGAGGATGCGCAGATCCGGGCGCAGGGCCTCGGCCAAATCCAGGGCCAGCGCGAGACCTAAGTCCGCCTGAAGGCTGCGCTCGTGGAATTCGTCGAAGATCAGTAGTCCGACCCCTTCGAGTCCGGGGTCCGACTGGAGTCGACGGGTGAGGATGCCCTCGGTCAGGACCTGGATGCGGGTGCGCGGGCCGATGCGCCGCTCGAAGCGGACCTGATAGCCGACCGTCTCGCCGACGTCCTCGCCGAGCAGGTCCGCCATGCGGGCGGCGGCCATGCGGGCGGCCGGTCGCCGCGGCTCCAGCATGAGGATGCTGCCGCCGTCGAGCCAGGCTGAATCGCGCAGGAGCAGCGGGACGTGGGTGGTTTTGCCGGACCCGGGCGGGGCGGTGAGGACCGCGTGGCCCTGGGCCAGGGCGGCGGCGAGTGAGGGTAGGGCGCCGTCGACCGGCAGCGGCGCCCCGCGGTCGAGCAGGCTCAGGACTCGGCGGCCTCGCCTTCGGCGGCGGGCTCCGCTGCGGGCTTGGGTCGGGCCTGGGTGATAAGGGCCTCAGCCAACAGGATTTGGGTCTTCTCGGCGGCATGGACCCACTGCTTGTTCTTGGCCTTGACGGCGTAGCGGCCGGACTTTTTCTGAAAGATGGTGTAGTCGGCGGTCTGTTTGATTTGCTGCATATAAATTTAAGTCGCTTGTGGTGAGTGGTTAGCCGAGGTCCCGGTCCGCCTTGGGCAGGCGCGGCCCGGGGTCGCGTTGGATCTCGATCCGGAACTGGGTGAACAAGGCCGCCATGGCGGCGAGTGCGGTCAACACCGGCGCCAGCAGCACCAGCGCCCCGGCGACCCCCAGTCCGAGGTTGAGCGGGATCTCGGTCAGGGCCTCGCCGTTGGGTCGGCGCACGATCAGCCGGCGCACGTTGCCTTGTTTGATCAGTGCCTTGACCTTCTCGACCAGGTCGCCCCCGGCGACGGTGATCTCCTCGGTGAAGGGTCGCGGGTCCTTGTCGGACATGGGTCTTGCCTCCAGGGTGGATCGGAAGCCGGCAACTTTAACCCTTTTCGGGGTCGGCGTCACAGGGGGCGTTCAAGGGCGCGCGGGGCCGTTCCTGTCCCGTAGGAGCGGGCCCCGGCCGCGACGGGGCGCCGCAAGGGTGCGCGGTCGGAGTCATGATCAAGGCCGGTTACTCCATCGGATAGGATTATTCCCCGATCGGCACCGCGGTGAGTGCGGCGATGCGCTCCAGGATCTCGTCCAGGGGTGGCCGCTCGGTGCTGTTGATGGTCATGCCGGTGCGGCGCTCCGACCGACTCAGCCGCTCACAGGTTCGCGCTTGGCGCTCGAGCACGGCGACCGTGGCCTCGGAGGCATCCAGGCCCGCGGCCAGTCGGCACGCCACCCGCGTGCGCAGGACTGCCATGGGCGCCAGGAGGGCGAGCACGGCGAAGCCCGCACCCTGGCGGCGCGCCAGGTCGCGAAAGACCGCCCGGCGCGCCCGCGTCAGGAAGGTGGCGTCCACCAGCACATCGTAGCCGTTGGCGAGGATCGCACCGGTCAGTGCGTGCAGCCGCTGATAGGTCCATTCGGTCGCCGCGGGAAAATAGATCCCGCTGCCGAAGTGCTTCCCTGAGCGTGCCGCGGCAGTGAGTCCGAAGAGGCGCTTACGCTCGATGTCCGAGCGCAGGTGGATGGCGGGCAGGGCCTCACTGAGGTCGCCGGCGAGCCGGCTCTTGCCGGACCCGGAGAGGCCGCAGACGAGCAGCAGCCGCGGGCGGCGGCGGCGGGTGTAAGACTCTGCCAGGTCCAGATGCCGCAGACACTGCGCCTGTTGTGTGGCGGCCTCGCCCGCCGGCAGGTCCGCTTGGTGCGCCCGGATGGCCAGCACCTTGGCCCGTACCATGGCCCGGTAGACCAGATAGAGGTCCAGGACCGCCAGTGCGCCGTAGTCCCCGCCCAGCGCCAGATACTGGTTGAGCAGTCGACGCGCCAGCGCCGACGCTCCGGCCCCGTCCAGATCCATGATCAGAAAGGCCAGTTCGCTGGCGGTATCGATCCAACGCAGGTTCGGATTGAATTCGAGCGCGTCGAAGAACAGCGGCTCGCCATCCACCTGGGCGATATTGCCGCGGTGCAGGTCGCCATGACACTCGCGGACCCGGCCCTGCGCCCGCCGCTGTTCGATGACCGGGGTGAGGGTCTGCCAGCGCTCCAGGGTCCACTCGGTCAGTCGATCCAAGCGCTGCGCGACCGCGGGTGCCGTGACCAGGGCGCGAACCTGGGTCAGATTCTCGAGCATGGGCTCCAGTACCGCCGCGGGGGTGCCGAAGCGGCCGCCCGGGTCCGCCCGTGGGACCTGGGCGTGGAAGGCCGCGATCCGCGCGGCGATGCGCTCCACCAGTTCCGGGGTCAGGGGGCAGCGGTCGAGCAGTGTCTCCTGCTCAAAGCGGTGCATCTGCACGGCATACTCGAGCACCGCACCGGTGCCGCCCACCCGCGGCCGCTCCGGGGTCCCGGTGATCGGCACCACGCCGAGGTACAGCTCGGGGGCGAGGCGGCGATTGAGCCGGACCTCCTCCTCACAGCAGTGCCGCCGCCGCTCCAGGGTGGAGAAGTCCAGAAAACCCAGGTCAACCGGCTTCTTGAGCTTGTAGGCGAAGTCCCCGGCCAGCAGGACGTGCGAAATGTGGGTCTCCAGGCGCCCGAGCGGCGCCGGGGCCTCGTGTGGATAGGCGTCCGGCCGCAGCAGCGACTGGATCAGACGGGGAAAGGCATCGGCATCCATCGGGTGGGCGATCCGGTTTGATCTGACTATTAGGGCTGGTTAACATGGGACGATCATCCATCCGTCCGATCCGAGGTCTTCCATGTCCATCGAGCGTATCGTCCTGGCCGTTGCCGGCAGTTTCATCCTGCTGTCGGTCCTGCTGGCAGTCTACGTCAACAGCCACTGGCTGTGGTTCACCGCCTTCGTCGGTGCCAACCTGCTGCAGTCGGCCTTTACCGGCTTCTGCCCGATGGCCGTCATCCTCAAGAAATTGGGTAAGCAGTCCGGCCCGGCCTTCTGACCCTTCCTCGCTCAGGGTTTGGCCAGGGCGCGCGGCCGAACCGGCGACGGACTCCCGGCCACCGACTCCCGGCCACCGACTCCCGGCCACCGACTCCCGGCCACCGACTCACTGATCCCCCGTGCGGCGCCGGTCATCCGCGTGTGACTTGAGATGAAGCGCATCATCGCGCTGGCCCTGGCCTATGCGCTGCTGGGGGCCGCCGGTCTCACCCCGCTACACCCGCGCCGCCGGCGGGGATCCGCTGGCAGACCGGACTGCGCATGGGGGATCGTGACTGGGTCTTGTCGGTCGTCGCCACCGAGGGCTACCGTCAGCAACACCGACCTTGGCTGGCCTGGGCCGTGGGCGTGGTGGGGCTGCTGTTTGCCACCTTGCTGCAGGTGTTGATGCTGGGCATGACCGGACGCACCGCCGCGATCCAGCGCTACCGGGATAATTTGGCGGCGTTGGTGGATGAGCGCACCCGCCAACTGGCCGAGCGCTCCAGTCAGGCCGAGGCGGCCAATCGGGCCAAGACCGAGACAGATCCGGGTGGAAACGCGGGTCTTTGACCTGGCGCCCATTCTGGCCCAAGTCCAGAGTCTGATGCCGGTGTTGGATGGACTCGCCGCCACCGGCGCGATTCGCGGCGAGCTCGGCCTGGTCGAGCTCCCGGTGATCGCCTTCACCGCCGGGGTGCTGGCCGAGCAGCGGGCCGCCGCGCTGGCGGCCGGGGTCAACGACTTCCTGGCCAAACCGGTGGACCTGGAGGAACTGGTGGCGGTCCTGCGGCGCTGGACCTCACCCCCTGCCAAGCACGGCGCCGCGGCACTGGCCCCGGCGCCTGCACCCCGACCTCAACCAGCGTCCCAACCGGAGCCGCCGATGGACTTTCCCGAGATCCCCTGCCTCGATACCCGTCGGGCCGCCATTCAGCTCGACCACGACTGGGAGTTTTTCATCGAATTGTTGCGCGACTTTGCCGACACCTATGCGCTGGCGCCGCAGCAGGTTCGCCAGGCCCTGGAGGGCGGCGAGTCGACCCAGGCCGCCCGGCAGTTGCACACGCTACGCGGGACGGCCGGGAACATCGGCGCCCTGGCACTGATGCAGAGCGCGGCGGCCGCGGAGGACGCCATCCTCTCTCAGCGCCCCGACCTGGAGCCCTTGCTCGCCGCCTTTGCGGCACAACTTGCGGCGGTCATCGACGCCATCGGTCCCTGGCTGGAGACCGCGTCGGGGTCAACCAACGTGAACCCCAGCGGGGACTGATTCATCGATCGCTGGTAAGCTCCGCGCATTCTTGACCAGCGCGACACCCTTGCATGTGAGAGAAGGAGCAGCAGCGACCGTGAGCATCCCCGAACCTGCGACCCCACGCATCCTGATCATCGACGATAACGCGGCCAGCATCAATGTCATCGCCCGGGCGCTGGCGCCGGAGTTTGGCTGCGAGTTCGCCCTGTCCGGTCAGGAGGCCCTGGCCCGCCTCACCACGGGCGAGTTGCCGGACCTGATCCTGCTCGACCTCATCATGCCGGAGATGGATGGCGAGGAGGTGTTGCACCGGCTCAAGTCGGATCTGCACACCCATGACATTCCAGTGATCGTCATCACGGCCAGCAACGATCCCGCCAGTGAGGCGAGCGCCCTACTGGCCGGCGCGGCTGATTTCATTCATAAACCGATCAATCCCCAGGTGGTGCGCCTGCGTGTCGGGTTGCATATTCTGCTGCGGGAGCGCGAACACAAGCTGTCTCAGATACAGCAGGAAATCAAGGATCTCGCCTTCTATGACCCATTGACCGGCCTGCCCAACCGCTGTCTGCTGATGGACCGTCTGCAAAATTGCACGCGCCTCCAGGATGCCCGGGCGATGCTCTGCATCGACCTGGACCACCTCAAGAGCGTCAACGACACCTTGGGCGACGCGATGGGAGACCTCGACCTGCTGCTTCAGCAGGTCGCTCGGCGGCTGACCGGCTGCGTGCGCAAGCACGATACCGCCGTCCGTCTCGAGGGGGACAAATTCATGGTCGTGCTGACACACATCAGTGGGCCCCCGGAGGTCATCGCCGCCCATGCAAGAATTGTTGGCGAGAAGATCCTGGCGACCCTCAATGCGCCATATCGACTGGGCGACCAGGACCACAGCATCACTGCAAGCATCGGGATCGCCCTGTTCGACAATAACCAAACGGCCGTGGAGGACCTGCTGAAGCGGGCGGACCTGGCGATGTATCGGGCCAAGGTGGGTGGCCATAACAGGCTGTGTTTTTTTGATCCGGCCATGCAGTCCAGTCCGGACGCCGACCGCACCTGAATGCGCGGTTCGCCGAGCGCGTCGAGCACTGCAGCGCTATGACCAAAATCTTGTTGCTCGCGCTGGCCTATGCGCTGCTGGGGGCCGCCGGCCTGACCCTGGCGATCATCCCGCCGGGATACGCGAGCCCGGTGTTTCCGGCCGCGGGCCTGGCCTTGGTCGCGGTACTTTGGTACGGGTGGCAAGCCCTGCCGGGCGTCTGGTTGGGCGCCTTGGCGCTCAATCTCGCGCCGCTGTGCCTGAGCGGCCACTGCTCCCCGAGCGCGGCGGCGGTGGCCCTGGCGATTGCCACCGGCGCCTCGGTCCAGGCCGGGGCCGGGGCCTGGCTCGTGAACCGTCGGCAGGGGCCGGCCTGGCGGGCGCTGGAGCGCGAGCAGGATGCCTTTGCCTTTCTATTGCTGGGCGGGGTGCTGCCCTGCGTGGTGTCGGCCTCGCTCAGCGTCACCGCGCTGGCGGCGGCCGGCCTGGTCGAGCCCGCCGGTGTGCCCTTCACCTGGTGGACCTGGTATGTGGGCGATACCCTGGGTGTGCTGGTCTTTGCACCGCTCACCCTGTGTCTGCTCAACCCGGACGCGCTGTGGCGCGACCGACTGCGCCGCCTCCTGATTCCCATGCTGGCCACCCTGGGCCTGGCCATGCTGGCCTTCTACGGTGCCGCCCGTTTGGACCAGCAGGGACAGGAGCGCCGGTTGCAGGCCGATGGCGAGGTCATTGCCAAGCAACTTGCCGATCGCGACTGGGTGCTGGCGGTCGCCACCACCGCCGACTATCGCAGCCGCTACCGCCCGTGGATGGCCTGGGCCGTGGGTGTCGTGGGGCTGATGTTTGCCGCCCTGCTACAGGTGCTGATGCTTGGCATGACCGGGCGGACCGCGTTGATCCAGCGCAAGAATGACGCGCTGAAGGCCAGCGAGGAAGGCATTCAGCGCTATCGCGACCACCTGGCCGAGTTGGTCGATGAGCGGACCAGCCAATTGGCCGATGCCAACCGTTTTTTACGGATGCTCGCCGATCACCTGCCGAGTATGGTCGCCTATTGGGACCGCGATGAGCGCTGTCGCTTCGCCAATGCGGTCTATACGCAGTGGTATGGCCGCACACCTGAGTCAATCATCGGCGGCACCCTGCGCGAGCTCTTGGGGGAGCGCATCTACGAACAGAGCAAGCATTATATCCAGGCGGCGTTGAGCGGCGAGACCCAGCAATTTGAGCGGACCCTTATCAAGCCGGACGGGTCGACCGGCTACACCCTGGCCAACTATATCCCCGACCTGGCGAGCGACTGCGCGGACACCTGCGCACCGGATGCCGTGCGCGGCATGGTCACCCTGGTCACCGATATCACCGAGATCAAGGCCGCGCAATTGGAGTTGCAGCGACTCAATGGCGAGCTGGCGGAGCATTCCAGTCGGGCCGACGCGGCCAATCAGGCCAAGGGCGCCTTTCTGGCCCAGATGAGTCACGAGATCCGCACCCCGCTCAATGGCATCATCGGCATGACTGAATTGGCCCTGGATGCGCCGCTGAACCCGCCGGTGCGTGAGTCGCTGGGCATGATCAAGCACTCAGGCGAGGCCTTGCTGTCCATCATCAATGACATACTCGACTTCTCCAAGATCGAGGCCGGTAAGCTGGAACTCGAGGCGGTGCCGCTCAATCTACCCGACCTGGTGCAGCGCGCCTGTGACACCCTGGGCCCGGCCGCCCGTGCCAAAGGCATGGAGCTGACGGTCATGCTCGATCCGCAGGTCCCGGCGGACCTGATCGGCGATCCGGGGCGGTTGCGCCAGGTGTTGTTGAATCTACTGAGCAATGCGCTCAAGTTCACCGAGCGGGGCCGGATCGGCATCCGCGTCCAATGGTGCAGCCGCCAGGAGCGACAGGTCAGGCTGCAATTCTCCGTTCAGGATACCGGCTGCGGCATCGCTCCCGACAAACAGCGGCTGATCTTTGAACCCTTTTCCCAGGAAGACGCCTCGATCACCCGCCGCTATGGTGGGACTGGCCTGGGGCTGAGTATCACCAGCCGGTTGGTGCAATTGATGGGCGGCGAACTCTGGCTCGATTCGACCCCTGGTGTGGGCACGACCTTCTACTTCACCGTGGTGCTGGACCTGGCTGCCAGCCCAGCGCCCGCGGCGTCCGCCCCTGAATCAGCGGTGAATATACCGCCGACGCGCGTGCTGCGGTTGCTGCTGGTGGAAGACAATCTGATCAATCAGAAGGTCGGGGTGGGTATGTTGAAACGCCTGGGCCATCAGGTGGCCATCGCCAACAACGGCCAGGAGGCGCTCGACCAGCTGGCCGAGCAGCCGTTCGATTTGGTATTGATGGACATGCAGATGCCGGTCATGGACGGTCTGGAGGCGACCCGCCAATTGCGCGCCCGCGAGGCGGCGCAAGGGCTCGCGCGCACCACGGTCATTGCGATCACCGCCAACGCCATGGCCAGCGACCAGGCGGTTTGCCGGGCGGCCGGGATGGACGGATTCATCAGCAAGCCCTTGCAGGCCGCTGCGCTCAAGGCGCAATTGGATCTGTTGTGACGTGTAGGAGCGGCCCCCGGCCGCGACGTACCGCCGCAAGAACGAGTACCTTATTCCGCTGAATCTAGCGCCTGGTCAAGCCCCGAAGGGGCGTGACATACCAGCCAAGGGCAACGCCCTGGGTATGACTTGGCGTGAGCAATTCCCGGGTTTAGGATCAACGCTCGCGAACATAGCTCCCCGGGGCCGGTGCGAGTTCGGGAAAGTCGGCGGTGGCGGCTGGCCGGGCCGCGACCAGGGCGCCGGCCCGCGGCTTGAGCCAGTCCATCCAATCCTCCCACCAACTCCCCGCGCGCGGTGGGACCCGTTCCTTCCAGGCCTGCGGCCGATCCGCGCAGTCCGCCGCCGCGGCCCAATAGCGCCGCTTGGGCGGGTCGACCGGCGGATTGAGAATGCCGAGGATATGCCCGGCACTCGACAGCACGAAGCGCTTCTCCCCCGGGACCAGGTTGATGGTCCGGAAGGCCTGCGCCCAAGGTGCGATATGGTCGTCCTCGGCGGCCACCGCATAGAGTGGTTGAGTGATGTCGTTGAGATCCAGTGATTCGCCCGCCACGTTCAAGGCGCCGGGTTGGATCAGCCGATTGTGGAGATAGAGCTCGGTCAGGTACCAGGCGTGCATCGCCGCCGGCATGCGCGTGGTATCCATGTTCCAATAGAGCACGTCGAATGGCGGCGGCGCTTCGCCATAGAGCCAGCCATGCACGACATAGTGCCAGATCAGCGAGTTTGAGCGCAGCAGGCGGAAGGCGGCGGCCATGTCCCGGCCGTCGAGATAGCCGGTGCGGCGCATCCGCGCGCAGAGGTCGGCCACGCTCGCCTCATCGATGAAGACAGCAATGTCTCCTGGCGCGGCGAAATCGACCAGGGTGGTGAATAGCGTCCAGTCGGCCACCGGTACCGCGGCGGGGGTGAACCGCTGGTTGGCCCAGGCCAAGTACATGGCCAGCGCGGTGCCGCCGATGCAATAGCCGACGGCATGTACCCGCGGTGCGCCGCTCATCTGACAGGCCACCTCAATGGCGGCCTGGATGCCATCGAGGAGATAGTCATCCATGCGCAGCCCGCCGAGCGCGGCGCCCGGATTCTTCCAGCTCGTGATGAATACATCCAACCCCTGGTCGAGCAGAAAGCGGATCAGGCTCTTCTTGGGTGTCAGGTCGAGCACATAGAACTTGTTGATCCAGGGCGTGACGATGACCACCGGCTCGGCATAGACCTGGGGCCGGGTCGGCGCGTAATGGATGACTTCCAGTAGTCGATTGCGCAACACCACGGCACCGGCGGTGGTGGCGAGTGTCTCGCCGACGCTGAAATCGGCCGGATCGGCTAGGCGTACATCGCGGGCGCGCAGATCGTCAAGAAAATTCCGATAGCCCGCGGCCAGGGTGGCCCCGCCGCTCTCGATGGCCTTACGCATTGCCACCGGATTGGTCCACAGCACATTGGTGGGCGCCACCGCATCCAGCCACTGCCGACACCAGAAGGTCGTGCGGCGGCGGTCCTGATCGGACAGGTCCGGGGTGTCGCGGATCAGCTCCTTGGTGTGACGGCTCACCGTGAGATACCACTCCTTGAGCAGGTCCCAGCCCGGTGCCTCGGACCAGATGGGATCGGCGAAGCGCTCATCCGCCGGGTTGGGCCGCAGCGGGTCGGCGTCCGGCAGTCCGAGCAGGCGCTGCCAGCCATGCCATTGCAGTTCCCACAGCGCGGCGGACAGCCGGGCCATCCGCTCGCCCAGTGCCTGCGGGTGCATCAGCCAGGCGATGGTGGCAGCGGTCAGGGGTGCCGGGGAGGCCGGTATCGGCGCGGCGGGCGCCTCCCGGGGAACGGATTCCGGCGTTAAATCGGGTGGGTCAGTGGCCATGAGCGGTCGCCTCGGTCAAATTGCCCTGGTAAGGTATGAAACGCTTGGTGTCATGTCCAGCGGGCCTTGATCATAGTTCCGCCCGCCGAGGCGGGTTGGTCGGCCGACAGGCCGACTGACTGGGAGCGCCGCATCCCCGTGTGACTGGGCAATTATTCCACTGAGCGGTTTTCCGTAGCCTGGATGTAGTGCAGCGGAATCCAGGGTCCTCCGGGAAGCCACTGATCTTTCCGTTGTCCGCGAGGCCGCACCCGGATTCCGCTGCGCTTCATCCGGGCTACGCCTAAATCCGGCAGTTGCTCACGTCAAGGCGCCAAGCTCGCCAAGAAAGGCAATGAGATGTGTCGCGTGTCGAACTCACCCATCGGGTTGATCGCCGATCACTGATAGGGGAATTAACAGCCTTGGCGAGCTTGGCGCCTTGGTGTGAGAACCGGCCTTGGTCATCGCTCCGGTTAGACCTGCCCTTGCGGCAACCCGTCGCGGCCAAGGGGCCGCTCCTACGCGGGTAGGAGCGGCCCCTGGCCGCGACGCAGGTTCGCGGGGTGGCCGGAATAGCGATCAAGGCCGCAGTGGGCCTCGATCATCGCTCCGGCCGCCGGCGCTCCCGGCGCGGAGCGCCTGGGAGCGCCGACAGTCTGTCGGCCAACCGCCGCAGGCGGTTCGCGTTCTCGCGGTGAATCGCAAAGGGCGTTGTTTTCGCGAGGACCCAACGGCGCTTCGCGCCGTCGCCGACAGAATGTCGGCGCTCCCAGGCGCCACACGATTTGGTGTCTGCGAATACTTGCCCAATCTCCGCAGCGGTGTCACGAGAGGGCGGGGCGACCGGATGCACCGTCAATCGCTATGCGGTGTGCCTCTACAATAAGTCCGGCAAATTTCGCCCACCCTGCACGATTCGCTCAATCCTGACTTCGCCGGGCTGCACCGTATAGCAAATGACGTTTCCTCAAGGTCGCTGTCGGCCAGTCGTGAAAGCGTGCAGCGCATGGGTAAAGTCACGCCTGTTGGTCAAGCATGGCTT
Organism: uncultured Thiodictyon sp.; assembly: GCF_903946935.1. Taxonomy (GTDB): domain Bacteria; phylum Pseudomonadota; class Gammaproteobacteria; order Chromatiales; family Chromatiaceae; genus Thiodictyon. The sequence continues at coordinate 19,300 of NZ_CAJAXH010000123.1, forward strand.
GATACTTGGCTTCAAGGCGTGCAAAAACCTCTTCGGCTGGGATTGCGGGGCCGCTTTCTATGCCCTCGCGGATTTTCTCCCGGTATTCCTCAAGCTCAATCTCGCGCAACCGTTCCTGCGTTTCCAGAAGGCGCAGGGCTTCTCTGACAATCTCGTTGGCGCTGGCGTAATGTCCCGCTGCTATCTGCCGGCGGATGAACTGCTCGAAATGATCGCCGACGGCGTAACTCTTTAGCCTGGTTTCCAGGTCGTTGGATAGCTGCGTTGCGATAGTCATAAAGCCCCCTTTGGTCGCTTGGCGTCAACACTCCCAGGCCCAATGTATCACCCAGGTCTGCCACATCTCTAGATTCTCGCCCGACCTGCCCCATGTCAAGTCGCAGCGTTGGGCTCCTTCGTCGCTGCTGTCGAGGAACCGGTCAGCAATCCCAAGGATTCGGGCCGCCCAGGTCGATACCTTAGCGCGCGATGGCCTCCTCGACCCTGGACGGCGCGAACTCGCCCGCGGTCAGCGCGATGTGGTGGCGGTCCACCTTGAAGATGCGCCGCAGGGCGGCGCGGGTGTCGCTGCGGTCGAAGCCGTCGGTGCCCAAGGGGACGCAGCGGCGCGGCACCCAGGCGGGAATCAGGTCGGGCACCATGCGCAGGTAGTCGCGCAGGGCGACCACAGGCACTGCGGTCGGCGCCAGGCATTGCTCGACCCAGCTCGCAACGGGCGCCGCGCCCGGGTCCATGCGGTAGCGCAGATCGGTGACGCTGGTGACGCTGCACAGGCCCGTGGCCACCCCCCCAGTCGTGCTCCAGCCGTAGCCCGGATGGAGCGAAGCGGAATCCGGGTGCGGCCGCGCGGGCAATTCAAAGCGCAGCGATTGACCCTGGAAAGCGCAGTTGTCACGCCAAGGCGCCAAGCTCGCCAAGGTTTATCAGCACCTTATCTTCCTTGGGCCATTCACCCGGCGGGTGAACTGGCGACTTCGCTTACCCTAGTGTATTTCTTGGCGAGCTTGACGCCTTGGCGTGAGCAATTCCCGGGTTTGGGATCAACCGCTATGCCGTGTATTCCTCAAAGATATCGCGAAACCGCGCATGGTGCTCCAGGAAGGTCGCCAGAATCGCCGGATCAAAGTGCGCAGGCTGAGTGCGGCCATCGCCGTGGGTGATGATATCGATGGACTGGCGATGGTCGAGGGCGGGCTTGTAGGGGCGTCGGCTGCGCAGTGCGTCATAGATGTCGCAGATATTCATGACGCGCGCTGCCGGCGGAATGGCCTCGCCCCGCAGGCCATGCGGATAACCCCCACCGTCCCATCGCTCGTGGTGGTTCAGCGCGATCTCGGCGCCCATCTTGAGATAGGGTGAAGTGGCGTTACCGAGGATCTGGGCGCCCATCGTGGTATGCCGCTTCATGATCTCCCATTCGTCCGGCGTTAAAGGGGCCGGCTTGAGCAGGATATGGTCGGGGATGCCGATCTTGCCGATGTCGTGCATTGGGCTCGCGAAAAATATCGTATCGACAAAGTCATTGTCCAGCCCGAGCAGTTCGGCCAGCGCGCGGCTGTAGGCACTGATGCGTTGCACATGAGCGCCGAGCTCCTCATCCTTGTGCTCGGCCGCGCGCGTCATCGTGAAAATGGTCTCCAGATAGCTGTCCTGCAGGGCGCGGGTCCGCTTGCGCACGCGTTCCTCCAGCACGTCGTTGTATTGCTGCAATTGCTTGTGCAGCAGGCGGGCCTCCAGCAGGTTGCGGACGCGCGCCAGCAGCTCGGCCAGATCGAATGGCTTGCTGACAAAATCGCGGGCACCGGCGTGGAGCGCGCGCAGCTTGTGGCCCGGTTGCGCGGTGATGACCAGGACCGGCAGCCAGCCGTCCGGTTCGAGCTCCTTGAGCCCCTCCATCACCTGGAATCCGTCCATCTCCGGCATCAGCAGGTCGAGTAGTATGAGGTCATAGTGGTGCCGGCCATGCAGGGCGTAGACCGCGCGCGGGTCCATCGTCGAGGTGACGCAGCGATACCCGGCGGACGCCAGCATGCGCGAGAGCAAGGTGACATTCACTTCCAGATCGTCAACGATCAGGATATTGGCGTTGAGAATTGCAGATGGATCGATCATGAAAAATCGCTCTCCCACTCGGTTGCCGAATCGCCTGAGCCGTTCGCAGCGTCCGGCCGCACCGCCGGTGTAGTCATCGACTTATCGGCCGCGATGAGTTCAAACCAGAAGGTGCTGCCCATCCCGATGGCGCTGTCGACACCGATGACACCCCCCATCAGTTCGACCAGCCGCTTGACCAGCACCAGGCCGATGCCGGTGCCTTCCTCGTTGCCCCTCTCCTGTCCCAGACGATTGAACGCCTGAAAGAGCTGTGCCAGTTGGTCCGGGGTCAGGCCCTCGCCGGTGTCCCTGACGCTCACGCGCACGCGGCCCGGCGGACTCGCGGTGCAGTCCAACTCGACCGTCCCGTTCCCGTGCTTGTTGTTATACTTGATCGCGTTGGACAGCAGGTTGAGCAGCACCTGTTTCACCCGGATGGGATCGGCTAATACCACATAGGGTATCTCGCCCTCCGGGAGGCATAGGTGGATGCCACGCTGTTGCGCCTGGGGTGCGATCATGTCCCGGCATTCGCGGATTATCTGGGCCAGCAACACCGGCTGCAGGGCCACCGGAGTCAATGCCACCGGCGTCAGCGACGCCGGCGTGAGGCACCCCGCGGCCCGTGCGGACTCGATCTTGCCGAGATTCAGTATCTCGTTGATTAAACTAAGGAGATGCCAGCCGGCATGAATGATCTGGGTGATGCTTTCCTGCTGTGTCGGGGTCGGCGGCGGGGTATCGAACTCAAGCAGTTGGGCAAAACCGAGGATGGCATTGAGCGGGCTGCGCAGCTCATGAGTCATGCTGGAAAGGAATTCAGACTTGGCGCGCGTGGCCCGCTCCGCCTCCGACCTGGCCTCCTGCAAGTCGCGCGTGCGGGTTTCAACTAGTTCCTCCAGGTGGTAACGGTGGCCCTCCAATTCCTTGGCGTTGCGCTTCTGTTCGCTGATATCGGTATGCGTGACGACCGCGCCCCGGCCATCCGGTGCCAGACTCCGGACGCTCATATTATAGCGGCCTAATGAGTTATCACGACTAACTATTAATTATGCAGCATATAATGTATCTGGCAGATAAAAGAAAGATTTCACACGATCAGTATTCTGTTGCAGTGCCTGTAAGGCGGCCTGCAACTTAATCTTCAA
>NZ_CAJAXH010000124.1 GCF_903946935.1 uncultured Thiodictyon sp.
CGCCCTACGGGCTCCCTGCGTTTCCTCCCCCAGCGCGTCGACCAGAACGTGTTTCACATGCGTTGCCATCGGTGATCTCCTTCAGACCGCCCTACAGTAATTTAACCGGGGGGTGCTGTCTCACCTACATTGGCACAGAGCGCGAGCGTGTGGGTGGTGGATCGGCGGGCCTTGACGATAGGGACTCCTGACCGTGAGACTGTCCGACAGTTCCGGGTGGTGCCGGCTCGCGGCCGAGCCTTCAACGTGCCGCGGGGTCGCACCCCTCCGGGCTCGTCAGCGCAAACCAATCTCAACCCTGGAGCCACGCCATGAGCATCATGATCCTCTCGCCCCTGCTGTCTCTGCTCGCCGGAGTCGCCATCCTGATCTGGCCGAAACTGCTGAACTACATCGTCGCCATCTATCTGATCTTTTTCGGTATCCTGGGTATCCTGATCCAGCTTCAATGATTCAGGGACAACGGTCGGGGCGCGTCGATCGCGCGCCCCGCCACTGTCCGACTCCCAGCGGCCCGGCGTCCAAGGACCTCGGCGACAGCGCCGAGCAGGCCAAGGCGCATGGTCAAGGCCCGCATTGAGGCGGCCCGCACCAAGGTGTATCTTGGCCCACGAACCGAACTCTAGACCGCAGCCCAAGAGGGCCGTAACGAAGCCATGACACTCGAACCGGCGGAACGCTGGGACGACGAGGTTCCCGGAACCCGCTGGTTCCGTGCCGACCTGCACCTGCACACCCTGGATGACCCCTACGTTGCGCTGCCGCCGGGCATTGAGGGTGAGCGCGACGACCCCGCCGTGCTGCGTGCCTTCGCTGAACGGTTCCTAGATGCGGCGGTCGAGCAGGGGATCGAGGTCCTGGGGCTAACGCCCCATGCGGCGTGCATCGATCACGGTGTGTCTGCGGCCTGGACTATCGTCGAGACTTGGCGCAATGAGCGCCAAGCTTCCACCGGTCGTGCCTATCGAGACCTGGTCTACGCAGTCTATCCGGGCTTTGAGCCGAATTTTGCCGACGGCAATAAGGGCATTCACCTGATCTTTCTCTTCGACCCCACCGTCGGGAAGCGCCGCTACCTCGATGCCTTCAACGGGATCATGGGGGCACACGCCGCCTATGAAGGACCGAGACTGAACCTGGTGCAGAAGCGCCCTGCCGATGCCTTTAAGGAGTTGGACGCACCAAAGGCGGTCGGGAAACGAAACTACATTGTCGTTGCCCCGCATCCGCTGCGCGAGAACGGGCTGTTGTCACGCCCGGATCATTACATCGCCGATCTCGCCGGAGGTCGTATACATGCCGCCGAGCTGCGACGGGACATGACGCTCGATGAAGACCTGGCCGAAAGCCCGAAGCTGCGGCACGCCTTCGAGAGGACTCGTATTGCGCTCTATCACACCAGCGATGCCATCAAGCTGGCCGACCCCGGCGCGGCGCCCGCCGAGCGAGCGCTCGGCTACCGCTTTGCGCTCATCAAACTCGCCAGCCCCACCTTGGAGGCGCTTCGCCAAGCCTTTCTCGGTCGGGACTCCAGGCTGCGCATTCCGTATATCAGGGACGCGGCCGGCCAGTTTGTTCTGGACCCCAATCTGCCGGTTTCGATACCCGAGGGACCTGACGCCAGGCCCTGGATCCGCGAGATCCGGGTGCATGGAGGCGCCTCCTTTCTGCGCGACCAGACCTTCAGGCTGAGCCCGGATCTCACCTGCATCATCGGCGGCAGCATGACCGGCAAATCGACCCTGCTGGATGGGCTACGGCTGGTCGTCGGCGGCGAGCGGGCGATGCCGGACCGGGCGACGTCGGTCGGGCGCGATGCCCTGGCGCGGGCCAGGGATGGGTTCCTGTCGGGTGGCACCCAGGTCGAGATGGAAAGTCCGGCTGGCGATCTCGCGCGGCCGGTGGCGGAGCGGTTCACCCCACGCTTCTTCTCGCAGGGGGAGTTGAAGTCCCTGGCCGACGACGACGACGGTATCGAGCACCTGCTGTTCCATCTCGTCCCAGGGCGTGGCGCCGCGCTCCTGGCGCAGCGGGACGCGCTTCGGGACTTGGATCGGCGTGTTGCCGACGCGGTGCCGTGGCTGACCCGTCTCCTGGGCCAAGTTGCGGAGGCCGAACAGGAGTTCCAGCGCACGGCAGACGCCCGCGAGGCGATGAAGCAGTTCGAGCAAGCCGGCACCGCGGCCTTGCCGCCCGCTCAGCAAGATGCCGGGCGGGCAAAGACCTTCGCGTCCGACGTGCGGGACCAGACCGAGCGCGCCCGGGAGACGGCGGAGGCGATTGGTGCTCTCGATGTCCCGATGCTCAACAGCCCGGAGATCAGGGCGCTCCTTTCCCCACCAATGCCGCAGGACGCGGCCGATGCGGCATCGCTGTTGAACATGGCGAAGACCCGGGCAGGGGCGGTGGTGGCAGCCTTGGCGACCCTTGGTGGGATTGCCGCTGCGAGCGAGACCGCGGCGAACACTCGCCTTGCACAGTTGACCGCACAGGTTCAGGCCGCGCTGGTCGCTGCCGGGCGCAGCGCGAGCGATCTTAACCAGTTCGATGCCTATGCCAAGACCGCCCAGCACTACGACAGCTTCTTGGCTGCGCTCCAGGGGAAAAAGCAGGAATTCAAGGAGGCAAGGGATAGGTTCAACGCCGATCTCACCGAACGGGATACCTTGGTGACCGCCCATCGCGCTGCTATCACCCAGGTCTGCGGCGAGGTGGAGGCCCGATTCGCGGGCCGGGTGTTGGTGGCCGTCGACCCGGAGGGGAGACGCGGCCCGCTGGAGTCTTGGGTGCTTGGGTTGCGCAATCAGGGGATCACCCGTTGGTGGAACAGCGGTGGGGCACAGTCAGCCACGCCGACGAAGCTACGCACCGTCATTGAAGCGTTCACCGAGCCGGACCCGGCGGCAGCGCAGGTTCAGGCCAAGGCACTCGGGATGCCCGACGCCGTCGCGACGTCATTCTTTGAGCAGATCGCGCCCTGGGCGCGCCAGTTAGAGGTTTGGGCACTGCGAAGCCCAGACCGCTATCGCATCCGCTGGGTGGAGGATGGCGCCCCGAAGGATCTGAAGGGTCTGTCCGGTGGGCGCCGGGTCGCGGTGCTGCTCTCGCTGATCCTGGAGAGCGATGATCCCACGCCTTTGTTCGTCGACCAACCCGAGGACGAGTTGGATAACCGTTTCTTGAACGAAACCATCATCCCGGCCCTGCATCGATTGAAGGGCAAGCGGCAAGTGGTGTTCGCCACGCACAACGCGAACCTGGTGGTCAATCGCGACGCGGACCAGGTCATCGCATTGGAAGCAGACGCGGAACATGGCAGGGTCGACGCCACCGGTGCCATCGAGGATGATGCGATCCGCAGTGCCATCCTCCGCACGCTCGACGGCGGCGACGCGGCGTTTCGTCTGCGCCGAAAAAAGTACGGTTACTAGGGGACTATCGTGGATTGGATCGACGTGCTGCAGAGAATCCAGGCTGGCGAGGACGCCCAGACTGAGTTGGGGCGCTTGCGCTCATTTGGTGACAAGGATTGGCAGGAGGCGGTGTGCGCCTTTGCCAATACGCAAGGCGGGCTCGTCATCCTCGGCGTCACGGACGACCGGGCTATCGACGGTGTGCCCATGGACCCCAAGGAGGTGCAGGAGCGCCTCAGCAACGTCCTGCACAATACCTTCAACGCCCCGCTTCAGGCCCGCCTGGGATACCACCAGGACCCGAACGGATGGGTCCACTGGATCGAGGTCGCTGGTGTCCGCGGCCCTGAGCCGCTCCGGCACAAGGGCCGCGTGCTCGTTCGTGGAAACCGCGGAAACCGCGAACCGTCAGCGAGCGAATTGCAGGAGCTCTACAACACCTTCGGCCTGGTCTTCACCGAGGAGCGCGTCGTCCCGGGCACCGGCGCCGACGACATCGACGCCGGGTCGTTCCGGGCTTACATGCGGCGCAGGGGCGTGGATGGCGAGCAACTGCCGTTGGAGGTGGACCTGTTCAACCGGGAGCTCCTCGACCGCGACTTCAACGGCGATTTAAGGGCGACCCTGTTCGGGTTGATGTGCTTTGGCAAGGCCCCTCAGCAGTATGCCCCAACGCGCAACCTATGGGTCGATCTGGTCGCTTACGCCGGCACCGACCGGGGGGACGATGTCATGCTCGCCGGCGAGGGGCGTGGCCGACTGGATGAGCAGGTAACGCACGCGGAGGCTTGGCTCACATCCCTTGGGCGCCATGAGCGCTATGCCGGGATGCAGCGCGCGGATCTTTGGCCGGTGCCGCTGGCCGCCTTCCGGGAGTGCCTGGTCAACGCGGTGGCGCATCGGGACTACGCCATTCTCGGGGCGCGGATACTGGTGGAGGTCTTCGACGACCGGCTCGTCGTCACCAGCCCGGGCGCCTTGCCGAACCACAAGCGGCCCGCGTCGGTACTCGCCGGCGGCACACCGCGCTCCCGCAATGAGGCGATGGCGAGCTTCCTGTTCGATCTCGGCCTCATGGAGCAGCGCGGCAGCGGCTATCCGCGTATAACACGGGCGATGCGGCAGTTCAACGGGACCGCCCCTCACCTGGAGCAGGACCGCGAAGAACGCTGGGTTAGGGTGACGCTGTGGCGGACCCCACCGGAAGCCGTCGCACCGACCGATGCGATGCCGGCCAGGCAATGACGGCGCGAAACGGGCCTAGCCCAGCACTCAGTCACTCACCTTCAACCCATACTTCTGCACCCGATACCGCAGCTTCTCCCGGGTGGTCCCGAGGACCCGCGCCGTGAGGCTGACGTTCTCGGCGTTGCGTAGCAGCACTTCGCTGAGAATGGTGCGCTCCATGGCGTCGAGGCTCAGGCTGCCATCCAGCGGCAGGCAGAGGCGATTCTCTTCGGTGACGGCCCCCGGCGGCTGGCCGGTCGCGGCGCCGGTGGCGTCATCCAGGTGCAGCCAACGCTCGGGGAAGACCGGGCCGTCGGCGAGCAGGACGCAGCGCTCGACCAGGTTTCTGAGCTCGCGCACGTTGCCGGGCCAATCGTAGGCGCTGAGCCGGCCCCAGACGACGGCCGGGATGGTCTCGACGCGATGCCCGGAGCGGGCGTTGAACTCCTGGATCAAGACGGGCAGCAGGTCTTCCAGGTCCTGTTTGCGGCTGCGCAGCGTGGGCACATCAAGGCGGAAGACGGCGAGGCGGTGGTAGAGGTCGGCGCGGAAGGCGCCGTCGGCCACTTGTTGTTCGATGCGCTGATTGGTCGCGGCAATGACCTGGAGATCGATCTCCAGCTCGCGCTCGCCGCCGACCCGGCGGATGCGCCGGTCCTCGATCGCCTTCAGCAGCTTGGCCTGGAGGTCCAGCTCCAGCTCGCCCAGTTCGTCCAGGAAGAGGGTGCCGCCGTGCGCCTGCTCGAGGAGTCCGCGCCGCCGGCCCTTGGCGCCGGTGAAGGCGCCCGCTTCATGGCCGAACAGCTCGGCCTCCATGAGGTCTCTGGGCAGGGCCGCACAATTGACCTCGATGAGGGGACCGGCGGCCCGCGGGCCGGTGTGGTGCAGGATGCGCGCCAGCAGTCCCTTGCCGGTGCCGGTCTCGCCGGTGATTACGAGCCCGGAGAAGGGCACCTGCGCGAGCCGCTCGAGCAGGTCGCGCACCTCGCGCGCCGCCGGGCTGTGACCGATGAAGGCCTGGGGCGAATAGCGGTCGCCCCGCTCGCGCGCCTCGTCGCGCAGCCGGCGTTGGGCCCGGGCGCTGCGCGCGGCGCCGGCGACGACGAGCCGCAGCCGTTCCAGCTCGCAGGGTTTCTCCAGGAAGTCGAAGGCGCCGAGCTTGAGCGCCCGCACGGACTCGGGGATGCCGCCATAGGCGGTCAGGAAGATCCACTCCCCGCTGATCCCGCGGCCGCGGACCCGCTCCAGCAGGTCCAGGGCATTGCCGTCCGGCAGGTTCATGTCGGAGAGCACGACCAGGGGATCGAGGTTGCGCTCGCACAGTAAGCGCTGCGCTGCGGCCAGATCGACGGCCTGCACGGCATCCCAGCCGCTCGCGGCCAGCCCGGCGCACAGCTCGGCGCCCAGCAGGCGTTCGTCCTCGATGACCAGCAGGGTGTCAGGCATGGGGGTGCGCTCCGGTGGGGGATCGGCAGGGCAGACGCAGGGTGACGGCGGCGCCCTGCGGTGGCTGGTTGGCGAGCTGCAGTGCGCCGTCGTGATCGCGCACGAAGCGGCGCACCATGGCGAGTCCCAGGCCGGTGCCGCCCGGGCGGCTGGTGGCGAAGGGGCGGATGCCGGCGCGCAGCAGGTCCTCGGGAAGGCCGGGACCGGAGTCGGTGACACTGATCGCCAGCGTGCCGTCCGTCAGGCCGGCGGCGATCTGGATGCGACCCGCACCCGGCATCGCCTGAACGGCATTCAGGACCAGATTGAGCAGGGCCTGACGCAGTCCGGCGGCGGGCAGGAGGCAGCGCAGATCGCTCGGGGCCTGGGCCTCGATCACGATCCGCTCCGGGATCTGGTAACGCAGGAGGATCAGCAACTCATTGATGAGCTGGTCGACGGCGACGGCCTCCAGCGGCTCGGGCCGATGGCGCGCGGCGTCGACTTGGCTGGTGAGCAGGTGGTTCACGCGCTTGAGCTCATCGATCACCGCGGCGATCCGCGCCGCGTGCTCACCCTCGCCCAGCGCCCGGTGGAGTGTCCCGCACGCCATCTGGATGCCGGCGAGCGGGTTGCGCAGTTCGTGCGCCAGACCGGCAGAGACGGCGCCCACGGCGGCCAGGCGTTCGGCGCGGCCCAACTCGCGGCTCTGGGCGAGTAGGGCCGCGGTGGCCTGGCGCACCTCTCGCTCCAGGGTCTGCTCGCGGTCTCGATGCTCGGCCTCCAGGGCCTGCAGGCGGGCGACCAGCGCGTTATAGCTGTGAAAGGCGGGGTGCGCCACGGCGTCGATCGTCGCCAGGATCGCCTCGGGGACGGGGCGGTAGTCCCGTCTGGCGAGGCGGGCGAGCAGGTCCTCGAGTGCCCGTAGCGGCTGTTTGACGCGGCCGCGGATGAAGAACAGAAAGGCACCAAGCAGGAGTGGAGCGATCAGCAGCAGCACGGCCGTCAATTGGATCTCCGCGCGGGTGTCCGCGCTGATCCGCGTCAGGAGCCAGGCGTGTCGCTCGCGCTCGCCGGCAAGCACCACACGCAGTTGGGTGAGTGTCTCCAACAGCACGTCGATGGGGTTGGCATCGGCAGCGCCGAGCCGCGCACCGATCTGGGTCAGACGCTGGAGCGTCTGCGGGTGCAGCGCACCCTCGAGACGGGCGATCTCCTGGACCTGATCGCGCAGCTCGGCGAGCCTCGCGCGCTCGACCCGCGTCCCGCGCAGGCCCTTCAGCAGCGTCTGCTCCATGTCTAATCCAACGTCCTCAATCCTCTCGATATGAGCGAGGTGTACCTCAATGGGACCCAGCCGTTCCACGCCGCGCCAGGAGACGACGAGCATGACGATCAGGACCGCAATGACCAGGGCGACCGATATCCACAGCGGCAGCCAAAACATCCGCCGCACCGCGGGTGCGTAGGGTTTGGGACTACCCGCGAGCGGGCCCTGATTGCTATTAGACCGCACCACGGCGGCGCCGGCCTCCCTACCGGCGCCCCGCCCGCGTCAATGCATCCCGTGCGCCTGGTAATCGACGAGCGCCGGCATGGTAATGGCGGCGATGATCCCGCCGACGAATCCCAACACGATTAGCACGATGTAGATGATGCCGACGACCTGCTCCCAGCTCGCTGTCGGGCGTGGCGGGCCGAAACGGTTGGCCGCGTCGTCGCCGCGCTTGAACAGGAGCACGAGGAAGGCGATCAGATTGGCCAAGGGCACGATAAACATCAGGCACCACCAACCGGAGGCGTTGATATCGTGGAAGCGGCGGATGGTGAGGATCACCCCGAGCACCGCCATGATCAGATAGGGTATACCCATCGCGATCATCCCGACGATCGGGACCGCGGCGTTCGGGGCCGCATCGGGCTGCGGCATCGCCACCAGACCCAGTAGGCCCAAGATGACGACGAGGGCGGCGACGACGACGCTGCCGACGAATCCCAGCACCAGACTCCACGCCAGCCAACTCAGGCGCGTGAAGCGGCCGTTCGGATCGAAGGGACTGGTGCTGTCGACCGCCGTCGGCGCGGGGCGGGTCACATCACTGCGGGGGCTTGCGTAGGGATTGCTCTTATCCATGGTCGGGTTCCTGCGGGGCTTGAGGTGGATGAGGTCGATCCGCACCGGGAGTCTCAGCATTTGGCCGGTTCTGTACACCCGGGCGCCAGCGAATTAGGCCCCATCGCTTCGCCGGACGCAAGACTTGGGCGCAACAACTTGACGCCGCGCGGCGCTCGCCCTAGCGTTGCATGCACCAACCTCATGACCGTCCAAGCCTCATGCCCACCGCGACCATCCTGCACCAACTGAGCCCGCGCGACTACCTGCTGGGCAAGCGCGACGGCGAGCGACGTCATGAGTATCGCAACGGCGAGGTCGTCGCCATGTCGGGCGGCTCCCGCGCGCACAACCTGTTGACCACGCGGGTAGCCCGCCTGTTGGGCAATCACCTGGAGGGCGGTCCTTGCCGCGTCTATCAGTCCGCTATGAAGGTGCGTATCGAGGCGGCTAACCGCTTCTATTCCCAGGTGATGACCGTCGCCCACTCGGGGCGTTTCTTTAAGGACTGGCAAGGGATCAGCACTGAACTGGTCCCGTCCAGCTTATACAGGGTCGCGTAACAGATGCCGGCGATAGAGTCGACCGTGTATACGATGTTGCCGAGCAGGCGCTCCCCCACATAAACGCCATTGGCGAACTTGGTGACCGATGGGAATTTATCAGCTGGTAATTTGTCAGCCGCGTCAGCGCCCCGCGCCATCGCGAAGATAAAGAGCAACAACATGAAATGACGCATTGCAGTCGATCCCAGAACCATCGGCGGTTGAGGCCCAAGCGACCCGATTATCCGGGCGCGACGGGTGGTCACGCAACCGCGTGTGTACTACTGACCGGTTGGCGCCTGCACGCCATGATCCGACAACCAGCGCAGATCGAGTGTCCAGGCCACCTTTTTGACATCAGGCAGGGCGCCGACCAGGTCCATCGCCCGTTTTTGGGACTGCACCAGCTCTGCCTGGGCCTTGATCATCGCCGGGTCCTCCTGGCCCTTGCCGCCCAGTTCCGGGTGGATGATCTGCACGAACTGGTACGCCGGGATGGCGGATGAGCGGGGGGTCAAGAGGGTCGCGACGCCGTTTTCCATCGACACGGCACGGAATTGGTAGGGGTAGTTCGCGACCAGCGGGTCCGCTGCCAACAGTTGGTTGATTTCCCAGACGCGCGGTTGCCAGGTCGAGCGCGCCCAGAGGACGACGGCCACTACGGCGAGGATGCCGATGCCAAGGCTGTATTTGCGTGTGAAGCTGTCCATGGGGTTCTCCAGATTGAGGGAACGGTTGGATTTAGGGCAAGTTAGTGCAGCGGCACCCCATCCGCATTGAAGATCCGCAGAGCATCCCAGCGATCCGCTGCCGCCGCGGGCCGGGCTAGCCGCGCCAACGGACGCCAGCGGACCCGTAATCGTACGTTAGCCGAGCGCTTCCTGGTGTAAAATCGCCCATATTCCGAAAGTCCCTGAGGTTCGACCCGGTGCCGTGCGGCGCGGGCGGCTGGAGTTGAGTGTGCAAGAAGAGACCCGCAACCAGGCCCCCGGGGCGAACGCGACCGCCCCATCGGGCCAGCCGCCCGTCGCCGGCATTCCCCGGCTCGGGTCCGGAGCCGAGGCCGCGGTGGCGGCTGCCCCGGAGCCGGCCAAACGCGCGCCGCCCGCCGCCGTCAAGCAGCCGCCGCTTCCGCCTCGCCCCAGACGTCGGCCGCGCTCGGTTTTCGGCTGGTTTCTCCGCTACCTGGCCGTTCTGGGCGCACCGCTGCAACTGCTGACCCTGGGCCTGTTCGCGGCGGTGGCCTTCGTCGACGTGACCCTGCCCGACCTGCCCGACGTGAAGCAGGGGTTGAGCCAGGTCCAACTCCAGGAGCCGCTGCGTGTCTATAGCGCAGACGGCGCCCTGATGGCCGAGTTCGGGGTGGAGCGGCGCCAGCCGCTCTCCTACCCGGAGTTTCCGCCGCTGCTGATCAAGGCCTTCCTGGCGACCGAGGACAGCCGCTTCTTCGAACACGGCGGGGTCGACTTCATCGGCATGAGTCGCGCACTCCTGAATTTCGCTTCCACCGGCATCAAGGCCCAGGGCGGCAGCACCATCACTATGCAGGTGACCAGGAACTTCTTCCTGTCTCCGGAGAAGACCTTCAAGCGCAAACTGGCCGAGGTCCTGCTGACACTGCGTGTGGAAAAAACCCTGACCAAGGAGCAAATTCTCGAGCTCTATCTGAACCAGATCTTCTTCGGGCATCGTGCCTACGGCGTCGCGGCAGCCGCCACCCTCTATTACGCGAAGGACTTGGCGCAACTCGATGTCGCCCAGATGGCCATGCTGGCCGGGATCCCGAAGGCCCCCTCGTCCAACAACCCGGTGAGCAACCCGCCACGGGCACTGGAGCGGCGCAACTATATCCTGGGGCGGATGCGCGAACTCGGGTTCATCGACCAGACCCAATACGAGACGGCGGTACAGACCCCGGATGTCGCCCAACTCCACGGCACCCAGGTGGACCTGGATGCCGGCTATATGGCGGAGATGGTGCGCCAGGAGATCGCCGATTATTACGGCGCAGACGCCGCCAAGGAGGGTCTGCGCGTGACCACCACCATCGACTCGCACCTGCAGCTGGCCGCCCAGAACGCCGTGCGCAAGGCGCTGCGTCAATACGAGCGGCGTCACGGCTATCGCGGACCCGAGGCACGGGTGGATCTGGCAGGTGCCTCGGAGGCCGATATGGACGCCTATCTGGATAGCGTGGCCCAGGTCACCGGTCTGGAGGCCGGCCTGGTGACTGGTTTCGACTTCGCCGGGGTGGGCCAGGTCTATATCGGCGGCGGGCGCCGGATCACCCTGGGGCTCAGCCAGGTCAAATGGGCGCGGGCCTTCAAGAATGCCGGCTGGCGCGGCCCTGAACTGCGGCGAGTGGCCGACGTGCTGTCCAAGGGGGACCTGATTCGGGTACGCCTGGACCAACAAGGCAATTGGGAACTGAGCCCCATTCCGGCGGTGACCGGGATACTGGTAACCGTCGCCCCGCGGGATGGGGCGATTCTGGCCATGGTCAGCGGGTATGACTACACGGAGAAGAGTCAATTCAACCGGGCGGTGGACATGCGCCGCCAGCCGGGCTCCAGTTTCAAGCCATTCATCTATGCCTCCGCGCTGAACAAGGGCTGGACGCCGGTCAGTATCGTTAAAGATACCGCGATCAGGATCGGAGACTGGACCCCGCAGGATTCGGATCGGCGCGAGTTAGGGGCGATCCCGATGCGCAAGGCCCTGGCACTGTCACGCAACCTGGCCGCCATCAACCTGTTGCAGAGCGTCGGGGTCGATTATGCCGCGCGGTTTGCCCGCCGCTTCGGGTTTGAAGTCGATCCCAAGTTACTTGGGCCCACCATGGCCCTGGGGACCATCGAGACCTCACCGGTGAAGATGGCGGAGGCCTATTCGGTCTTCGCCAACGGCGGTTACCATGTCCTACCCTACTATATCTCGCGTATAGAGAACGCCAATGGGGACGTGATCTACCAGGCGGAGCCACCACACGCCTGCTCGGATTGCTGGTTTCGCACCGGGACTGACAAGCCGGCGCGCACCGCGGGCACGGCGGGTGACAACAATCTGGCCGAGCAGGTCATCGACCCGCGCATCGCCTACCAGATGACCTCCATGCTGCGCGGCGTCGTCGAACACGGGACCGCCACCCGGGCCCTGCGCCTGGGTCGCAGCGACATCGTCGGCAAGACCGGCACCACCAACGACATCCGCGACTCCTGGTTCTGCGGTTTCCAGGCCGACTTTGTGACCGTCGCCTGGATGGGCTTCGACGACAACGAAAAGCTCGGTCGCGGTGAGGAGGGCGGTCGGGCGGCCCTGAGCATGTGGACCGATTATATGGAGACGGCACTCAAGGACAAGCCGGTGGCCAAGCTCGAGGCACCCCCGGGCATGGTCAAGGTGAAGGTCGATGGCCGCCGCGGGGTCGAGACCCCATTCGGCGGCGATGCGACCGAGGAGGTGATGGAGGAGTACCGACTGATGCTCATGGGTCCGGACCCGGAGCCCGACACGGGTGTGTCGGCCGCGCCAACGCGGAAAAGACCGACCGCCGCCAAACCAGTCGCAGCGAAACCCAAGCCGCGGGTCTCGCCGAGGTCGGTGGACGACCTGTTCTGAACACCGCGCGAGTCATACGAGCCCGCGCCGGTGCGGCGTGCTCAGGCGCGACAACTCACGGGGACCATGCGCGGGGCATTCTGGAGACGCATGAGGCTGTCGCGCAGCGCCGCCAGGCGGTCAGTCAGGCGCTTGCGCTGGGCCCGGTCGAGGGTGGCCCCGAGACGGACCAGGATTGCCTCCACGGTCTTCAAGAGTTGGTCCTCGGCGCTGACCAGGGGTGGCGTCAGGTCCCGGTACTCCACCAGCCAAACCGTCAGAAAGTCCCGGATGGCGGCCTCATTCGCCCCGGCGCGTAACAGCGCGATCAGCTCCTTGCGCTTGTGGGTGCGATACTCCAAAACCGCCACCGAGGTATCCGGCATCGGGGCGCTCACCTGCTCCACCAGCGCCCGTTGGGAGGCCCGCAGGGGGCCGGTCCACTCCTCTATCCGCTCGATGTAACGCCCCGTGCGCTTGCGCACTTGCCGGGCGCTGTCGCGCAGGTCGGGACGGTTGCGGGCCTTTGCGTACTCGGCCGCGAAGCGCTGGTCAAGGGCGCGCACCTGCGCCGGGGTCAACTGTGCGAGCAGGGGCGCCGCGGCCCCCACGGCGAGCCTGGCATGGCGCCGGTAGAGATCGACGAAGGCGTTGGTGAGACAGTGTGCGTTGGTCGCATCGAAGCCCTCGCTGGCAGCCTTGCGGAAGGCCTCGAAAAAGCCGGCGAGTTGGGGCAACTCCGCGACGCGATGGGTGTCGAGCGCGGCCTTGAGGCGCGGCTCCCACTGCGCCAACTGCTCGCTGTCCAGGTTCAGATAGTCATCGGCATAGTTCTTGATTAAGAAGGGCGCGGTACCGTAGGCGAGCTGGATGGCGCTGCATCCGGGCAGGCCCAGCAGGGTTGCGAGCAACGTCAGGAGCAGCGTGCGGGTGAGGGCGCGGGGCCGGTTCATGGTGGCTTCCTGGGTCGTGCTGGCTGAGAGATTGCCTTCCCTGGCGCGGAATTGCGGCGTCCCAGCCGGGATGACGGCGCGCGGCTAGTCCAGTCTAGCGGACCAAATCGCGGTAGGCATGCCAGGTCGCGTGCCCCAGCAACGGAAACACCACGACCATACCGACCAGGTAGGTGGCGAAGCCGATGGCCACCAGGGTCACGATGAGCACCGACCACACGATCATGGCCGGGATATCGTCGAGCAGGACACGCCGGCTGGTGCTGATGGCGGTCGGCGCATCGACATCGCGATCGATGATCAACGGCACGGAAACGACCGACCCCGCGAAGACCGCGGCCGCCAGGCTACCGCCGATGACAACATAGGCAACGGCCTGAGCCAGGGTCATCTGATCGAGCACGCCGCCCCAGAGCGTGCCGCTGACGCTGGGCCCGGCGCTGCCCAAGGCGAGACCGAGGATCAGGGTCGAGACGGCGAACCACAGTGCGCCAACGATCAGCAGGCCGGCGGCAAAGCGCACCAGCGCCTCACGATGACGCCCGAGCACCGACAGCGAGGCGTCGAAATCCACTGACTCACCCGCGGCCCGGCGTCGCGACAGCTCGCACAGACCCGCCGTCAGCAGCGGCCCCACCAACAGGAAGCCGGTAATGCTGCCCGCGATCAGGTAGGGATGGTGCCAAAAGCCGAGAATGATCGCCCCCATCACCGACACCATCAGCCCGTAGGCCAGACTGGCGCCGGGCGAGTGGCGCAGATCGCCGACGCCCCGCCACAACCAAACCAGGGGTCTTATCACTGAAACACGGCTAACGGGAAAAGGCTCGACGTCGAACCCGCTCAAGTGACTTAGGGTAGTCATGATCGTTCCTCCGAATGCTAGTTATCGTGTGCCGTGGTAACGGCGTTTGCCGAGACATTACCCCCTACCGGAAAGGTAAAGAGGGCGACAGGAGCCACGCCGGCTCAGTCTCCCGCGCTGAACTTGGTCGCCCATTTTCCGTGGTTGCGCAGGGGACACATCCTCCTGAAACCCTTGACAGGGCCTCGATAGCGGGCATTTTGGGGCAGTCTATTGCCAAACAAAGGCACCAAACCAAGGCCGGGCTCATTCTTGCAGACGCCCCAGGGGATTAGTGCCGGCATTGCCGGGGCAGTCGCCGGGGCGCGATGCTTGGGGTCCGACGGCCAACGCGACCGGGCGGGCGCTCGACCGGTCCGTTTCGCTATAATGGAAAACATCGTTTCTTTTACGCCGATAATTTTGCCCTAAGTAGCATGATCGTGGCCTCTCGCATCCTCATCGTGATCGCCACCCAGACGCTGACGCGGCTCGCCGGCGGGCGGGTGATGGCCGAGTATTCGGTCTCGACCGGGCTGAATGGCGTCGGGGAGTTGCAGGGAAGCGGCTGCACGCCGCGCGGGCTGCACCGGGTACGGCTGCGCATCGGGGCGGACTGCCCGGTCGGGACCGTGTTTCGCGCCCGGCGGCCCACCGGCGAGGTCTATGGCCCGGCGCTGGCCGCAGCCTACCCCGATCGGGACTGGATCTTGACCCGCATCCTCTGGCTCACCGGGTGCGAGAGCGGCCGCAACCGCGGTGGTCAGATGGACACGCTGCGCCGTTTCATCTACATCCACGGTTGCCCGGATATAGCGCCCATGGGCTCACCGCGCTCGCACGGCTGCATCCGCATGCGCAACGCCGATCTGGTGGAACTGTTCGACGCCACGGCGGTGGGGACCCAGGTGGAGATCCGCGAGTGCGAACCCTGACCTGAGTGACCCCTTATGTGGGATCGGTCGCAGGGACATGCCCGTCCTGAGTTAACCGCAGTGCCGCCGCCCCGCGGACCGCACAGATGTAGCGCGCGGCCCCGAGCAAGGGCGTGTCCGTGCGCAGGATGACCCGCACTGGCATGCGCCGCATCAGGGGCTCCATCCGCCCCTTGGCGAAGAAGCCATCCAGGAAACGGCTGGCAGTCAAGACCGCCAGGTTCTTCGGCGCGATGCCGCCGCCCAGATAGACACCGCCGAGGGCCAGGTGCTTGAGGCCCATATTGCCGGCCTCGCGTCCGTAGAGGCCGAAGAAGAGTTCCATGGTCTCGACACAGACCGGACAGCGGCCCGCGGCGGCCGCCGCGGCGATGGCGGCGGCCCGATCGCCGGCGGCGAACTCAGCCGCCAGCCAATCGGGGGTCGCCGCCCGGTGCCGGTCCAGGAAGAATTCGTAGAGATTGCCGATCCCCATCCCGGAGGCGACACGCTCCCAGCTCACGCGACCGAAGCGTTGCTGTAGATAGCCCAGCAGGGCGAACTCGCGCTCGTCCACCGGCGCAAAGTCGGTGTGACCGCCCTCGGTGGCAAAGGGGTGATGGCGGGCGCCGTCCCAGAACAGACCGGCCTCGCCCAACCCGGTGCCGGCGGCCACCACGCAGGCATTACCCGGGCCGGGCTCGCCCGGGTGCAGGACCGCCAGGTCGTCGGGGCCCAGGGCGCGAACCCCCCAGGCCACCGCCTCCAGGTCGTTGAGTAGCCCGACCGCCCGGAAGTCCAGGAGGTGTTCGAACAGGTCCGCGTCGATCTCCCACGGCAGGTTGGTGGTCCGGCAGTGCCGACCCTCCACCGGGCCGGCAACGGCGAAGGCGCCGAAGGGACAGTCACGCGGCGGGGACTGCCCGGTCTCCTCAAGGTACGCAATGACGAGCGACTCCAGTGAATCGAAGTCGCCGCTGGGATAGCGGCGCACCTCCCGCAGGGTGACCGCCGTGCCATCGGTCTCGGCGACGCCGAGCCCGGTCTTGGTGCCGCCGATATCGCCGACCAATACGCGCATGGATAGAGCCTCCGGTGTCTAATTTGCGGACAATACTCTTTCTGCACTGAGAATTCATCGCGAGGTCGCGAAACGAAACGGCGCGACGAGTAGTCCGTCGGGCGTGCTCAGGAGCACCCGCGCCTCCCAGGTCATGCGGCGGCGCACGCACACCGGCAGCATGCCTTGCCCCCGATAGAGACCGGCTCCCGCGGGGACCAGGGACGGGCGGTTATAGCCCATGTCCATGTCGACCCCAACCAGGTCCAAGGCCACTGCGTCGGCGGCCACACCGCGGGTGGTTACCCGCAACTCCAGTGGCCTGGCCAGCGGGAGCCCCCGGGGCTCCATGTCCAGGGTCACCTCGCCCCCACCGGCAAAGCGCCCGGTGCAGGGACCGGCACGCAGATCGCAGTCAGGGTCGGGAACCGCCAGCCGGGCCGCATCAGGGAGCGCCAGCGGCCTGAACTTGAGGGACACGACACCCAGGATGGCCGCGATCAGCGCAATCAGCAGGCCCCACAGGATGCGATTCGCCATTACATCAGGTCGCGGGTCAGGGCACGACAGGATCGGGCGCCGATGCCCCATATTCGGCGCGCAACAGGTCGCAGGTCACGGCGACCAACCGGCGCACCTGCGGCATCAACTCATCGAGACGCGCCCCATCCCCGGCCCGGCCGCTCAGTTCCATCTCGTGTACCGCCTGGCGCAGGGCCATGGCGCCGAAGGTCCCGGAGCTACCCTTGAGTGCATGGGCCTCCTCGGCCGCACCGAGCGCGTCACCCGCCACCACCCGCGCCTGGAGCAGCGCGAGTCGGCGCTCGGTCTCCTGCAGAAAGGTCATCAGGATCTCGGGCAGCAACTCGGCACCGACGTCCTCCTCCAGTTGCGCCAGGGTGCGCCGATTCACCAACGGGGGGGCAACACCGGGGCGCACGTTCAGGCCCCAGGTGGGGTCATCGGCCGCATCCAACCAATGGGCCACCGCTTCCAGCAAGTCCAGGCGGTCGACCGGCATGGTCAAAAAGGCGTCCAGACCGGCAGCGAGGCAGCGGTCACGGTCCGCCACGTCGAGCGTTACAGTCAGCCCCAGGATCGGCAGATCCCCCTGCGGGTAGGGCAGTCGGCGGATGGCGCGGGTGGTCTCCATCCCGTCGCGGCCCGGCAGGTCCAAGACCAGCAGGACCAATGCGTAGCCACCGGACGCGGCAGACTGGAGCGCCTGCGGGCCATCCGGCACCGCGTCCACGGCGTAACCTGCCTGAGCGAGCGGCGCGCCGACCGACCCCCAGGTGGCAGGGCTGTCGGCGGCCAGCAGGATACGGTGTCGCGTGTCGATAGTATTCAAGTCGCTGCTCCAAATCGACCAGGGGCGGCGCGGCGCCGACCCGGATCACTTAGCGGGAGTATCGCACCATTGGGGGTCACACATCGGCGCCTCAGGTTTTCTTCTCGGCAGGCCGGAGGCCAACCCGGCCTCTGCGTGCATCTTAGCCCGCGGCACCGCCCGCGCTCCAATCCCAACAGATTGGCAAAAACGATCATTCCGATACTTACAATCCATTTTGCAGATAACCCCGCCCTCAGTATAGTGTGCGACATGGAGCGGCCGTACCCGCCGCCAACCTTCCGACGAGCCCCGGCTCCCCCTACCAACCCAGGAGACCACAACAATGTTTGAAGATCGTACCGGAAAGCGTGTCCCGCAGGTAATCTTCCATACCCGTCAGGGGAGCGAGTGGGTGGATGTGACCACCGATCAGCTGTTTGCAGGCAAGACCGTGGCGGTCTTCTCCCTGCCCGGGGCCTACACCCCGACCTGTTCCTCGTCCCATGTACCGCGCTACAACAAGCTGGCCCCGGCCCTCAAGGCCCACGGCGTGGACACGGTGGCCTGCGTCTCGGTCAACGACACCTTCGTCATGAACGCCTGGCAGAAGGACGAGCGGGCCGACGCCATTACCTTCATCCCGGACGGCAACGGCGACTTCACCGCCGGCATGGGCCTCTTGGTCGACAAGGACGACCTGGGCTTCGGCAAGCGCTCCTGGCGCTACTCCATGTTGGTGCGCGACGGGGTGATCGAGAAGATGTTCATCGAGCCGGACCTGCCGGGTGACCCCTTCCAGGTCTCCGACGCCGATACCATGCTCGCCTACCTGGCCCCGGACGCGCCAAAGCCGCTGGACGCGACGGTCTTCACCCGCGAAGGCTGCCCCTTCTGCGCCAAGGCCAAGGCGGCGCTGCACGACGCTGGCATCGTCTTCGAGGAACTGGTGCTCAACCGCGATTACACTGACCAGACCCTGCGCGCGGTGGCCAAGGCGTCCAGCGTGCCCCAGGTCTTCATCAACGGCGAGCACATCGGCGGCTCGGACAAAGTGGCCGAGTGGCTGGCCAAGCGCTAGGCGGCCTGAGGACCGCTCGCGATAAGTCGGCAAGGATGCCGGCGGAGCGCATTCACCCGTTGCGTGCGGGTACTTGAGACCGGGCTACCCCCGGAGCGCGCCGATCTCACGCCAAGACGCCAAGACACCAAGAATATTCAGTGCAATATCAACACTTAGGCCCCACCCGTCGGTTGCCTGGGATTGAACCGACCATCTGTTTTTTTCTTGGCGTCTTGGCGTCTTGGCGTGAGACACTTTACTGATACCCTCAGGAGTACCACGCAATGAGTCAACACTTTGATCTGATCGCCATCGGCGGCGGCAGCGGCGGACTGGCGGTGGCGGAGCGGGCTGCCCAATTGGGGCGCCGGGTCGCGCTGATCGATCCCGGACCGCTCGGCGGCACCTGCGTCAATCAAGGCTGTGTGCCGAAGAAGGTCATGTGGTACGCCGCGAACCTGGCCCAGGCCGTGCGGGACGGTGGCGGTTTCGGGGTGGGCGCGCAGCCCGGCGCCTTCGATTGGCCGGCGCTGGTCGCCGGGCGCAACCGCTTCGTCGAGCGCATCAACAATTACTGGGACGGCTACGTCAAGCACGAGGGAATCACCCATCTGCGCGGTCTCGGGCACCTGGTCGATGACCGCACCCTGGAGGTCGACGGCAATCGCTACACTGCCGACCACATCGTGATCGCGACCGGCAGCCGCCCACTGGTCCCACGGATGCCTGGGGCCGAACTCGGCATCACCTCGGACGGCTTCTTTGCACTGAAGGAGCAGCCGCGCCGGGTGGCGATCATCGGCGGCGGCTATGTCGGGGTCGAACTCGCCGGGGTGCTGCGCGCCCTGGGCTCCGAGGTCACGGTGGTCGCGCTGGAGGACCGGGTGCTGTGGCTGTTCGATCCAATGGTCAGTGAGACACTGGGACAGACCATGGAGCAGGAGGGCGTCCGCCTGCACCTGGAGTTTGCGGTCGCCGCCCTGGAGCAACGCGACGACGGTCTCGCTCTGGTCCCGCGCACCGGTGAGCCACTCACCGGCTTCGATACGGTCATCTGGGCCGTAGGCCGGGCGCCCAACAGCGCCGGCCTGGGTCTGGACGCGGCGAAGGTAGAGACCCAGCCCAACGGGATCATCAAGGTAGACGCCTATCAGAACACCAATGTACCCGGCATCTATGCCATTGGTGACATCGCTGGCCGCGAGCCGCTGACCCCGGTGGCAGTCGCCGCCGGCCGGCGACTGGCCCGGCGCCTGTTCGGCGATGAGCCGAACCTCAAGCTCGACTACGAAAACGTCCCCACCGTGGTCTTCTCGCACCCACCAGTCGGCCGGGTCGGGCTCACCGAACCCGAGGCCCGCGCCCGCTACGGCGACACCCTCACCGTCTATGAGACCCGCTTCACCCCGATGCGCTATGCCCTGAACGCGCACGGACCCGAAACCGCGATGAAACTGGTGTGCGCCGGCCCCGAGGAACGGGTGGTGGGCATCCACCTGATCGGCGACGGGGTCGATGAGATGCTCCAAGGATTCGCCGTCGCACTCAAGATGGGCGCCACCAAGGCCGACCTGGACGACACGGTGGCCATCCACCCGACCAGCGCCGAGGAACTGGTGACGCTGAAGGTTCCTGTACGTCGACCAGGTGAGAACCCCGGCGCGGCGCCGGGGGAATAACTCACGCCAAGGCGCCAAGCTCGCCAAGGCTTTTCAGTGCGTTATCAGCGTCGCGCCAATCGCCCTGCGGGTGATCTGGGCAGTGGCGCTACCCGATTGTATTTCTTGGCGAGCTTGGCGCCTTGGCGTGAGCGATTCCCGGGTTTAGGTTTATCTGCATGACCCGCCGCGCGGCGGATAATGCACACAAAAACCTTGTCAAGATCGTGGCATTGGCGTGAGAGAGTCGGGCTAGCGCCGCAGCACGTGCAGGATCTCCTCCAGCTCCAGGCGCATCTGCCGCAGCACCTGGTGGGTCTGGCTCAGGTCGTGTTTAGCGCCCTCCCCGCTCAATTGCTGCCGGGCACCGCCGATGGTAAAACCCTGATCGTAGAGCAAGGAGCGGATCTGGCGCACCATCAGTACATCGTGTCGCTGGTAGTAGCGGCGGTTACCGCGTCGCTTGACCGGCTTCAACTGGGGGAATTCCTGCTCCCAATAGCGCAACACGTGCGGCTTGACGCCACACAGCTCGCTCACCTCACCGATGGTGAAATAGCGCTTGCCGGGGATCGGCGGCAGTTCGCCGGACCCGGGCTCTTCGGTGCTATTGCTGCTCGTGTCCAGCATAGGCTTCCACCCGCGCTTTGAGCTTCTGGCCGGGGCGGAAGGTCACCACACGGCGGGCGGTGATGGGGATCTCCTCACCGGTCTTCGGATTGCGCCCAGGGCGCTCCTTTTTCTCGCGCAGATCGAAGTTCCCGAACCCCGAGAGCTTCACCTGTTCGCCGCGCTCAAGGGCCTTGCGGATCTCCTCGAAGAAGCTCTCGACGATGTCTTTGGCCTCACGCTTGTTGAGCCCGAGCTCTTCAAACAGGTGTTCTGCCATATCAGCCTTAGTCAACGCCATACCATCAGTCCCGCAGTCGTGCGCCAAAGTCGGACCCGAGACGGGCCAACACCCGTCCCACCAAATCATCCACCACCTGGTCGGTGAGTGTCTGAGAAGAAACTTGTAAAATCAATCCCAACGCGAGACTTTTTTGCCCCGCCGCGAGCTTGGACCCGGCATAGACATCGAACAATACCAGATCGCGCAGCAACTCACCGGCGGCCGCGCGGATCGCGTCGGCCAGGTCGGCGTAGATGACTGACTCGTCGACCAGGATCGCGAGGTCGCGCCGGATCGCCGGGAAGCGCGAAACGGGGGTGAACCCAGGCAGTACCCCGGTGCTCAGTGCGGCCTGATCCAGCTCGAACAGGAAGGCATCGCCGGTAAGGTCCAGGTCCGCCGCCAGACCCGGGTGGAGCATCCCCAAGAGCCCGACCGGGCGGCCGGCATAGTCGATGCGGGCACTCTGGCCGGGGTGCAGGGCCGGGTGCTCGGCCGGTACGAAGCTGAATCCCGGTAGGTCGCCGCTCAGGGCCAACAGGGCCTCTACATCCGCCTTGAGCGAGTAGAAGTCCACCGGGCGCGCGGGCGCCCCCCACTGCTCCGGGTCCACGGCGCCGATCGCGAGCCCCCCGATCGCCGCCTCCTGGCGCAGCCCGTCGGGGCCGGGGCGAAAGCGCAACCCGGTCTCGAAGATCCGCACCCGCTCCTGCTGGCGCGCCTGATTATAGCGGGCAGTGTGGAGCAGGCCGGGCCACAGTGACGGGCGCATCACCGACAGCTCCGCGCTGATCGGATTGGCCAGTGCCAGCCCCTTCACCTCGGGCTCAATCCGGGCCTGGAGCTCAGGATTGACAAAGCTGTAGGTGATGACCTCCTGGAAGCCCCGGTCGACCAAGGCGAGTCGCACCCGATCCAGGTCGAAGGCCATCTCCGGCCGCGCCCGGGTCCCCGCAGCGGACGTCGCATGGCTGACCGGGATGCGGTCATAGCCATGGATGCGGCCCACATCGGCAATCAGGTCGACCTCATGGACCAAGTCAAAACGCCCGCTGGGCGGTGTGACCTGCCAGCCACCGGCGATCGGCGCGAGTTCCATGCCGAGCCGCTCCAGGATGCCGGCGATGGTCTCGTCGGGCAGTTCCAGCCCCAGGATCTGGGCGCAGCGGGCGGCACGCAGGGTGAGCGGCGCGCGTTGCGGCAGGCGATCGGCGGCGGTCACGTCGACCACCGGACCGGCCTCACCGCCGACGATGGCCAGCAGCAGCTTGGTGGCGCGCTCCAGCGCCCGGACCTGGAGCGCGGGGTCCACGCCGCGCTCGAACCGGTGAGACGAATCGGTGTGCAGACCGTAACTGCGCGCCTTGCCGCTGATCCCCGCGGGGGCGAAAAAGGCGCTCTCCAGCAGGATGTCGCGGGTTTCAGACTCCACCGCGCTCGCCGCACCGCCCATGATCCCGGCCAGTGCCAGTGGGCCCGCGGCGTCGGCAATCACCAGGGTGTCGGGGCGCAGCGTGATGGTCTCGCCGTTGAGCAGGTGAAGCCGCTCGCCAGCGGCGGCCAGGCGCACCCGGACCTCGCGCTCGATGCGCCCCAGGTCGAAGCCGTGCATGGGCTGACCCAGCTCCAGCAACACATAGTTGGTGACATCCACGACCGGGCTGATAGCGCGGATACCGCCGCGGCGCAGGCGCTCGCGCATCCACAGTGGGGTCAAGGCGGCGGGATCGATGCCGCGCAGGATGCGACAGGCGTAGCGCGGGCAGTGCTCCGGCGCGTCCAGGCTGACCTCGAAGCGGTCATCGATCGCGGGCGGCGCCGGGTCCACCACCACCGGGGTCAGGGCACAGCCATTGATGGCCGCCACCTCCCAGGCCAGGCCGGCGATGGACAGACAGTCGCCCCGGTCAGGGGTCAGATCGACCTCGATACAGGCATCGTCCAGACCCAGCCAGGCACGGAAATCCATGCCCAAGGGTGCGTCCGCGGGCAGCGGCAGGATGCCCGAGGAGGTCTCGGCCAGGCCCAACTCGCTGGCGGAGCAGATCATCCCGAAGGACTCGACACCGCGCAGCTTCGCCCGCTTGATCTTGAAGTCGCCGGGCATAACGGCGCCGATGGTCGCCACCGGCACCCGCATCCCCGCCGCCACGTTGGCGGCACCACACACGATGGTCAGCGGCTCGGCCGCTCCCAGGTCCACCGTGCAGACATGCAGTTTTTCGGCATTCGGGTGGGACGCCACCTCCAGCACCAGGCCGACCGCCACACCGCTGAACGGGGGGGCGGCGGGCGTGATGGCGTCCACCTCCAGACCGGCCATGCTGAGTTGGTCCGCCAGGGTTTGGGTGTCGACGCTCGGGTTGACCCATTCCCGCAGCCAGGACTCACTGAAACGCATTATTTTCGCTTCCTAAAGATCAGGCGAATTGCCGCAAGAACCGCAGGTCGTTCTCGAAATACAGGCGGATGTCGTCGATGCCGTAACGCAGCATCGCCAGACGCTCCACCCCCATTCCGAAGGCATAGCCCAGATAGCGATCCGGGTCGATCCCCACGTGCCGGAAGACCTCCGGGTAGACCATGCCGCAACCCAGGACCTCCAGCCAGCCGGTCTGCTTGCACACCCGACACCCGGCCCCGCCGCACATGACGCAGGCGATATCGACCTCGGCGGAGGGCTCGGTGAACGGGAAATAGGACGGGCGGAACCGCAGCTTGAGGTCCCGCTCGAAAAAATTGGTCAGGAAGTCGTAGAGGACCCCCTTCAAATCCGCAAAGCTCACCTGCTCATCGACCAACAACCCCTCCACCTGATGAAACATCGGGGTATGGGTCAGGTCCGAGTCGCAGCGATAGACCCGCCCGGGGGCGATGATCTTGAGCGGCGGGGCCTGCTCGGTCATCACCCGGATCTGCACCGGCGAGGTGTGGGTGCGCAGCAGCAGGTCCGCGTCGAAATAGAAGGTGTCGTGCATCGCCCGCGCCGGGTGGTGCTGGGGGATGTTGAGCGCCTCGAAATTGTGATACGCGGTCTCGACCTCAGGCCCCTCCGCCACCGCGAACCCGGCGTCGGCAAACAGCCGCTCGATCCGGCGCAGCGTGCGGGTCACCGGGTGCAGACCGCCGGGGCGCTGGCCCCGCCCAGGCAGGGTGACGTCCAGTCGACCGGCCGCCAGGCGTGCCGCCAGGGCCGACTGCTCCAGCAGCGACTTGCGGGACTCGATGGCCTGCGCCACCGCATCCTTCGCCACATTGATCAAGGCGCCGGCAGCAGGACGCTCGTCCTTGGGCAGGCCGCCCAGTTGCTTGAGCAACGCGGTCAATTCACCGCTCTTGCCCAGATAGCACACCCGCACCTGATCGAGCGCGACCAGATCCGGCGCCGCCGCAATGGCCGCCAGGGCGGAATCGCGCAGCGGGTCTATTCCCAGTCCGGACTCTTCAGGCATTTTTGAACCTTAACGAACACAGAAAAATCGCATCGGCCACGGCGGACCCGGGCACACATGCGACCTTTGGTTGGCCACGGGGCCAGGCACCCCGCCGACCGAATGATTTGAATCCTCTCAGCCGGCCGGGGCGCTTACCCATCAGGCCCGGTATTGAACCGACGGCCGGCTGAGAAAAAAAGGGAAAGACCAGGGCCTTTCCCTTCGTGCATAAGGCTTGGGCAGGACCGTTCCGGCCCCGCTCAAGCCCCACGACCTCAGGCCGCCAAGGCGCCCTTGGCCTGCTCGGCGATCGCACTGAAGGCAACCGCATCGTGATAGGCGATGTCCGCCAGCATCTTGCGATCGACCTCGATCCCGGCCTTCTTCAGCCCGTTGATCAGCCGGCTATAGGACAGCCCATTCTGGCGGGCACCCGCATTGATACGGGCAATCCACAGGGTACGGAACTGGCGCTTCTTCTGGCGACGGTCGCGGTAGGCATATTGGCCCGCCTTGATGACCGCCTGCTTGGCAACACGAAAGACTCGGCTGCGGGCACCGTAGTAGCCCTTCGCCTGCTTCATGATCTTCTTATGACGGGCGTGAGCGGTTACGCCCCGTTTAACGCGTGGCATCGTTATTCTCCGGTATCAGGTGCGATCAGCAGTAGGGGATCATCCGACGCGCGGACTTCAGGTCCGACGCATGGACCATCTTGGCCGAGCGCAGCTGACGCTTCCGCTTGGTCGTCTTCTTGGTCAGGATGTGCCGCCGAAAGGACGAGTAGCACTTGACGCCGGTGGACGTGCGCTTGAAGCGCTTCGCCGCCCCGCGATTGGTCTTGATCTTGGGCATGTTCTCAACTTCGCGATTGCTGAATGTTCTTGTTAATGTTTCTTGGGACCGAGCACCATGACCATCTGGCGTCCTTCCATCTGGGGTTGTTGTTCCACGATGCTAAACGCGGCAAGGTCGTTCTCCACCCGCTTGAGCAACTCCAGCCCAAGTTCGCGGTGCGCATGTTCACGCCCGCGAAAGCGCATGGTGACCTTCGCCTTGTCCCCTTCTTCTAGGAAACGGATCAGGTTGCGTAGTTTGACCTGATAGTCCCCTTCGTCCGTCCCTGGGCGGAACTTGATCTCCTTGATCTGGACCTGCTTCTGCTTCTTCTTGGCCTCGTTCTGCTTCTTCTTCTGGTCGAAGCGGAACTTGCCGTAGTCCATGAGACGGCATACCGGGGGCTCAGCGGTCGGAACGATCTCTACCAGATCCATCCCCGCCTCTTCAGCCATCTCCAGGGCCTCACGGACCCTGACGACCCCAACCTGGTTGCCATCCGCGCCGATCAACCTCACTTCCAGGCAGTTGATCTCGCGATTGACGCGGTTTCTCTTTGGTGCAGCGATTGCAGGTTCCTCCACAAGGATTAAAAAAAGGCCGTCCCTGTCCGATGACTGGGGTGCGCCCCGGCCAACAATGCGGGCACTTGCCCCACAGGTTGGGGACCTGGCCCAGGGGTGGCGACTCCATTCCACCACCCAAAATAAATGATCGTCTAAATCAACTCGGCAGCGCCTGGCATGGTGGATGCGCTACGCCTATCCACCCTACAACCTTGAAGCCTACAACCTCAGTCGTGAACCCGCCGCGCCACCTCGTCGCCCAGCCGGTCCATGAAGGCATCAAGCCCCAACGAACCCAGGTCCTGACCCTTGCGATCACGCACCGACAGCGTCCGGGTCTCGACCTCGCGATCGCCGAGGATCAGCAGATAGGGTACGCGCTGCAAGGTATGGGCGCGAATCTTAAAGCCGATCTTCTCGTTTCTCAAGTCCGAATCCACGCGGAAGCCCTTTTTGCGCAAGGCGTTAGTCACTTCGGTCACATAGGGTGCCTGATGGTCGGTGATATTGAGCACCACCGCCTGCACCGGCGCCAGCCACACCGGCAGCAACCCGGCATAGTGTTCGATCAGGATACCGATGAAACGCTCCACCGAACCCAGGATGGCGCGGTGGATCATCACCGGGGTCTGCTTGCTGTTGTCCTCGGCGATGTAGTGCGCACCCAACCGCCCGGGCATCGAGAAGTCGACCTGAATGGTACCGCACTGCCAGGCGCGCCCGATGCTGTCGTGCAGGGTAAATTCGATCTTGGGGCCATAGAAGGCGCCCTCGCCCGGCTGCACCTTGAACTCCAGCCCCTTATCGCGCAAGGCCTTATCGAGCGCCGCCTCGCCCTTGTCCCAGAGGTCGTCGCTGCCCACGCGCTGCTCGGGGCGCAACGACAGGGCAAGCGCCACCTGATCGAAGCCGAAGTCCCGATAGGTCTCGAAGACCATGTCGATCAGGGTCGCGACCTCGGCCTGGAGCTGGTCATCGGTGCAGAAAATGTGCGCATCGTCCTGGGTGAAGCGGCGCGCGCGCATCAAGCCGTGCAGTGTACCGGACGGCTCGTAGCGATGCACCACCCCGAACTCGGCGATCCGCAGCGGCAGGTCGCGATAGCTCTTCAGCCCCTGATTGTAGAGCTGGATATGCCCGGGGCAGTTCATGGGCTTGATGGCGTAGTCGTGTTCGTCCAGCTGGGTGGTGAACATGCCGCCGGCGAACTTGTCCCAGTGGCCCGAACGCTCCCAAAGCGAGCGGTCCAGGACCTGGGGCGTCTCGACCTCATCGTAGCCGTACTCGGCGAGCTTCTCGCGCATGTACTGTTCGGCCAAGCGATAGACGACCCGACCCTTATGGTGCCAGAAGGCCATCCCCGGGGCCTCTTCCTGGAAGTGGAAGAGGTCGAGCTGGCGGCCGAGGCGGCGGTGATCGCGCTTCTCCGCCTCCTCCAGGCGGGTCAGATAGGCCCGCAACTCCTTCTTGTCGCGCCAGGCGGTGCCGTAGATGCGCTGGAGCTGGGCGTTCTTGGCGTCGCCGCGCCAGTAGGCGCCTGCCACCTTGGTGAGCTTGAAGCCCTCACCCAGCTTACCGGTGCTCGGCAGGTGCGGACCGCGGCAGACATCGAACCAGTCGCCCTGGCGGTAGATCGAAACCTCCTCGCCGACGGGGATGATGTCCTCAATGATCTCGACCTTGTAGGTCTCACCCAGCTCGGCGAAGACACGCTTCGCCTCATCCCGGTCCATCACCTCGCGGGTGATCGGCAGATCGCGTTTCACGATCTCGTGCATCCGCGCCTCGATCCGCTCCAAGTCCTCAGGGACAAAGGGCTCGGCGCGGGCGAAGTCGTAGTAGAAGCCGTTCTCGATGGCCGGGCCGATGGTCACCTGGGTGCCGGGGAAGAGCTCCTGCACCGCCTGGGCCATCACATGGGCGGCGTCGTGGCGCAGCAGTTCCAAGGCGTCCGCCTCGTCCTTGGTGGTGACGATGGCAAGCGACGCGTCGGCCTCGATGAGGTACGAGGTATCGACCAGACGCCCGTCCACCCGCCCGGCCAGGGCCGCCTTGGCCAGCCCCGCACCAATAGATGCAGCCACCTGGCGTACGGACACCGGGGCATCGAAGGAACGGATGGAACCGTCTGGGAGGGTAATCTGGGGCATGGGAAATCCTTTGAATTCAGTGGTGATCGCTACCAAAGATCACATGAGCAGGCCCATGACGGGGACCTAAACAAAAACCGCCGGTTACCGGCCGCACGCCTCCTTTGCTACCACCTTCCCACACTGGGGTGAAAAGGTGGCGCCAGAGGCCGGGCCGGTAGCCGGCGGCTGAGAATTGGTAGGCGCGATTGGACTCGAACCAACGACCCCCACCATGTCAAGGTGGTGCTCTAACCAACTGAGCTACGCGCCTGTCGTCAGGCTGGATGCCTGTCGTCAAGAGCCAGCAATTCTACCGGTAGTCGGCGGGCTTGGCAAACGCAATTTTTGTCGTGACGAGAATCCGGCGGATTAGGCCGGTCGAGCGGTCGACGTCGCGGCGTGCGGTGGTCAACGCCTAGCGGGCCTTGGCAAGTAACCGATTGATCACAAAACGACGCCCTCGCGTCGGACGGCCTCCACAAGATGGGCGGCCCGATGCCGACTTGGGTCGACCAGACTCGCCTGCTCGAAGACCCAGGGTTGGATATTGACGCCAGTATCCAGCAGGATGGGGTAACCGTCATCGATCAGGTCGAGTTGCTCCCCGAGCGGGTCGGCGACCTGATCAAGGAACACCGCAACGTCGACGTCGCTGTCGGGGCGATGGTCGCCCCGCGCCCGCGAGCCGAACAGGTACAGGGTCTTGAGGTTCCCACCATGGCGCGCAGCCAGCATCGCCTTGAACGAGGCGAGGGCAGCGCGGGTGATGGGATCAATCTGGTCAGTCGGCAAGGCCATCGGGTGCTCCGGTCGGGGATGCGATCGGGGCCAGTGATACCCGCTCGCGCGCCGCGGCGCAAGCGGCATGTAAACCGCCATGGTTCAGGCAGCGGCGAACGAATGCCGATATGTGAGACCGTCCCAAGGCCGCGGCAGGCATTGATCACCGATCCGGCCAGCGGCGGCCCGTCCGCCACCGGAGGCTGAGGCTTTACCGTGAAAGTCGCCGTAAGCCGATGTCTGTGAAGTAGGTTTCACGCGAAAACCACGAGCGGGCGCAGGAGCGCCCCGTTAGCCTGAAAGACTTTCATGGTCAGGGGTGGCAGGCCCCCCTTCCATGGCCGTTAG
>NZ_CAJAXH010000125.1 GCF_903946935.1 uncultured Thiodictyon sp.
GCTTGTGCCGAATGAGATTGGATCTTATTTGCGCGGTTCGACCGCTACCAAACGCTTCAAAATGCATGAACCGCTCGCCGATGCCCGGGCGGCGAAGAATGGGATTCGTGATGAAAGGCGAGTTTTCTGCCAGGCACTAGGTAAGCAGCCGGTCAGCCATGAGCTCGCCGCGGCAGCGCGCGACAGGGCCGCCAGCTCAGACCTTGAGCAACGGCTGATCGGGTGAAAATGACTAGAAGAGGCAGAGGACCAATGCATGGACATCACCTACCTTGACGACGCCAAGCTCACGGTCGAGGCCGCCATCGACCTCTATCGGCGCTCCACGCTCGGCGAACGGCGGCCCCTTGACCGGCCCGACATTTTTGCGGGTATGATCGACAACGCCAGTCTCACCGTGACCGCTTGGCATGACGAGCGCCTGGTGGGCATCGCACGCACGCTCACCGATTTTACCTATGTCGCCTATCTCGCCGACCTGGCCGTCGACCGCGACTATCAGCGACTGGGTATCGGCAAGCGGCTCATCCAGGAGACCAAGCAACGGCTGGGTAGTGAGTGCATGATCGTGCTCTTGGCTGCACCGCGGGCGCACGCGTATTACTCCAAGCTCGGTTTTGAACCCAACCCGCGGGGGTGGATGCTCAAGGGCAGTTGACATTATGAATATTGTGACGACGCACGACCTGTTCCGGAAAGGCGACTTGGTGGATTTTTCGCTTGGCGTATTCACCTGCGGCATCCCACGCGCCACCATCAGGCAGGTGAAGGCGGCACTACCCAACGATGGCTTTCACAAATTCCTGATAAGGGGCGCAAGAGAGTGGTTCTCAGCGCATCCGTTCAGCGCGCCTCCTTTCATGAAGTGGTAGACCATGCACCGACGCAAACTCTCGACAACCTCACCGAGCCCGACGCCGCCCGCACGATGCGCGATGGGCTACGCAACCTCTATTCGGTCATCAAGGATCAGGACGCGCACATTCGCTTCGTCTTTCTGACCGGGGTCAGCAAGTTCAGCAAGGTCAGCATTTTTTCGGGGCTCAACAACCTGCGCGACATCACGGTATCCGCCGACTATTCCGCCCTGTGCGGCTATACCGAACGGGATGTAGACAGGGTCTTCGCACCCGAGCTCGCCGGTCTGGACCGCGACCTGATCCGCCGCTGGTACAACGGCTACAACTGGACCGGTGAGGCGGTCTATAACCCATTTGACCTGCTGCTGCTCTTTCAGGAGCGCGAGTTCCGCACCTGGTGGTTCGAGACCGGTACCCCGACCTTCCTGGTGGACCTGCTCACCGAGCGCGGCTTTTTCACTCCCACACTCGCCTTCAAGGCGGTGGAGTTGGAACCCGCGGGGCGGACCTTGCAGCAGATCAAGGACCGGGGCTATGCCGACAAATACCGCGCGGCGGGTCAGCCGATCCATCTGATCGGGATCGAATTCAGCCGGGAACAGCGTGCGCTGGTAGGGTTCGAGGTGGAAACCCAGTAGGGAATACTTACCCAATCTCCGCAGCGGTGTCACGAGGACCGGGCGCTGTCCGTCGACCTGCCGGGACCGCTCGGGTTACCCTAAGAGAACCCCATCCACCAGGGTCAACCCGATGCATCGCCCTCCCCCGTCCATGTCCCTGACGCTGCGTTTGTTCGTGGTGGGAATGCTGCTGGGCGCTGCTGTCCTGACCCAAGCGGCGGACACCAGCGACCTGCCCAGCCCGGCGCCGCGCTCCCAGATCGCCGCCCTTGGGCGGGTCGAGCCGATCTCGGAGGAGATCCGCATCGCCGCGGCCATGACCGGCCGGCTCGCGGACGTGATGTTGGACGAGGGTGACCCGGTCCATCAGGGCCAGGTGGTCGCAACCCTGGAGAACGCGGACCATCTGGCGCGGGTCCAGGCGGCGGAGGCCTCCGTCGGCATCGCCCGCGCCGCCCTGGACCGCGTGATCAACGGGGCACGCCCGTCCGAACGGGACGAGGCGGCCGCCGCGGTCAGTGAGGCGCAGGCAGTACTGGCCCGCGCCGAGCGCGAACTCGCCCGGCAACAGGGGCTGGCGGAAAAGCGCCTGGGCAGCGGTCAGGACCTGGACAACGCGCGCAGCGCGCTGGACGTGGCCCACGCCCAACTCGCACGGCTGCGCGCCCACCTGGCGGTGGTGGACAGCCCGGCGCGGGCGGACGAGCAGGCCAAGGCGCAGGCGGAGCTGGCCTTGGCGCAGGCGCAGCTCGCCGTCGCGCGGGCGATCTATGAGAAGTCATTCATCCGCAGCCCGATCGACGGGGTGGTCCTGCGCCGTTTCCGGCGCGCCGGTGAGCAGGTCACCGAGATGGGCGACACCCCGATCATGGCGGTGGGCGACATCGCGCACCTGCGGGTGCGCGCCGAGGTGGACGAGGCGGACATCGCACTCCTGCGGCTCGGTCAGGACGCCTCCATCCAGGCCGACGCCTATGGCGAGCGCCGCATCCCGGGCAAAGTGGGACGCATCGGCAACCTGATGGGCCGCAAACAGATCACCTCGGACGACCCCGCGGAACGCAAGGACAGCCGCGTCCTGGAGGTGCTGATCGACCTGGCCCCGGGGGTCTCCATCCCGATCGGGCTGCGGGTCAATGTCTATATCGCGATCCCGGCGCCGGCCGGTGAATCACAATAAGAAAATCGTCCGCAAATGAACGCAAATGAACGCAAATGAACGCAAATAGGAATCGTCGATTCAGCAAAAAAGATAAACCCGGAAATATCGATGAAGCACAGAGGCTCAGAAAAATGAAAAAATTACGTTATTACCGAGCCAAGTGCTCATTATGGGTGACTACGCCCCGAACATCGCACGCTTTTCTGATTTGCGTTCATTTGCGTTCATTTGCGGACCAATCGTCCTTAATAAAATGAAGCGCGGCCGCTCTCATTGGGGTGCGGGGATGGCGGGGCTGCTCGCCTGGCGCAACCTCGCCCATGACCGCTCGCGCTTTGTCGTCACCCTGGTGGGGATCATCTTCGCGGTGGTGTTGATCGCCATGCAGATCGGGCTCTTCCTGGGCTTCTCCGACAGCACCACCACGATCATCCGCCACACCAACGCCGACTTCTGGATCGTCGCCAAGGGCTCGCAGAACTTCGAGGTCACGCTGCCCATCAACGAGCGCGAGCTCTACCTCGCCCGCTCGGTCCCCGGGGTCGCCCAGGCCGAGGCCCTGCTGGTTCAGTTCACGCTCTGGAAGAAGCCCGACGGGGGCAACGAGAGCGTCATCGTCCTGGGCTCGAACCTCAACACCGGGCTCGCCGGCCCCTGGCACATCGTCGAGGGCCAACTTGAGGACCTGCGGCGGCCGGATGCGGTGATGATCGACCGGGTGTTCCTGGACAAGCTCGGCGTCAGCACGGTCGGCACCCGGGTGGAGATCAACGGGCGGCGCGCGATCGTGGTCGGGTTCACCCAGGGGATCCGCTCCTTCACCACCTCCCCCTGGGTCTTCGCCTCCTACCGCAACGCCCAGTACCTGAGCGGGTTCGCCGAGGACGCGACCAATTATGTCATCGGGCGGCTGCACCCCGACGCGGACCCGGCGCGCGTGCGCGACGCCCTGGCCCAAATCCTGCCGCGCACCGACGTCTATCTGAGCGAACAGTTTGCCACGCGCACCCGCGATTACTGGATGTTCACCACCGGGGCCGGGGCCTCGGTGCTGATCTCCGCCGTGCTCGGGCTCCTGGTGGGGGTGGTGATCGTCGCCCAGGTGCTCTATGCCACCACCGTCGATCATCTGCCGGAGTTCGGTACCCTGAGCGCCATGGGGGCCCCGCGCGCCTTCATCTACAAGGTGATCCTGGGTCAGGCGGTGATCAGCGCCACGCTGGGCGGGCTGCCCGGCATCGCCGTCTCCATGATCATCGCCAAGGGCAGCGAGTCCACCGCCGCCGCCATCCTGGTCCCGCCCTGGCTGGTCGCCCCGCTCTATGGCATCACGCTCGCGATGTGCATCCTGGCCTCGGTCGCGTCCATCCGCAAGGCCATGAGCATCGACCCGGCGATGGTCTTCCAACGATGATCCGGAAGAAAGCTATTCAGTCCGCAAATGAACGCAAGTAAACGCAAATCAAGACTGGCTGCGGCAGTGATGCCGCAGATATCGCAATGGGCAAGCGATGGTCATGCACGTGGTGCGGCGAACTGCAAAGCCAACCACTGCCCCGCTGAAAACGATCGACTCTTCATTACGCTATTTGGTATTTTCTTTATTTGCGTTCATTTGCATTCATTTGCGGACAATCATCTTCCTGACCCATTGGCGCGCTCCGAATGACACGTCCGGCCTTGGAGACCCGCGACCTGTCCATGGTCTATGGCACCGGAGACACCGCCGTGCGGGCACTGGACGCCGTGGACTTCCAGGCGAGTGCCGGGGAGATCCTGGCACTGATGGGACCATCGGGGAGCGGCAAGACCACCCTGCTGATGCTCCTGGGCTGCCTGCTGCACCCCACCGCGGGCGCGGTGTGGGTGGAAGGGCAGCCGCTCGCCGGGTTGTCCAACCACGCACTGGCGCAACTGCGCCTGCGGCGCATGGGGTTCATCTTCCAGAGCTACAACCTGTTTCCCGCCCTCACCGCGGCGGAGAACATCCAGGTCGCGCTGGAACTCAAGGGGCGGGACCTCGGGGAGGCGACCGAACTGCTGGACCGCGTGGGCCTGGCCGGGCGGCTGCGCAACTACCCCCGCCAACTGTCCGGCGGTGAAAAGCAGCGCGTCGCCATCGCCCGCGCCCTGGCCGGCGACCCGCCCATCCTGCTCGCCGACGAACCCACGGCCGCCCTGGACTCAGTCACCGGCCGTACCGTGGTCAAGTTGCTGGCGGACCTGGCCCACGCACAGGGCCGGGCGGTGGTGGTGGTGACCCATGACCCACGGGTCGGCGAACTGGCGGATCGGGTGGTGCGCATCGAGGATGGGCGACTGCGCCCCTGAGCAAGGCTCAACACCGACGCCCCTCTCCCGCCTCGCGTGATACCGCTGCCTCTCGTGACACCGCTCGAGCGGTGTCACGCGTGTGTTGGGCGCTTCGCGCCCCGAGGGTTTGGGCAACGCACTGCCGCCAGAGGCTCCGGTACCGGGGCGGGAACTCCCGGCGCAGAGCGCCTAATACATGGGTGACACCGCGTAGCGGTGTCACCAGAACAAGAGCTCAATTGGTTGAAGCGGACCCGGTGGATCTCCCCGATGTTGTTGAGCGTCGCGCCCTCGCCGGCCCGGTCGCCGATCTCCTGCCGGATGGCGAGGGCACGTTGGTAAAGGTCGAGCGCCCGGCCCGAATCGTCGCGGGCCTGGTGGATCTCCCCGGTGTTGTTGAGTACCAGGCCCTCGCCCGCACGGTCGCCGGTCTCCTGCCAGATAGCGAGCGAGCGTCGGTAATGGTCGAGCGCTGGGTCCAACTGGCCGCGGCCCCCGTAGATCTCCGCGATGTTATTGAGCGTCCCGCCCTCGCCTGCGCGGTAGCCGGTCTCCTGCGAGATGGCGAGGGCGCGTTGGTGAAGGTCGAGCGCCCGGTCCGACTCGCCGCGGACCCAGTGGATCACTGCGATGTTGTTGAGCGACGCGGCTTCGCCCGCGCGGTTGCCGGTCTCCTGCCAGATGGCGAGCGCGCGTTGGTAAAGGTCGACCGCCCGGTCCAGCTCGCCGCGGGCCCGGTGGACCTCCCCCATGTTGTTGAGCGTCGCGCCCTCGCCCTCACGGTCGCCGATCTCCTGCGAAATGGCGAGACCATCTTCCAGATAGCCGAGCGCGGTCCGGTAGTCGCCGAGATGCCAATACTGCGCGCCGGTTAGATTCAGTACCGCAGCCCGGGTCTTGGGCTCGGCCGACTCGCAGACTGGCGGCAGCCAATGCTTCAGCAGGCTGGCATAGAGCCCGGCCCGGGTCATCGGCCCGACGATCACGTTCAACACCCACCGATCGGCCTCGGGCCGCCGCCCGGCGGCAAGCAGAGCGTCATGGACCGCAACCGCCTGCTCTTGATTCCGCCGTGCGGTGCGATAGCAATAGAGCTGAAAATCCGCCGCGACCCCAAGCCAGTCCGCCTCCAACCCGCCCCCGGGCTGCCGCGCCAGCCAATCGGCGACCGTCCCCGGGCACTGGTATTCCCGGGTCAGCAAATCCGGCGCATCCCGCTGCTCGACGAGCGAAACCGCGAGCAGTCCGTCCAGTAGCCAGCGCGGCTCGGGCAGGTCAAGCCCGAGTTTGACGATGCCCTCGATCGGGACCGGGGTGCGGTAGGCCGGCAAGCGACGCAGCAGTGCGCGCTCGGCGTCCGTGCGGTGGGCGACCACCAGGTCCAGTGCCATATCGGTCTGGAGTTCGGCGCCGGCGGCGGCCAGCCGCTCCAAGAAGGCGTCTTCCTCAATGCTCCCAAGGTCCCGAACGGCGGCGGCGAAGAACTGGAGCCCGCGCGGGTTACCGTGCAGGACCCGACCGCCGTGCTGCTCCAGCAGCAGTCGCAACAGGATGCAGGCGCGGGCCTGCTCGTCCGGGCACTGGGCGACCAGGCGGTCGTAGCGCTGGGCGCGCTCCGCGGTCAGTCCGAATTCGAGCTC
The DNA here is from genome assembly GCF_903946935.1 of uncultured Thiodictyon sp. Classification (GTDB taxonomy): domain Bacteria; phylum Pseudomonadota; class Gammaproteobacteria; order Chromatiales; family Chromatiaceae; genus Thiodictyon. The sequence continues at coordinate 6,596 of NZ_CAJAXH010000125.1, forward strand.
CAGCCGGAAATCCGCCCAGCGGTTGCCCGGCCGGGCGGACCAGGCGAACACCGTCGCGCCGGCCCGGCCCAGGTCCGCGGCCAGGGTGCCGGCGAGCGCGGTCTTGCCCTGGCCGCCGGGCCCGGTGATCAACAGTTGGCGGCGCCGGCGGGTGCCGAGTGCCCCTTGCAGCCCGCGCAGCTCCCGGCGCCGGCCGACGAAGCGTGCGGGTAGGGTGACAGTGGCGAGCGAGCGGCTCGGCGGGCGCGCGGCCGGCGGCTCCGGCCGGAAGGACCAGTCGATCAGTGGCCGGCCCGGGTCGGCGCAGAGTTGCATGGGCAGGCACCATTGGCCCAGGCTCAGTTCGGCGTGTACCCCCGCGGTGCCGCTTTGGGGCTCGCGCCAGGTCTGGCCGGCCAGCGGGCGGGCGATGGCGCCGCGGGCCGCCTGCATGGCGCAATCAATGCGCTCGCGCTGGCCCACGGCATCGCAGAAGGCGCGGGCGAAGGCAATGGCGGCCGGGTCCAGGATCGACTCGCGCATGCCGATCACATGGGGCACGCCGGCCAGCGCGAGCCGGCGAGCAAGCCCACTGTTCAAGGCATCGGAGGCGGACTTGCCGGACTCGCAGGCGGACAGCACCAGGCATTGGACCCGGGTGCCAACGAAGGCTTGGGCGATGGCGGTCTCGTCGCGGGGGTCGGACTCGCCGTCCGGTCCCTCGAAGACGAAGACGCCCTGACCCGGGGCGCCGTCCAGCGCTTCGGTGTGGAACCGCCCGTGGCCGCTCAGGAAGCCGAGTTGGGGGCCGAATGTTTTGAGTTCGCTGGCGAAGGTCTCGAAGCGCCCATCGTTGGGCATCTTGAGATCGATCCACCCCTCGGCGACCCAGGGCGCCAGTGCCTCCTGCACCGCCGCCTGCTCGGACTCCGTGTCGAGCCGGCCACGCTCCGCGTCCAGGTCATCAGGAAGCGAGGTGAACAGCAGCACCCGCAGCGGCCCCGGCTCGGCCGGTGCCGAAGAAGGCGGTGGGGCGGCGGTCCGCCGCGACAGCGCAAAGCGCGGCTCGCGGGCGAGAAAGCCGTGCCGCGGGTGGTGCAGGATCTCCCAGGGCAGTTGCAGCAGCCCGGGCGCGGCGTTCTCGATAACGATGGGCAGCACGGCCAGACCGGCGGCATTCAGAGCGTCATTGAGCTGCCGATCAAGCGTGTCGGGGTCGCCAGCGGCGCGCCATAATGACTCGCCGATCCGGCGCAGGCGCTCATCGTCGAGCAGTTCGCGGTGGACGTAACTCAGGGCCAGGTCCGCGGCCAGGCGTTTCAACTCCGGATGAGCACGCAGCAAGTCGGCGGGCGGGCGGATGACGAAAGCATCACTGGCAACCTGGGTCGGCATGGGTCAGCGCTGCGCCGGGGCGTCCTGGGGATGGGTCGGCACCGTGCCCGGAAGATCCCAGCGCTCGGCGCCGGTTTCGGCGCCGGCGCCGCGGTGTACCACGACGACGCGCGACCTATAAGGCGCCAGGTCCACCTTGCACGATGCTGAGCGGACCCGCGCGGCCGTCGCCGACGATGGTCCGAGCTCATGGCGCAGGCGCCCGAGCGCGCCACCGGCGCAGGTCACGTTTCCGCACGGCATTCTCCTCCGTCAATCCAGGCGCCCAGATTACTGAGCTACATCGAGCAGTTCAAGCAAGCGGCCGTGATTCTGATTCCGCCCAGCGGAATTCACAGCGCAGAGCGCCTGATACCGGCGTGACACCGCGCAGCGGTGTCACGAGGAGGATTGATAACGGCTAACCCTCAACCCCCAAACTGCGCGGGTCCTGGTGGATGGTGATGTCCGCCTCCGGGAACTCGACCTGCAACGCGGCCTCGACTTGATCGCAGATGGCGTGGGCCGCAATGAGCGGCAGGTTGTCGTCCAGTTCCAGGTGCATTTGCATCACCGGGGTGTGCCCGGAGCGGCGCGTGCGCAACCCGTGGATCCCCCGCACCCCTGGCACCGCGGCCGCCACCGTCTGGATCGTCTCCCGATCCTCGGGCGCCAATTCGCGATCCATCAGCAGGTCCACCGCCTCGCGGGCGATCTGCACGGCGCTGTAGAGGATAAAGACGGCGATGCCCAGCGCAAAGATGGGGTCCAACCCCGGAAAGCCGAAAAAGGCACCCGCCAGCGCGATGAGGGTCGCCGAATTGGTGGCCAGGTCGGTGGCGTAATGCAGCGCGTCGGCGCGGATCGCGGTGGAGTTGGTTTCGCGGATGACATGCCGCTGAAAGGCCAGCAGAATCAGGGTCGCGCCGATGGCGAAGACCATGACCCCGACGCCGACCCCGAGTTGGGCCAACGGCTGGGGATGGATCACCCGATCCACCGCCTCCAGGGCCAGGAACACCGCCGAGCCGGCGATGAAGGCGGCCTGCGCCAACCCGGCCAGGGACTCGGCCTTGCCGTGCCCAAATCGATGGTCTTCATCCGCGGGCAGCAGTGACCAGCGCACCGCCAACAGGTTCACGAGCGAGGCGCCCACGTCCATCAGCGAGTCCACCAGGCTCGCCAGCACACTGACCGACCCAGTCACCAGCCAGGCACCCAGCTTCACCAGGATCAACAGGGTGGCGGTCGCCACCGAGGCATAGGTGGCAAGCCGCAACAGGCGGGCCTTATCGTGTGTCATCGTCATAGCGGTGCAGTCTCAAGCATGGTACAGATGAGGTCGAGTGGCAGCCCCAGTGCCCAGGCGGCGGCGACCGCGGCCAACCAATGCTGGACCGGCCCGGAGCTCGCATCGGCCGGCGTGGCCAGCCGCGACAGTGGCAACAGCGACTCCCGCGCCTCGCCGCTGGCCAGGCAGATGTCGTCGTCGCGTTCGAGCACCGCCCGCCCGCCCTGGGCCAGCGCCGCGGTGACGACCGGATGCCCCGGGTCGCGGGAAAACCAGATGACGGCGCCGCGGCACCGCTCGGCCATCCCTGCCACCAGGGGGTCTTCGGCATTGAGTACCGCGGTGCCGTCGGGCGTCACCGCCTCGACCACACAGCGCTTGACCCGCACCAGTTCATCCACCGACTCGCCGCCCGGCGCCACCGGCTCGGCCGGGACCCCGAGATGGGTCACTACGCCGACCAGGCAGCGGTCGAAACCCAACCCTTCGCTACGGATGCCCTCCCCCGCCACCTCCAGCACCGCCGCCGCCAGCCGCGGATAGAGCAGCAGCGTCCGTGCCCCCTCAGGGCCGGTACTATCGTGGGGGCTTAACGTGCGCTCCCCGGTGTGCAACCCGGCGGCGTCGGCCAGACCCACCAGGTCGCCGCGGGCGCGCAGCAAGCGGGCGATGAGCCGGGCCACGCCCGTCGTGCCGCCGACCCCAGTCACCGCTACCACCGGGATACGACCGTCCGCGCCGGGCGAGAACAGCAGGTCGAGGATCGCCTCGCCGACCGGGCGCGGGCGACCGGCGGAGGGCTCCAGGTGCATCCGCAGCCCAGGTCCGGCGTTGACCTCCACGATACCGCCGCCCTGCTCCTCCAGCGGCCGGCCGATGTCCTGCGCCAGGACGTCGACCCCGGCGATATCGAGACCGACCACCCGGGCCGCGTCCACGACCCGGGCGACCACCTCGGGGTGGACCTCGTCGGTCACATCGGTGGCGGTCCCGCCGGTGCTGAGATTGGCATTGTGACGTAACAAGACCCGCTGGCCGGGCGTCGGCACCGATTCGGTCGTCAACCCCTGGTCGGCGAGGATCGCGTGCACCGTCTCGTCCAATTCGATCAGGCTCAACACCGTGGCATGTCCGGCGCTGCGGCGCGGGTCCAGGTTGACCTCGGCCACCAGTTGCCGGATGGTGGAGCGACCATCGCCGATGACCTGGGCCGGCTCGCGCCGGGCCGCCGCCACCAGCCGCTCGCCGACCACCAGGAGGCGATAATCGGACCCCGTAATGAAGCGCTCGCACAGGACTTCCGACCCCTCCTTGCGGGCGACGGCAAAGGCCTGTTCGACCTGCCCCGGGGTGCTCAACTGGGTGGTCACGCCACGCCCATGGTTGCCATAGCGCGGCTTGACCACCACCGGCACGCCCAGCTCCTGGGCAAACCGCCAGGCCTCCTCCGCACTCGTGACCGGCCGCCCCACCGGCACCGGCACCCCCGCGGCGGCCAGCAGCAGGCGCGTTAAGTCCTTGTCCTGGGCGATCGACTCGGCGATGGCGCTGGTGCGGTCGGTCTCGGCGGTCCAGGCCCGCCGCTGGCAGCGACCCCAACCCAGTTGCAGCAGGTTTTCGCTCCCCAGGCGCCGCACCGGGATACCCCGGGCCTTGGCCGCCACGGCGATGGCATGAGTACTGGGACCCAGGCGCACCTCATGGCACAGGTCGCGCAAACGCGTGAGCTCATCCGCCATCGCGAATGGCCGGTCATGGATGGCGGCGAGCAGGAGCAGGCGGGCGGTCTCCACCGCGGCGCAGCCCAGGGCCTCCTCCTCATATTCGATGGCGACCCGGTAGACGCCCTCCTGCTCGGTCTCCCGGGCACGGCCATAGCCCACCGAAGTACCGGCCAGGGTCTGGAGCTCCAAGGTGACATGCTCCAGGATGTGGGCCATATAGGTGCCCCGCTCCAACCGCTGGAAGAAGCCGCCGCGCTCGCCCACGCTGCACTCGTGCTCGATCAGCGAGGGCAGCCAGGACTTGAGCCGGTCATTGAAGCCCGGGATCTCCTCGGAGGAGCGGTCCTTGACCTCGCCCAGGTCCAAGAGCAGCTCGAGCACCGGGAAATGCGCCCAGATGTTGGGTCCACGCAGGACCCGCAGGCGTCGGATATGAAGCAATTTGACCCCCTGCGCCGGCGCACGGCTCGGCTGGGTATGATAGATGGGCGCCCAATCCCGCCGGGCCTGAGGCGCCGCCCTTGATGCTGGAAGGAATCATTGTCCGCAAATGAACGCAAAAAACGCAAATGAGATTAGTCCGTAGGGTCCGCTGCGCGGACCAACCCCCCCGGATGACAATATGGACCCAGCGCCCCGCCGCTCGTCCTTAAGCCAGCGGTACCGCTGCCTCGGGGAGCGCGGCCACCGGATGGTCCAGGGCCAATCCCTGATACGCCTCACTCTCCGCCAAGCGGGCGCGGACATAGTCGACGGTCTCGTCGATCACATCCGCCTGGATCAGGATCAGGTCCCCCGCCTGGGCCAGCCACAGGGCGGCCTCCACCGCGTGCTGCCAGCCGTGGATCGTCTGGACCTCCTGGACCCGGTCGCCGCGGGTGAGCCCCTGCGCGAACAGTGACATGATCTCACCCGGCTGGCGCCCGCGGGTATAGTGGTCCTCATAGAGGATCACACGGTCGAAGGCATGACCCAGGATCTCGCCCTGCCGGATCAGGTCGGCGTCGCGGCGATCCCCCGCGGCCGAATAGACCGCCAGGCGCCGCCCGTGAGGAAAGGCCGCCAGGGCCTCGATCATCGCCAGCAGGGCCGACGGATTGTGGCCATAGTCGAAGACCGCTGTGGCACCGTTGATGGAGAGCACATTGAACCGCCCGGGGCTCTTGTCCAGGTCGGCACCGAAGGTCTCAAGCGCGGCGCCCAGGGTGGCCAGGGGCAGGCCCAGCGCCCACAGCGCCCCGGCACCGGCCAGACAATTCTCGATCTGGAAACCGACCCGACCGCCACCGGTGAGCGGAATCTGTGAGAGCGCGAGCAGCACCCATTCGGCCTCGCCCTCGGCCAGGATCAGGTCCTGTCCGCGCACGAAGGCCACCCGCCCACCCTCGCGGCGCTGCCGCAGGATCACCGGATGCTCACCGTTGCGAGCGAAAAACAGCACCTTGCCCTTGCAGTAACGGGCCATCCCGGCGACCAATGGGTCCTCGGCATTGAGCACGGCGGTGCCCCGGGGGGCGACCCCGCGCACCACCGCCTGTTTGACCTCGGCCAACCCCGCCACGGTGTCGACCCACCCCAGCCCCAGGTGATCGCCCTCGCCGATGTTGGTGACGACCGCCACGTCGCAGGCATCGAAACCCAGACCCTCGCGCAGGATGCCGCCACGGGCGGTCTCCAGCACGGCCGCCTCCACCTGCGGATTGAGCAGCACCATGCGCGCGCTCTGGGGACCGGCACAATCATCGGTATCGATCCGCCGATCCGCCAGGTAGATACCGTCGGTACAGGTCATGCCGACGAAGCGCCCGGAGACGGCGAGCCCATGGGCGATCAACCGCGTCACCGTCGTCTTGCCATTGGTCCCGGAGACGGCGGCAATCGGGATACGCCCGGTCTCCCCGGGCCGGTAGAGTGTGTCCAGGAAGGCGTCCGCGATGCGCCCAGGGCCTGCCGTCTCCAAATAGAGATCGAGCGGCGGGGCCGCGATCACTTCGCTGATCAGCCCCCCCTGGGACTCCAGTGAGCGGGCGATGTCCGCCGTCACCACCCGGACCTCCGCCACCTCCAGCCCCAGGACCTGGGCGGCATCCAGGGCGCGCGCGCGCACCGCCCCGCAGATCAGACCGCTCACGTCAGTCAGCAACGGGCCGGCGCCATTGCCGCCGGGGCCCGGTTGCCACCACAGCGCGGCGAGGACCCGCCGCCCGGCGACCAGTATCCGATAGTGTGCGCCAGTAACCGGCTCCGGCGCACACTTGAGCCCGACACAGGCCAATAGGGCGCCGAACAATTCGCGCTCCGCCGCCGCCCGCTCGGCGACCGGCACGCTTGGGGCGACGCCGCCACAGGGCAGACGGCGCTGCTGGGCGCCGTGGCCGAGCAACAGCAGTTCCCCGGGGAGCCGGCGCACCGGGATATCGCGGACCCGCGCCGCCGCCATCAGCGCGACACAGGTCGGCGTCGGCCCGGCCTCCCGCGCGGCGGCACGCAATGCGTCCAGATGCAGGGCCAGTTCACAATCGGTCTCGGCCAATAGCGCACGTGCGATCGCCAGGGCGGCCTCGGCGCAAGCCCCGGGCGCCACCCCTTCGACGAATTGGAAGGCCAGCCGGTAGACCCCGGGCTCGGAGGTCCGGCGCACCCGACTGAACAGCGGCCGCCTGGCGACCCGGGCGGACAGTTCCAGCATGATGCCCAGGAGCACCTGGGCCAGCCAGCGCTCATGCCGCCGCCCATGCCAGGGGTGGTCCGGGTCCGCCGGCGGTCGACGCGGCAGGTCCATCCCGGGCAGACAGGCGGCCAAACACGCCCGCAGCCGGCCGGCCGACATCAGCCACTCACCGGGCGGATGGTCGGATAGGTCCAACCAGACCTCAACCACGGGAAAATCGGCCCAAGGGTTGGGGCCGAGCAACGCACGCACTCTGCGGATATCCACGGATGTGATCCGAAATCAATGGCGAACGGGGCAATCTGGTCCGGGCGGCAGAGCGCGACCGACCGGTGGGTCGACCGCCGTCTCAAGGGCCGAGCGACACCTTAGGCTCGGCTGTCACGGGCCGGGCGCCCGCTGCGCGACCCATCGTCGACCCTCCTTGGTCCACAACGGCGACCGGCGACGGTCGGGGGTTGGGAGGTCGGCCCGCAATACTATGCCGAGCGCTGCGTAAAGTCGAGATCCGGGGGGCGGCCGAGCACCCGCCCCAGCCCGCGGCTGGTCGCAGGCCCGCGGTATCCGGCGCGCCGCCCCCGGCGCACAAAAAAAACGCTGGCTTCCTTCTGAAAAAAAAGGATAATTCAGACCGAGTCAAGGCTTCAACTTAAAGATGAGGAATTCAGTATGTCTGCAAACCGCGACGCGACGCTGGCGACCATCCCGGACGCCTTTTCACACGACTTACAAAAGAACTGGGGCTGGCTGCTGGCCTTGGGTCTGAGCTCGATTGCGCTGGGCACGCTCGGACTCTATATGACCTTCGCCATGACTGTGATAACCGTCCTAGTCTTCGGGGTCTTGATCCTCGCGGCCGGCATCTTCCAACTCGTCCATGCCTTCACCTGCATCAGTTGGAAATCCGTGCTTTGGCATGTGCTCATTGCGCTGCTCTATGTGGCGGCCGGGGTCGACATCATGGTCGACCCGGTGCGCGCCTCCGCCATCCTGACCCTGGTGCTGGCCGGGCTGCTGATCGCGGTGGGCGTGCTGCGCGGCCTGATGGCCTTCCAACTGCGCGCGGCGCACGGCTGGTTCTGGCCACTGCTCTCCGGTCTGGTGTCCATCGGTTTGGGCGCCATGATCATCGCTCAGTGGCCGATCTCGGGACTCTGGGTGATCGGCCTGTTCGTCGCCATCGAACTCCTCTTCAACGGCTGGTCCTATGTCTTCATCGCCCTGGCCGCCCGGCGGGCGGCGCGCGAAGGACGGATTTCCGCCTAAGCACACGCCAGCCCACCGGGTCGCGGCCGGGGGCCGCTCCTACCGCGTAGGAGCGGCCCCCGGCCGCGAACAAATTACATCACATACCGGATCCACACCCAGGCGATCAGCAGGGTGCTCAAGGCCACCGGTACGCCGACCTTGGCGAACTCGCCGAATGAGATGTTGAGCCCCTCGCGATTGGCCGCGTCGACCACGATGATATTGGCCAGGCTGCCGATGACAATGAGATTGCTGGAGAGTCCGCTCGCCAGGGCCATCAAGGGACCGGCCTCGTGATCGACGGCATAGGGCAGGAGTAGCATCACGGTCGGCACGTTGGAGGTGAGATCGCTCAGGATGGCACTGACCGCATAGAGCACGCCACTGTCCTGGAGGTTGAATCCGGCGGCCTTCAGGTCCGCGACCAGGTGCTGCGGCATCCCGGTGTCCTGGATGGCGCCATTGACGATGAAGAGCCCGATAAACAGCAGCAACAGCCCCCAATCGACGCGGTTCAGCATATCGCGTGACAGGAAACGGGCATTAAATAACATGAAGGCGCCGGCGCTCGCCGCGACCAGGCCGCGGCTGGCTTGCGTGAAAATGAAGGCATAGAGGATCAGGCCCAGGATCAATAGCCCCTTGATGGTCTCCAGGCGGTCCAGCACCGGTTCCGCCGGTTCCTCCCCGACGGCGCCTACCGTCCGTTGGAGCCGCCAGGACCCGCGATAAAAGAAGACCAGGGCCAGCCACACCACGACCAGTGACAGCACGGCGGGCACCGCCGCATAGCCCATATAGCCGGCGAAAGAGAGATGGAGCTTCTCGCCGATCAGCATGTTTTGCGGGCTGCCGATGATGGTCGCCACCGCCCCGGCATTGGCGGCGAAGGCGATGGCCAACAGAAAGGGCACCGGATTCAGCCCGCGGCGTAGGCTGATCGAGAGCACGATCGGGGTCATGGCCACGGCCACCACATCATTGGTGAGAAAGGCCGACATGATCCCCACCAGGCCGGTGAGCAGCGCGAGCAGGATGGCCGGCCCGGTCTGGACCCGGCCCACCGCGCTCGACAGCACCCCATAAAGCCCTGACAGCTCGAATTGAATCGAGATCAGCATGAGCCCGAAGAGCATCCCGATGGTGCTGAAGTCGATACTCGCAAGCGCCTGGGCTTGGGTCACCTCGGCGGTGGCCAGGAGCGCGATGGCACCGCCCAGGGCGATGGATGCGCGATCCACCTTGAGCCACGGCAGATGGCCCAGCATCATCCCCAGGTAGACCACGAAGAAGACGACCAGGATGATCGACATGCTCAACCCCGCTGGTGCCGATCGCCTGCCTTACCCGCTGCCGTCGCCGCATGATAGGCACGCCGGATCTCATCCAGGTCCACCGCTGGCTTGGGGTATTGCAGGTCCAACCCCGCCATGGCATCGGCCACGATGTTGGCGACCGCTAGGTTACGAAACCATTTGTGGTCACAGGGAATGGTGAACCAGGGGGCGTGCGCCGTAGACGTGCGCTCCAGGGCCTCGTCAAAGGCCTCCAGATAATCGTCGAAGCATTCGCGCTCCCGGTAGTCGGAATCGCTGATCTTCCACTGCCGATGCGGGTCGTCCAGGCGCTGGGCAAAGCGCTTGAGCTGCTCCTCCTTGGAGATGACCAAACAGAATTTCAGGATGGTGGTACCGTTTTCGGCATGGAGCAGGTGCTCCCATTCATTGATCAGGTCGTAGCGCCGCTGCCAGACCTTGCGCGGGACCGGCTTGTGGACACGAGTGACCAGCACGTCCTCATAATGCGAGCGGTTGAACACCGCCACCTCACCCTTGGCCGGGGCGTGCGGATGAATGCGCCACAGGAAATCGTGTGCCGCCTCCGCCGCCGTCGGTGCCTTGAATCCCTGGACCTTACAGCCCTGGGGGTCCATACCGCCGATGACGTGCCAGCACACCCCATCCTTGCCCGCGGCGTCCAGGCCCTGGAGCACAATCAGGAGTGAGTGCCGGTTGTCGCCATACATCTTGCGCTGGAGCTCGCCGATCCTGGCCTTCACGGACTCCAAGGCCTTTTCCGGGTCCGCCGCGGCGGCCTCCTTGCCGTGATAGGCGGGATCGAATTGCGTGAGCCGCACCTTCGCACCCGGCGCGACGATCAATTGCTTGGTATAGTTCATGTCCACGACCTCCCGACAATGGGTTGGTTCAACGAGACCGGTGTCTGCTCGCGCGACCTTGATCGTCGCTCCCGCCACCGGCCCGGCGCGCGCCCATGACTATTGCGGGTGCGCTTCCACCTCGGCCAACGAGTCCTTGATCGCCTGCATCACCAGCGCGCGGGCCGCCTGCTCATCGACATCGGGCACGTCCCACTCCATGATACGGACATATTTTTTCAGCATGTGCCGCAGGTCCTCGACGATCTCCCGGTGATAGCGCGCGATCTCGATCTGTTCACTTTCGCTCATGGGTCTGTCCTCTGGTTAGGTCCAGCGAAGTGTAGCGGATTCGCACGTGGGCGTGGCGCTCGTTGGCGGCACCGGGTCGGCGGTCCCAAGATCGGGCCGCGCCTGGGGCTGCGACCATGCGCCTTGAGATCGACCGCCGACTCGTCCGCCAAACTGTCGCAGGCCCGGCGCCATGGCGGGCCGCGCGGCGCCCGCAGCGGACCCGATGTGCCATCGCCGCCGAATGCAGAGGTACCGGAAGGGTAGCTTTCTCCCGCGCGCCTTGACGGGTTGTGGGACATGGACTAGTACCGCAGGATGAAAATCCTAATACCGTTTCTGAAGAGCGCGTTGTAAGATGCAAACTTCGTGATCTACTCTGGTTTTTTCGATGCCCTTGCTTCGTCCTGCGCCTGTCCTCGTAACCGATCGCGAGCGTCAAC
>NZ_CAJAXH010000126.1 GCF_903946935.1 uncultured Thiodictyon sp.
CCCCCCCTTCCCCCTGGCTCCCAGCCCCCCTATGTCCCCCAGCGTCCCGACCGCTCTTCACCACCCTCGTTGGCGATTACCCGCATCATTCACCAACTATAGGCGGGTTTAGGTAGCCATCGACAGGCAGGCCCCCGGCCGGGCGCCGCTGGTGATCCTCACCGAGCCCGGCACCGACCGACCGCTCACGCTGACCTGACGGTCGGCGCGGTCTGCGTGGTCCTGTTCGAGCGCTCCTAGCGGGCGGCGGGGGGCCACCAGACGAGCGTCCGATCAGCGCCCGGTTGGTTCTCGCCACGGCGCCGGGATCGGGTGTGCGGTGTCGTCCGGCCCGATGCCCGCGTGGTCCAGGTCGCCGCCGCGGTTCCACGTTCAGGCAGTCCGTCGGCCTGGCCGGCCACAAAAAAAGTGATCCCGCCAAGCCCCCAGGCTTGGCGAGCCCCCTTGGTCCAGGACGGCACGGGCAGGTCGCCGGGCGTCCGCCAGTCCGGACGCTTTCCTGTCGCTCCAGCCGCGGACACGCCGCCTTCAGCCCGACGGGCGCCCCGCGGGAGGATCACAGCAGGCCGCGTTCGGCGAGCGAGGTGCCTGGTCCCTCGCCGATGATCAGGTGGTCCAAGACCCGCACCTCGATCAGCGCCAGGGCGTCCCGCAGCCGCTGCGTGATGCGCAGGTCCGCCTGGCTCGGCTCCGCCACGCCCGAGGGATGGTTGTGCGCCAAGATCACCGCGGCCGATCGGGTTTCGATGACCCGCCGCACCACCTCGCGCGGATGGACGCTGGCCCCGTCGATGGTGCCGCGGAACAGCTCCTCGTACTGGATGACCCGGTGACGGTTGTCCAAATACAGACAGGCGAAGACCTCGTAGGGCAAGGCGTAGAGCTTCAGCTTGAGGTAGTCCCGGGTCGCCTCGGGGCTGATCAGCGGCTCGCCGGCGACCATATACCGTGCCTCCAGGCAGCGGATCGCCCGGTCGATCAGGGTTTGCTCCGCGCTGGTGAGCGCCGGGTGGCGCACCGGCGCGCACTCCAGGATCAGAGAAAGCTGAAGATGAGAGACGTGCGTTTTCGACATGACGGGATGCTCCGAAAACGCGGCAGCCACCGGACACGCCGCCGTGCCCAGGGTGCCGCAGTGGGTGACGGGATGGGGAAGGAGCGCCCGCCTCAAGGACGACGGCGACGCTCCGCCAGATAGGCCAGCGTCTGAGCGTGGGCCTGTGACTCGGCGTCGACGCGGGTCAGTCCGCCGTCGAACTCGATGATCGCGGCGCGCTCCTCGAACCACTCCAAGGCGTCCTCATCGAGTCCGGCCACGAAGGCGGCGACCTGCGGATCACACGGGGTGGGATGGGGCGAGCGGTCCATCAGTAGTCGTCCGGCATCAGGAATGTCGTCACCGAGCGGTCGGCCTCGGTGATGATCCAGACCTTGACGCCCTCGCCCAGCGTGTAGCTGGAGAAGAGCCGCGTCCCATACCGGAGCGCGTCCTGGTTGGCCTTGACGTCCTCCAGACACAGTTCGCCCCAGTCGCCGCGGACATGCCGCTGGAGCAATTGCAGTGGCATCACCCCGTGGTCCTTCAGCACGTCCAGGACGTGCGGGGTGGCGACCACCCGTCCCAAAGGGAACAAGGGCACGGACGGTGGCGGGGCCGGGTTGGCGGCGTTCATCGCGGCTTCCCCGGCTTCTCCCGGGGCGGCTCGGGAGGCTTGGTGAAGGTCTCGATCACCTTCTGACCCAGCTCGATCAGGACCTGGGTCACGACGGGGTGGGCGAGGAGCCGACTGAGGGTCTCCCGCCACGGATCGATCGGTAGCATCATGAGAAACTCCGCTTGGTGGGTGAGGCGTGGCCTCGGTGGGATGGACGGCGGGTAAGGCCGCCTGACTGAGGTAGTACGACCAGGCCGGCTCCAGCGGCTCGGACTTGGGCACGACGACGACCAGGCCGGCCTCGTCGTTGGCCAGGATGACGATCTCGTAGAAGGTGTCGTGGTCGAGGACGTACTCGAAGGACGCGGTCAGGACGTCGAGGGACGGGGGCGCGGGGTCACTCCCGACGGTCGCCGCCCATAGGCCCGGCAGCGGCGGCTCCGCGGGCTCCAGGAGGTGGAAGCAGACCTCGGCACCGGCGTCCAGCACGTCGCGCCAGCGGGCGTCGACCCAGTGGCGCAGTACGGGATCGGCGATGCGGGGCAGCTCGCTCAGGCGCGTGATCGTCCGCATGATCGCTACCCGCGCGCACCCCGGATCGCGCGGTCCGGGCGTCGACCCGGTGCCTTGACGGCCGGGGGCTCCTCGACCGGGGGTGACGCCACTTCATCCGGCTCGCTATCGGCATCCTCGGCGAGCGCCAGTACCTCCTGCGGCGGCTCTTCGGCTTCTACCTGACCGGTCACGTCCTCGACCTCGACCGGTTTCGGGGTCTCCTTCTCTTCGGCCACCGTGACCGGTCCCACCTGTGCCAAGCGGTGCCGCTGGTTGTCCTGCCAGGTCGCCCAGTCACCGGCACAAACATGCTTGTTGGGGAGGTCGGCCGCCTTGATCAGGCCCGCGTGACGCAGGGCCGCGGCGAGGAAGCAGCTATTGTTGTTACTGCGGTTGACGAAGCACCGGCGCAGCAACGAGGTGGCAAAGGACGCGCCGGTGGCCAGGTGGGTGGCCAGAACGGTCTCGATCTTGTCCAGGGCCACGGGCTCGCGGCTGAAGTAGCCACCGCCCTCGTTGTCGGTGACGGTGAGGTAGACGACGCCGGACGCGCCGACGCCGATCTGGTAGGTCAGGCGCCCGATGGCGCGCTCGCTGAGCTTGTTGATGGTGTGCTGACCCACGGCGGCGATGGCCTCGGGCGGGACGGCGGGAGCGGACTTGGCGGGCATGGTGGTCTCCAGGGAGTGAGACAAAAGAAAAGGCCCCGTCCGTGAGGAAGGGGCCTTGAAGGGGGGCCGCGTTGACGATTTCTTGCGCCCAGAACGCGGCCAAAGACGCTTGGAGTGAGACGCCGACGCCCTGGACCTGCGGGGTCCAAGGCGTCTTGGCGACCTAGCCGGATCACAGGAATGATATGCGTGCGACCTCGGGGGCTCTGACGCCCCGGGCGGCGAGGCGCGTGGCGCGCTCGGTTGGGTAGGCCGTGCCCCGGCGGGTTCCCCTGCACTTCCCCTGTTGCGACGCGTCGCAAGTTAATGTCTAGATTGACGTTACCCCTGTTTCCCCTGTTTCCCCTGCCATCCGCGCTGGACTGGTCGGCCGGGCTGTGCCCCTGCACTCCCCCTGTTGCGATTCGTCGCAAGTCAATGTGCGGGTTGACGTTACCCCTGTTACCCCTGTTTCCCCTGCCGCTAGTGTCAGAGGACATGAAACACTGACCCGGCGGCGTGGTCGACCGCAGTCGATGGCGGCGGTCACGCACCCGGCCCGACCGGAAAGCGCCCGGACGCGCGCACAGCCGTCGCACAGCACGGGCGGTCTCCAGGGACCAGAGCCACGCCAAGACTCTGATGATGTGCGATGTTTCCCTGCCGGAGGGCGGCAAGACTCACGGAGTGGAGAAACGTGGGACGTCGCCGGGGGCCGCTCGGTGCGTGGAGTGACGCAGGGGGGGCTGCACGGTTGGGCCGGGTGTCCGGCGCTCAGGACAGCCGCAGCGGTTGGTCCGTGACGGACTCGGTGATATACTGTATCAGCGAAGGGGTGTCCGCTTGGTTACGCATAAGGTGCTGTTTGTAATCTATTTGTGTGCCAAAGGAGGCCCCTTCTTCAACCTCCTGATGAGAAATCCAGACTAGAAGAAGCATAAGATCATGAAAAAACTCACCGTAATCGTTCAGACCCCCCCCTTCCGGAACGCGGTGGCGTGGGGGCATTGTGTTGGAGGATAGCACCCCAACAGTTGGTGGCGTCGCGGGGACCCCACCGTTCAGCCTGACGCGCACATGAAACTCGACCGACACGATC
>NZ_CAJAXH010000127.1 GCF_903946935.1 uncultured Thiodictyon sp.
CCCTACGGGCTCCCTGCGTTTCCTCCCCCAGCGCGTCGACCAGAACGTGTTTCACATGCGTTGCCATCGGTGATCTCCTTCAGACCGCCCTACAGTAATTTAACCGGGGGGTGCTGTCTCACCTACATTGGCACAGAGGGTGCTCCGGCTGCATCGAGGGCACAGCTCTGAAGTACGGGTCGGCAAGCAGATCTTGACGCAGCGTCACCAACTGGGCGGACAGTCCCTTCGGGTCGTCGATCTCCAGCTTGCCGAGGATGAAATAGCGTGAGCATCCTTCGTTGCCGACAATCAGCTGGCCCTTGGTGTTGAACAGGGTCGGATCGCCCGCCTCGTCCACGAAGTAGTCGATGGCCGATTTTTCACTGCCGGTACCGACGCTCATTGGTCCTTGGCCTCACCGGTCGCCACGGCATCGGGCCAGCCACCGAACTTTTTGATCACAGCGTCGATCTCCCGCATCAGGCAGATGGTCCCGTTCAGAGCGACGAGCTTGCCACCGAGTCTAGTCAGCGCGCGGAACAGAATCCAGTCTCCGGTCAGTCACACAGAGTTTGCCGTGGAATCTTGGTGCCCACCGCGAAAAGGCGTGGCTAGTTCCAGGCGTGCAGAAGACTCCAGGTTTGCGTGTTCGGTGCTCCTAACCAGACCGAGCGTTCAGCCCTGGGTGCCACTGTACCCTCCCTGTTGAAACCCAGCTGCCCCCGCTGGAGCCCCGACGACTGAAGCCGCCCAGTTGGGGGCGCCGACCCCATCGGATACCCAACGCCAATATCTGCAAACACGTAACCATGGTGTGGTGACAACGACGCCTCGTCACCCGCCGCGGGTGCCGTTTCGCTGTGACCAGGGGGACCAGCCAGGCGTCGGCGCGGCAGCATGCGTGTTCCGATCGTGCGGCTTCGGCAATCATTACGACGCGCTGCGCGCCGTTTCGGCGGGGTAGCCCCGGACGGGAACCCGCCTCGGGTTGAGCGAGACGCGGTTGCGCGCCCTTTTTAAGGTCACATAGCTTGGCTCATTAGCGCCTTAATTACAAATATGGCGCTTAAAAGATCATTGTAGATTGGTCTTAAGGCGTCTAATCTGTCTACAACGACGTTAGACAGGAGATGCGCCATGACCGAGACCCTGAATCCCGATGCCCTGAAGCTCCACCGCAACAAGCGGGGTTGGTCCCAGGACCAGCTCGCAGACGCGACCAATATCAGCAAGACCCAGATCAGTCGCTGGGAGCGGGGCAAGCAGACCGCCCGCATCAGGTCCCATAGCCGCGAACAGCTATGCGCCGCCCTCGGCGTCAAATGGGAGCAGTTGACGCGAGCCCCTGAAAAGCCGGACATCGCTTTCTTTCGAAACCGTGTCCCGCTGAAGGGCGGCATCGACGGGTCGGCCAGGACCTTCCTGACCCTCATGCAACGGCACTATGGCCTGATCGAGGATGCAATCATCGATCTTGCCCCACTCGCCTTTCTGATCCTCGCGGAGCGCAGCCTGCGCGCCCGGCAAACCGCGCTCGATCAGACCTTACAGTCACTAGACGCCGCAACTGGGGAGGCGCACCGTCGTTTGCCCTATATGCGGGCAGCATTCTGGGACCACTACGATCATGACTGGGTGCACAGGGAGCGCAAATCTATTGAAGAGTCGGATGTTTTCGAAGATTACCGCGATGAAGACGGCGAAGAGTTATCGTCCTTTATCAACTTCCTGCAAGACGAACTGAAGGAGCTTGGCCTGTTCCAGGAGTCTCCGATCGAGTTCGAATCACGCTATAGGACTGCACCGTACTACGAAGTCCCCATGGAGGTCCTCGGTTCAATCGTCGGGCTCGATCCAGGCATTAAACCAGACCGAAGTGTCCTCGGATGGATTCAACACGGACAGATCAATCTAGGGGAGGTAAGCGAAAAAAAGGACCAGATGGCAGAGGAGGATTACCGTCGCTGGATTGACGAGAAATATCGCTCCGTTACCGAGGAGCTTCGAGCCCGGATGCCACGCTTACATCGACATCCAAGAAAAGACGATCTACCTGGGAATCAGTCAAAGAAAGACCGCGCCGATAGCAGCAACGCCAGTACTAACGCGCAGATCGACAGTACCAATGCGGAGAATTGCAAATGAACCTGACGCTGACCCAACACGCCCAGTCCCGCGTCCGTCAACGGGGAATGCGCGAGTCCGATATCCCAGTGATCGTCGCCGCGGGGACGCCTGTGGATGACGACAGTCTTTTCCTGCTCGGGCAGGACGTGGACCGTGAGATCCGCCGCCGCAAACAGGAGATCAATGCCTTGGAGCGGTTGCGGGGCTGTCGTGTGGTGATCGCTGGCGACAAGGTAGTCACCGTCTATCGCCCATCGCACCGGACCGAGAAGCGCCTGCTGCGCGGCGAGCACCACTATCCCGGCGTCCGCAACCCGGCCAGCGCGGTGCGCCAACCGTCATACGCCGGAGAGTACGCCGATGTTGCCTGATACCGTCCAATTTGCCGAATTGCAGCACCAGCTTGTGGCCTTACAGCGAACCATCGCCGGCCTTCAGCGCGTTCTTGAGCCTCCGCCCCGAGCGCCCGCGCCACGCCCTGCGTCCCGTCCGCTGGTGTCCGGTTACCGGCTGTTCGGGCAGGACTTTCCGACCCGTTTCGCCAAGGATACGTTCGTGGAACTCTTGCGCCACTTCGCGGAACTGGAGCCCGCGTTTCCAGCGCGCTTTCATCAGGCGACGCGGGTCATAGGGCGCTCACGCCGCTATGTGGGGCGTACACCGCAGGAAGTCTATCCGACTACACCGACGCTGTGGACTGAAACCGAGGCTTTTGCACCCGGCTGGTTGGTCGGCACCAATGAGAACGACGTGAAGAAGCGCCAACTGCTGAAATTGGCCTGCGAAGTCATGGGATTGCGTTTTGCGCGTGATGTGCAGGTCTGGATGTGAATGCCGGAAGCGTGGTCCTCGTCACCCATGATGTCGGTGGAGGCCCCGCTGGGTAGCGAACCCCATCCGTGTCGTCCTGGCAGGCGGACCCGGCCCGCCTGCCCAACGTCTATGACCTGTTCCCGGAACTGGCGCAGGCCGAGCGGCTGGACGCCGGCGACACGCCAAGTTGTTCCGCCGCCGCGGCCCTGGCCGCGCAAGATGCGCCACCCCTATCCTGTCAATCTCCACCCCTTGAGTATCCAGCCAGGCTTTCAAACGCTGGGGACTGCCGCTGATGCAGGTATACAATGCCTTTTAGAACGTGCTGCTCAGCAGTCATTTCCATACGCGCCCCCAGTCCGCCCGCTCGTCAGCAAAAGCACACAGCTGTCCCAGCGCGAATGTTGGGGCGCGCAACTTTTCCTCAAAAAGGGCTGGCTCCCTCTCCAGTACCCCAAGAAGGATCCCGGCGAAGTCTGTCAAGGCAAAGGTAGTGCTGAAATCCTCCACCAGATGATCATAGATGTAGAAGTCGCGGCCAAGGCGCTCCCCCTTGTAGCGGATGTGGCAATCAAAAACGCCATCGGCTGTTTGCCACACCAGACGGAAGTTGGGGAACTCGGCAATGATATTGCCGATATTGATCAGTGCAGTGCGGAGTGGGGTGTCGGTCATTTAGAAGTCCTCTTTGTCGATTGACTTGCGGATGTTCTTCCATCTGGCTTCATCGAGGAGTACTGAGCCGAGGAAGTACAAGCTCTTCCCCAACTCGGGCTGCCATGCATGAGACAGCAACATTGCGTCATGTTTGTAGTTCATCATCTTGATCCCCATCTCTTTAATCAGCCAATACATATCGTATTGGAGGTTTTGGCGAATCTTGGGAATCGATGACTGACAAACGTGCTTGACGAATTTCCATGGCGGAACCTCCTCCTCAGCGGTTTTCCACCATGACTTTTTCTCCACCACAAAGGGGATGTGCAGGGCGTGGTGGGGGTCGCTGGCAAAACCCACCTCACTGATTTGCAGTGGCGACCGTTCTGTCTCGATGTCCACTGCCAACAACGGCGAGTGCTTGCCGTGTTGTTCCCAGCACGCCCACAGGTCAGGGATTGTGGGTTCGGCCCAGATCTCACGAACCGTCTGGCGCGTCTCGGGGAACTCGCATTCTCGCCGCGCCTTCGTCAAGTCAAGCAGCAAAGGCACACGCAGGTTCCACTTGAACAATACCGCCGAAGGATGATAGGTGGGAAGGACCCTGTTCATCAACCGCTGGGTGGCCGTCGCCGCCTGCGATCTGCTGTGGCAGTTGGTGCGACACGGCACCATCGGCGTCCACGGTTTCTTCATCAACCCCACCGGCGTGCGCGTGCGCGAGTTGGCCATCGACCCCCGCACCTGGGCGAGCTTTGGACTCGTCGCCGGGCGCCAGGCCGCCTGATCCCCCGACCCAAACCGGAAGCAGCATCCCATGACCGCAACCACCATTGAGACCCCGCCCCGCGTCTTTCGCCTCGGCGCCCTGGAACTGGCCGACCCCGACGCCTCCCTGTCCGCCGAGGACGCGCTGGCGCTCTACGCGCCGAACTTCCCCCAGGTCCAGGGTGCAACGCTCGCGGCGCCCGAGTTCCGCGCCGACGGGACCCTGGTCTATCCCGTCGAGCGCCCGACGGTGAAGACCAAAGGGTAGCCCGACAATGAACCCCGGCGAGATCACCGCCCGGCTGCGCGCCTGGGCGGATCACCGCGCAACGCCACCGGCACAGGAGCACACCCCATGCGGGCTCAGAGTTACAGCAGGCTGGCAACAGCGCCGGATCGATCAGGTCCTCAGCCGCGCCGCCCAGGATCGGCGGCGTGGCCGGTTCGACCCCCGGGCGTTGCCGCCGGCCTGAGTCCGCTCGCCTTCCCCTTGCGCGCCGCGCCCGGCACCTTCCACGGGGAGACGGACACCCGCCGTGCCTATGCCGACTGGCTGGAACACGACTGGCAGGAGGTCGCCGGCCTGCTGGAGTTCACCCTGGAAACCGGGCTGGTGGACGGCAACGCGGTGGCCGTGGCACTGGACGCGAACGACGGCGGCGATGCGCGTCCACTCTATAGACTCGCCTCGACTGCCCTTGAGGCCATTGGCGACCATCTGAACGCCCAGGTCGCGGACCTGGTGGACCCCGCGCTGCGCCCGGCCCTGCTGATCGGCGTGGAAGGGCGCGACGGCGCGATCCACCTGGTGGGCGAGGGCACGGCGCTGGTCTGCCACCGCCTGCCGTTGCTCACGCTGCATCCCGATCTGGCCAGCCTGTGTTATCGCGTCTGCATCCTGATGCGTGAGACCCTGGGGATCGACAGTACCCGCGGCTGGCAGCCGGACCTGTTCTGGAGCGTGGAGGAGCGCCTGGACGCCTTTCTGGCGGTGCCCGCGGCGGTGCGCAATGACCCCGCCGCCTTCCATGCCGCCTGTATCGACGAGGCCCAGGAGTGCGGCTGGTTGGAGCGCGGCACCGAGTCCGTGGCGGACGCGGCGGACCTGGCCGCCGAGTTGGCGTCCTGGCTCGACGCGCGCAACCGTTGGGAGGCGTTCGTCAAACGCCAAGACCGGCGCCGCCCGCTGACCGTCGCGCAGGTGGACGCCAAGGCCGCCCGGTTGGCCGCGGACCTGGAGCGTGCCGCTGCGCACCCGGTCGACCTGGCCTGGGCACGCTGGGTCCAGCTGGTGTGTGCTCGGCTCCAAGTCGCGGCGGGGCGCTCGCCGGCCGTGCCCACCCCGGAGGACGAGGGCGCATGGGCGCTCGACTGGCTGATCCAATTGGACCCCGGGCTCCCCTGGTTCGAGGACGCACTGCAAGACACCCTCGACCAAGCCGCCCAGGCTGGGGAGCGCATGCTGGCCAGCTACCCCGTTGCGGCCGGCGGTGCCCGGTCCATCCTGGACGCACTGACCAACGCCGCGACGGCGATGGCCCTGATCCTGGCCGCCCCGTCCGGCGATGAGGCCGACCATGCCGCTCACTGAAACCATGGCGCTACCCAGCATCACCACCACCCGCCCCACCGGGGCCATCGTCTTCCACGAGCAGCGCCGGGAGGGCGGGGGCGGGATCACCTATCATCCGCTGGACGATGACGCGCAGGGAACCCGCATTCTCCCCGGTCGGCCGCTGACCGTGGCCGATGCCCGCGCCCTGCTGGAATCCCTGCTCGGGGAGCGCACCAGCGAACTGCGGTGGACGCCGCCGAACGTGCTCGCTTCCGGGGACGAAGCGCTGGTCTGGTCTGTGCCCGGAACTGTGCGCCCCATGCTCTTTCGTGGGAAGAAGGACGGCCCGATCCGCCTGGACGTACCCTGGCCAACCCTGGTCTTCGCCGCCACCGACGGCGCCATCCGGCTCGCCGCGATCAAGTCGCGCGGTCGGCCGACGGCGCGCACGCCACTGTTCCACGCGCCTCTGTGGAACGTCTATGCCGACGGCCGGGTGTGCCTCGGCAGTGCCACGGTCCCACCCCTGGACGGCATCGACGCCATGCCGGCCTACGAGAGCGCGATCTTCGACACCCTGTTCAGCCATGGGAACTTTCGGGGCAATCTAGCCTATCGGCAGGACCACGGCGAGACCAGCGACCGCGATCATCTGCGGTTCTGGCGCGAGCTGGCGCTGGCCAAGACGCCCCGCTTTCCAAATGCGGTCCTGGTGCCCATGGGCCAGCGGCTGGCGACCTGGCTCGGGTTGGAGCGGAGCCGGTAGATGATCCCCGAACAGAGCACACCATGAGCTACACCGACGAACAACTGCGCGCCATCGAGCACACCGGCGGCCATAGCCTGACCTACGCCGTGGCCGGCTCGGGCAAGACCCATATGCTGGTCGGTCGGGTCCTGTTCCTGCTGGAGCAGGGGGTGCCGGCCGAACGCATCCGCGTGCTCGCCTTCAATCGTGAGGCGGCCAAGGAGTTTCAGACCCGCCTTGCGGGTGCACTGCCGACGCACCGCGCCGCGCCCAAGGTGTCCACCTTCCATAGCCTGGGGCTGTCCCTCACCGCCCTGTTCGAGAAGCATGAACTGCTGCCGCGCCGCCGCCTGGAGCCGAGCGAAGCCGTGGAGAAGAAGCTCGCCCGCGAGGCCGCCCTGGCGGCGCTGAAGGAGGAGGGCAGCGACGAGTACCCGAGCCAGGACGCGTTCGAGGCGTTTCGCGCCTTCATCGGATTGGTCAAGTCGGACCTGCTGTCCGCGGCGGACGCCTTCCGGACCTTTGGCTTGCTGCCGTCCTGCGCCTACTTCGTCCGGGCCTTCACGCTCTTCGAGCAGGCGCGCGAGCGTGCCGGCCTGCGGTTCTTCGCCGACCTGTTGTCGGACCCCGTGGCGGTGATGCGCGCCAACCCCAAAGCGCTCGCGCTAGTCACGAACAAGCTGGACCTGGTGGTAGTCGATGAGTTCCAGGACGTGAGTCGCGTCCAGGTGGAGCTGCTGATCCAACTGGTGGGGACCCGGGCGTACCTGAACGCGGTGGGCGACGATTCGCAGTGCATCTACGCCTGGCGCGGCGCGCGGCCGGAGGTCATGGGGGCTGAGTTCGCTCGGCA
Source organism: uncultured Thiodictyon sp. (assembly GCF_903946935.1). Classification (GTDB taxonomy): domain Bacteria; phylum Pseudomonadota; class Gammaproteobacteria; order Chromatiales; family Chromatiaceae; genus Thiodictyon. The sequence continues at coordinate 7,504 of NZ_CAJAXH010000127.1, forward strand.
CTTCCCCGGGGCGACCCGTTACACCCTGTCCCGGACCTTCCGCTTCGGCCACCGGGTGTCGCTGGCCGCCGCCCAGTTGATCGGCCACAACCGCAACCGCATGGACACCCTGTGCGTCTCGGCGCCGTCCACGCCGGACACCGGCATCGACGTGCTCCGTGCCACCTCGGCCGGGGACCAGTCCGCGCTGGTGGCGGCCATCGACGCCTGGTGCCGCGCCGGACGGTCGCTGCGCGAGGTGGCAGTCCTCGCCCGACTCTGGGCGCAGACGCTGAGCCTGGAACTGGCCCTGCTGGAGCGCGACATCCCCTATGTGAAGGCCAAGGACGACCTCTTCCGGGTCCCCGAGATCGCCGGACTCCTGGGCTACCTGCGCCTGGCCGCCGGCACGCTCTTCGCCGAGCCGCGCGCCCGCGAGATCGTCCGGCACATGCTCGCGACCCCAACCCTGTGGCTCACGGCGGCCACGCTCGACACCCTGGCGGATGCCATCGTCCGCGCCCCCGCGCAGGCCCCGACCCTGCTCATGCAGACCGCCCGCCAGGCCAGGAAGCCCTATCACGAAACGCGGATCGCCGATCGTGCGCAGTTGTGGCATGAGGCCCTGGGCTGGGCCGACCTGCCGGCCGCCGTTGCGCTGCGGATCTATGCCGCCACCACCGATCTGGTGAGTGCCTTCGCCACCTCGGCCACCACTGAGGCGGCGGCCGAAAAGGAGTTGGCCTATCAGACGCTCCTGGATTGGGCGGTGCGCACCAGCACCACCGTCGGTGCGTTCGTCGCCCGCATGGATGCGCTGCGGCGGTCCCGCGAACGCTACGAGGCCGGCGGCGACGCGGTGCTGCTGTCGTCGATTCACCAGGTGAAGGGGCGCGAGTTCCCCCTGGTCATCGTCACCGGGCTGGAAGACGGGCTGTTCCCGTCGCGCCGATCCAGTGCCGAGCCAATGCGTGAGGAGGAACGGCGGCTCGCCTATGTGGCGATGACCCGCGTCCAGGAACAACTCCTGTTGGTGGTGCCGCCCGATGCGCGGTTCGATGCGGCCTGGCTGGGCACCCCCACCCGGGGTCCCGGTCAGGCGAAGACCGCCGCCAGTCCCTTCGCCTTCGAGGCCAATCTGCGCACCAGCACGGCACTTGGGGAGGCGATCACCCGCCGGCTGTCCGGTGCCGACCCCGGAGCGGACTTGCCGGAGGCGTCGCTCCAGGCGGCACCGGTGCTCAACCGCTATCTGGGGGAAGTGGGGCTTGATGAACGCTACCAACCGCCGGCGCAGCCGCCGACGGCGCCGGTTCCCCCCGGCGACTGGGGCATCAACGACCGGGTGCGACACCCCTTCTTCGGCGATGGACTGGTGGTCGGCATTCGTGACCAGGACATCCTGGACATCAACTTCGGCGAGACCCGCCGATCCATCAAGTCGGGCGTCGTGGCCATGGAGCGGGTGTGATCGCGCTTGAACCCGGCGGGCGCTTCGATCCCGCCCTCGGCCGACTCCCGAGCGCGGTCGCCCACGCGCTCTTCCGCGGTGACGATTGGTTGGCGACCTCGAGCCTCTCCATCACGACCGCACTGGAGGCCGCCGCGTCGAACACCCGCATCGCCTGGGCCTGCGACTGGGCGGTCTTCCGGACCTGGGCACTGGGTCGGGCGGCGGCCTGGTATCCGGACGAGCGCGACCGCATCCGCCTTCCGACCCAGCCGGAACTGCTGGTGCGGTTCGTGACCGACATGCTGGGCGGCTATGACGGGGAGCCGGCCCGCGCCCGGGCCACGGTGCAGCGCTACCTGTGTACCCTGAGCACGCTGCATCGCCTCCTGGATGCGCCCGATCCGACCAAGGCGCCGATGGTGCGCAACACGGTCAAGGCGAAGACGCGCGGCAGCGGTGGCCAGGACCAGGCGGCGCCGTTGCGCTGGGCCGATGTGCTGGCCGCCCTGGCGGTGCTGACTCGTGACCCCGGGGACCTGAAGGGCCTACGGGATGCCGCCCTGCTGGCGGTCGGCCACAACACCATGGCGCGCCGTGCCGAGTTGGTGGCCATCAATGTGGCGGACTTGGAGTTCGCGGACGGCGACGGTGCCCTGGTGCTGCTGCGCCCGACCAAGCAGCGACTGGAGGCGGAGCCGGAGCCCCGGTATCTGGCGCCGCTGACCGCGGAGCTGCTGCGTACCTGGATGGCGCGCGGCAACATCCAGGCGGGACCGGTGTTCACCCGCTTGCGCAGCAACGGCGGGCGTGGTCCAGCGGCCGTCCTGCTGATCACCGCACAGAGCCTGAGCGCGCCGGAGGTCAACACGGTAGTCAAACTCGCCGTGGCGCGGATCGCCATTGAGAACGGCACCTTGGACGTGACGGGCGACCGGCGGGAGGTCCGGCGGGCGATGCTGCGGCATGCGGCGGCCTTCTCCGGGCACTCGCTGCGGGTCGGTGCGGCCCAGGACCTGGCGGCGGCCGGCGTCTCCACGGCGGGGATTCTCCAGGCCGGGGGCTGGAAGGATGAGCGGATGATCCGGCGCTACCTGCGCAAGCTGCGGGCGCGCGAAGGGGGGATGGCGCAGTTCTTTGGGGCTGGTGCGCCAGCGTGACGGAAGCAGGGATCTTTGCTTGGTCTCTTCCAAGGTTCCTTGGAGACAAGGAAGCGAGGAAGGGAAGAAGCCGGGAAGCTGAGAAGGGAGGATGTTAAGTGCATCGGGCGGGGTCCAGGCGGAGGTTGAGTCGTCCCCACCTTGTCACCGGGTGGGGCTTTCACCGTCTCGCGGAAACTGGGAAGCGAGGAAGCAACGAAGCGGTGAAGGGATGAAGGCGGGAAGTAATGAGGCTTGCCGAACTCAAATGGCGTCGCCGTCGATCTGGCCGCGGAATGCGAAGTCGCCGGCAGGCGGCTTCAAAGGAACGGTTGTTGAGAGGAAGTGAGGAAGCGAGGAAGGAACCCAGCGCTGAAGCCAGGAAGCAGGGAAGCGAGGAACCGTTGAAATCACGTAACAAAGTTCGATCAACCAGGGAGTTAAATCTGTGCCAAACGTCGTCGCCATCCTCAACCCCAAAGGCGGGTGCGGGAAAACCACCCTGGCCGCCCATCTGGCCCGGGCGCTGCACCTCAAGGGGCAGACGGTCCTGCTCGCCGATGCCGACGCGCAAGGCAGCGCCCGGGACTGGCACAACGCGGGGGACGGGAAGGCCGGCTTTCCCGTGATCGGCCTGGACCGGCCGACGCTCGATCGGGACTTGGTCTCCCTGGGCGCACCCTATCAGTGGGTCTTCATCGACGGCGCCGCCAAGCTGGAGAAGATGATCGCGGCGGCCGTCAAGGCCGCGGACCTGGTGCTCATCCCGATCCAGCCCTCACCTTTAGATATATGGGCGTGTGACCCGCTGGTCGAGATGATCCAGGCGCGCCAGACCGTCACGGACGGTCGCCCCGCGGCTGCCTTCGTCGTCACCCGGGCCAAGAAGGGTACCATCCTGGCGCGGGAGGTCGCCGACGCGATCAAGACCTACGGGTTCCCGATCCTGCAAGGGGCCATCTATTATCGCACGATCTTTGCGCGGTCCATGGCCGACGGGTCCACCGCCATGGACGACGAGCCCGCAGGACCGGCCGCGTGGGAGATCCACCACCTGCTCAAGCAAATCCAGGAGGCGTTCGATGTCTGAACCGCGTTTGAAGGTCAAGCCTCGCCCCGGGCAATCCGCCGCGGGCAGCGGGATACCGTCGGATCTGGCGCCGCTGACCGCGCTGGCCGCAGAGGAGCCCACCGCGCGGCTCAACGTCCAGATCCCGGCGAAGATGCGCCAGCAACTGAAGATTCGGGCGGTACAGGAGGGGCGTACGGTTCAGGACTTGGTGAAGCAATTGCTTGATGAGTATCTGAACTGAAGGTGAGCCGACCCGGTGCTCCAATCTCTCCGGACTGCCGTGCAAACTTAAGGGTGGTAGATTTCGGGCGAACTGGGCACAGTCGGCCCGGTGGGTGTCGGCTTTGGCGAAGACCTCCGACTTGTCCAGCAATGGGTTAAGGCCAAAAACAGATCCTTCTGTATTCACAGTTTGTTGAGGCCCAGCTCGCTGGTTTTCTCGTCTAAGTGGCGCAAGCGACAGCCGATGCGGCAAGTTCCTCAGACCCCCGGTTAGTATGGACCAGCACGCGGTCAGGCGGTGGCCAGCCGCTTTCTGACCATGTTCCGCGTGGCGTCGTCGAGCCAGGTCTGAGCCAGGCACCAGCGGCCGAGGGTTGCCCTGCCTGACCGCGTCCCGGCGTCTGCCTGTGTCGCGCTGAGTTCGCAGAGTGCATAGATGACCCGTGCCAAGTCCGTCGGAAACTCCTCAGGCCCCAATGCCATGAGCCTCTTGGCGTGGCGATGTACTGCTCGCAAGACGCAGATGGGCGGCGCAGGGTCTCCGAAGAGCTCGGCGAATGTCTCAATCCCGTTATCTGACAAAGACTGCTCAATCTCTACTAACCGTTTGGGTAGCTCAATACCTTCATCACGAAGCGCATTCAGCACGCGGGAGCGCATCTGATGCTGTAACAATGCACCCAACGCGGTCTCGCCGATGGATGTGTCCGGATGTTCCCCTGTCGACAGCAACACCGACAGGATACGGGTACGCTCGGACTGGCTTATAGGGCTTGGCTTGAGCATGGCATATCCTCATGCGTCCTTCGGTATTCCCCACACGAGACTCATCCCCTCACCGGATACGATCTTTCGGAGATCCCGTAATTCTGCTTGCAGATCGGCACCGGGTCCCGCATAAGACATGATAACGGTCTCCAAATGCCGCTTGAACATCCTGCCGCCGGTGGTGAGCAGATTGATTGCCCGGCGCGGAGAATCGATTCCCAGCCGTTCCACCATGGCCTCGTAGCCCACCGGCTCTTCGCCGCGCAGCGCAGGGTCCGCAAGGCGTAAACGAAAGACCTGCCAGATATCATCGCGGCAGCGGTCTCGGCATTCCTGTTCCAGCAAGTCTACCGCAGTAGACAGAACCTGTTGTGCCCAAAGGCTCTGCAACAGATCTTCCAGGCTGACCTGATCCGCAACGAACTCGGAAAGCTCCTCCCTGCTTTCCACCAAGGCGGTTTCAGTCTTGGCCCGCCGGAGCTCGGAGATGGTATAGTTGCGCAAGGCCTTGATCAGGAGATTGCGGAATCGCCCGCGCTGCGGATCGGCTGCGGAAAGGAGTCCCCCCGCGATGACCTTGGAGAGCATGAAATCCTGCAACAGGTCCTCCGCCTTATCGCGGTTGATCTTCATCCCCGTTACCAGAAACCGGTGCAAGGCTGCGAAGTACAGCCCGAGGAATTCCGACAACGCGTTCTGGCGTACCTCGCCACTTCCAAACGCGGCCCTCCCCACTAGAGACCAGCGGGTTTCTGGGAAAGGGGCGTCACGCTTGGGCATGGGTTCTGAACCGTGACCGTGCCTTCAGTTCCTTCCGCCCGGCGACGCACTACACCCTTTCTTCTTTGATTTGCGGCACTCGGCATCACGCAGAATGCGGACGACTTCTCCATGGCCGTTAAGGCGAGCTAGGGCTAAAGCAGTTTCTCCTCGCTTTCCTTTGATGCTCGGATCGGCGCTGTGATCGATCAGAGCTCGCGCTATGCCTAGATAACCGCCTTGCGCTGCAAGCATCAATGCGGTTCGACCGTAAATGTTTTTCGCATTGACTTTTGCGCCTTTTTCGAGAAGGGATATCGCTGTGGTCTCTTGTCCTGCGAGCGCAGCATTCATCAACGGCGTCATTCCATCTTTGTCGGCCCCATTGACGTTCAAGACTTCCGGGGCGTCGGTGGATGGTACCACCTGAGACTGACTGACCGAGTTCGCGGAATATGGGAGTGTGGGGTGATTGGACGTCTTACCATCAGTAACCGCTGACCCCCGCGGTGCCACCGCCACGGGAACTCGGACAGACTCCAAGACCATGGTGCTCACCCGTGCTGTCCCCTGGCTACCGGATTGCTGGGCTTGCCCAGTTGCGTTAGTCCCGATCTTCGCCTCCTCTTTCAGCTCCCCCTCAGTCGGTCTGGACCCGACCGCAGCGGGGACAACCGGCGCCGCGCTCGGTAAGTTGGCGAGCGCTTGTCCATCAGTCGTCAAGGGTCTAATAGCGAGAGCTATGCTGTCCGGTCCTTTGGCCCCGGACCAGAGGTAAGCGAGCGAACCAATTCCGGCGATTGCTACCAGAACCACGCTACCAATCAAGGCAAACGACTTAGACTTGGATCGCTCTTTGGACCGCGCGGACAACTCTGCGGCAGCTGGGCCCTCGGTCTCGTCGCTGTGCTTGGCCACGGCAACCTGCGTCGCATCCGTGCGCGCCGGCCGGTCGCTGTTAGCCGGCGACCGTTCCCCCTTGGCGCGCTGCGCCTCAAGAAACTCCCAAACGATGACAGCAGCTTCGCGTTCTTGAACAACGGACATGGCAACAACCATTGGAATAATTTAGACAGAAGGCCGCTCACTATCCCCCGGCAGACCCAGGACGCATTCACTGGACCAAGACGTTCGGAAGGGGGTTTGCTGGCGTGGTAATTCCTACCCCCGACTGAGACTTTACCTCTTTTCCAAGACGCTCGATCTGGCCGGTTAGTCCGCCCAGTAGCGATTCGAACCGTGCCTTGACGCCTTGAATGTCTTTTCTAAGCATTTCCAACTCCTCATGTTGTTTCGTCCAGGTCGCCTGGCTCTCCCGGGTTGCGGCCCTTGACGTCTCGGCAATAGCACTCGTTTGCGCCATCTGGTTCTTGATGCCAGCATTAATCTCGGAGGCCAGTCGTGCCAACCCATCGGTAACGTCGCTCCGTGTCGTCAACCCCGCAAGACGTCCGTCAAGGCCATCCGAAACAGCCGCGATAGCACCGCGCATGTCCGTCACTGAGCGCACCTGGCTTGCCGCCAGTTCTTCCTGACGCCTGACCACATCGGCTAGGGCTTTGTGGTTCGTGGCACTGGTGGTCGCCAACTCCTGTTTCAATGCAGCTATTTCGTCGTTATAGCGCAGCCCCTGAGCAACGAACAGCAGGAGTGCCGCCCCGCCCGTCAAGACCAGCCCAAGCCTGCGCAACCCAGAGGAGGGGGCGGTACGCCGCCGTAGCCGCTCCAATGCGCGGGGGTAGAGCGGATTGGTCGGATCGGCCTTGGCAGCTAGAACCCAGCATCGTTCTGCATCCAGACGATAGCCGAGTTGCCCGTAGATCTTCGCTCGCAGATCCATCTCCTCTGCTGTAGAACTGGCGTCCTGCGGCGACAGACTATCAAGTAATCCAAGCGCCTCCTCGTATCGACCGGACCTGGCCAAATATATAGCCTGATCAAGTAAGAATTCTCGGTCGGCTGGCCCTAAACCGCTGTCAGACGGGGTCGGCGTGACTCCGATTTCTGTCAAGATAGACCTATTGCGCATGGCATCTGCCCCATGATTCGGCGGGATCGCGGACTGACTCCCGTGATCCCGCACACAAAGAATGTATGAACAGGACTCACTCAGATGATGGTGCTGCCTAGCCTGTTCCTGGCCTCCTCTCGCTCCACGATCGGCAACAGCGAGAAGAGTTGCCGCACGGCGGAACGCAGGCCCTCGACGTCATTGTTGTTCACCGCGCGCTGCGCCTGCGCAATCAATCGCCGCGCCTGTGCCACGTCGGTCATGGAATCGGCCCGCTCTTCGGCAAAATCGAGCTGGGCAATCCAGAATGCCGGAAGACGCTGCAAGATGTCGTAGCGCAGGCGGTCCATAGTGATGATGCACACCTTCAGAGCAGCCTCGTCGCCGCTCGCAATGGCGCGCTGCCTGTCGCGCTCAAGCGTATCGTGGCGCTCGTGATCGGCCGGAGTGACATCACGATCAAAATCAGCGATGATTTTGTCCAAAAGGTCCTTCGTCTCTGCGACCTCCGCCAGGGCCTTGGGCCAGGCCGTGGCGTCTTCGGCCGTATCGATGGCTGCGGCGAGGTCGAGCAGGCGCCGGTCGAGCTGGGACAGGGCATCATCATCTTCGGCGGCAGCCTCGGCCAGGGCCTCGGCCTCCGCGATCATCCCTTCGCGGTTGATCCGATCCAATGCCTGCGTGGCCTTGGGACTGGCGCCCCCGGGGTCGGACCTGACGGCCTCCAGGCGCGCCTTCTGCTGATCCAACTCCTTGCGTAGGGCCTCAGGCGACTTGTGGACCGTCTTCTCGTCGAATTGGACATCGAACTCCTCGTCCAGCATCGGCACGAAGGCGGAGACCGCGACGTGCAGCGACTCATTCATCTTGACCGTGATCTCGATCTTATTGCCGGCCGGCAGGTCACGGCGGATGTCCGAGCCGCGGATGATCAAATCGCCGACGAAGTGATTACGCTCCGCCCGTGGGTTCTCGCCTTCCAGGACCGGTATCCGCAACACGTCGTCCGAATTCCCGGCCCGCAGCGACACGGTCGTACGGCGGTCCTGCTGCCCCCGCACGGGCAGGGACTTACCCTTGGTGATCAGGATACCGACCGAGCCATCGGCTAGGGCGATCCCGATGCTCTGGGGACAAGGCGGTTTGGTCGGCGGGATTCCGATCGTATAGAAGACGCTCTCCGGCTGGGTCGGAATACGTCGCCCCGCGGCGTCCAGAAGCTCGATCTCGAATTCGCACCGCTGCTGTCGCTCGGCAAAGAGCTGGGTCATGAACACCCCATCGGCACCCAGTGAGATACGCCCGCTGGACCAGCGGCTCCGCTTGTCGCGTAACTCAATGGTATAGCCTGCCGGAGAGACGCCGCCGACCGGGTTGACGCGCCCGCCGATATCGGGGTCCGGCTCGTTGCCCACTGGGGCGTGCTCAATCTCGATTTGCCAGGTACCCAGGGGCACGAGCCCCGGATCGAGAGGCGGCGCGGCCTGAGTACTGGCAAAGATCGCCGCGCCGCGAGCAACGACGGTCACGGGGTCAATGCCGAACTCCAGTGGCGCGCACAGCTCGGCCGCGACCGCCTCGCGCACCCATGGGTTGAGGGTCGAGCCGCCGACCATGAGGATGCGGTCCAGGCTCGCACCCGTGAGGCCCTTCTCCTCCAAGGTGCGCCGACAAAGCGTCAGGGACTTCTGAATGTAGCGTCCGCTGACCTTCTCGACCTGGGCGGGGGTCAGGGTATAGACGACCTCGACCGGATTGCCGTGGGCATCGTCGCACAGCTTTTCGATATAGACCTCCACTTCCTGACGGGTACGGCAGACCTCGATCTTCGCCTTTTCGATCTCGAACTTGAGCCGGCCGATGGCTCCTAGCCAACGCGGGCTGCTACGCCCGAAATCGGGCAGGTGATACTGTTGGGTCAGGGCCGGCACCAGCAATTCGGTCACCAGGTCCCAATCGATCAGCTTACCGCCGAGGTGGTTGTCGCCATTGTGATTGACCACCTGGATCAGGCCGTCGCGCACGCGCATGACAGCCGCGTCGAAGGTGCCGCCGCCGAAGTCGTAGACGAACCAGTGGGCGCTCTCACTCTCGCTCTGAAAGCCATAGGCAAGGGAGGCCGCCACCGGCTCCAGGAGCAGGGGCGCCAGGGCAAACCCTGCCCGCTCCGCCGCTCGCTGTGTCGCCGCGATTTGCGGGCGATCGAAGGCGGCCGGTACCGTGATGACCGCCGCGCGGACCTCTTCCTGGAGGTTCGAGCGGGCATCCGTCTTGAGCGATTTCAGTACCTCGGCCGATAGGTCTTCCGGTTGCATTTCGCGACCGCTACCGGCAAACACTTTCTTGCCCTCTGCGCTGCCCATGCGCAGCTTAAACTCAATATCGCCGTTGCCCAAATCGTGCATGAGCGTACGTTCTTTCGCCTCTTGACCGACCTGGACGTGTCCGCGGGGGTTGATATAGACCGCCGAGGGCGTTACCGTTGAGCCGCGGCTGTTCGGGATCACCCGGGCATCGATCCCGTCGATAACGGCGATGGTGCTGTTGGTGGTGCCGAGATCGATACCGAAGTCGATCGTCGCTCTGTGTGTCATGGCTGGGTCCTCTCAGTGGCTTCAGTAACTGAATTCGCGTCTGTTGTCGGAGTCTGCACCGAGTCTAGCGGTGAAAGCACCTCGGGTTGATCGTTTGTGGGAATGGCATCTACATTGGTGCCATCGCTTTCAATCATGATCTCGGGCGGGGTATTGCGTTGTGTCTCGGATGAGGCGTCAGTCGCCCTGGTCCTTTCGTGTTCCGCCTCGGCCGCCATGGGTACCGCCACGAAGACCTCGCCACGGCCGATCAGGCGGTCGTCGCGATAGATTACAGGGGCGATGGTCTCGATGACCTTTTCATAGGTGGTGCCAGGCGTCGGCTGAAAATTGGGTTTCATGGAGCCCTCGCTACCCGGGGCATAGCGGCGCCCGATCGGGTCATCGATCACCACGCCCGCCTGTTCGAGTGACGAGATTGCATTCTCCGCCCGCCGGTTCAACAACCGCAGTTTGCGATCTTGTTGAGCCGTTGCGTTGCCTTCGAGCTTGCGCCGGATGTCCCACAGACAGACGGCGACCTCGGCGATGGAGGAATCGAGATGCCCACTGCTCGGCTGTTGCGCAGGATCAGGCGTCATCTCATGACCGTCCGCGTCCAGGTCGCTGAGGCCCAAAGCCGAGAGAGGCAACGCAATCCGAAATTCGGGCCGATATTGCAACTGGCGGAGGTCAGAGATCAGTTCGCGAGTGCGAGCCATCAAGCCCCTCTTTGCATTTGTCGATCCGCTTGGGCTATTGTCATGCATTTTAGTCACCAGCGTTGCTATCACGCAATGTGGAAAAACGGAAATTCGTTGAATGCCCGCTACGTCAATCAGAAATCAGTTTTGCGGCTGATTTCCGAAACTCCAACCTTTTGCCCCAAGATCCCTGATTGTGGGATGCTTCAATTTTCTGCTGCGCGGCTTCATGCCATTGCGCCACAGAATGATACGGTCTATCGAAAATGTAATGGCAGTTAAGATTAAAGCAGACAGAAATGAATTAAATTCCCAGTCAGGAATATTCATGGCGCCTATTACTTGATAGAATAATACCCAAGATGAAACAAAGACACCCCAATGCAGCACAAGAGTGACACGGTGTCTCGTGGCGCATCTATTGCAGCGAGGGATTTCTATAGTTCTGTGGCGCCAGGTGATCTCGACGGTGTTTTTCGCGTAATTCGGCCGGCGATTAACATCCCCATACATTTCGATTTTGATCGCCTCCGTGGGATTTCCCTTCTCCTGTTCGCAAAAATAACACAGATCAACTTGATGATTGCTCAGTGCGGTTTTGCGGTTCTCTTCCAGGCGTGCCTTTTGGATCTCTCCGGTCGCTACTTTGATCGCCGCATCCATTAGACGCGTGACCTCTTTCCAATCCTCAGTCTGATTGCCATACTCGATCAGACATTTCAGTACCGCCTCGGCGATCGCATCGTGCGTTGCGGAGCGCGAGATATCCTCCTCGGCCAGCAACAGGTCCATGCTGCGGAGCAGGAGTTTGGTTTTTTCCAACAACCCTGAGGCCGCCCGAGCGCCCTGTTTGGCGTCGTCCGTGGCCATTTTCTTCGCCTGCTCGCATAGGCTGTCGATGCGGTGACGAATCGGCGCGAGCGCCGTCCGCAGCGCCTCGTTTCCGGCATCGGGGGCGGATGCGGCCCAGCCAACTTGTGCCGCGTAACTGCGGGCCAACCGATCGTCGCCACGCTCGGCCGCATCCAATGCCAACTGTGCATTGATCTTCGTCAACGCGTCCGGCAGGGTCGCCCGGATGCGACGTACCGACTCACTCGTCAATTGGGGGTCGCTCAATTCGTCGGCCCTTTGCTCCAGCCGTTGCCGGAAGGGCTCGCTTTCGACCATCGCCCGCCACCCGGAAAGCGCCTCTTTCCAGAGGGTCTCCGCTTTGAATTCAGGGGCCTGGAATGGCGCCGTCCGGGTCTCGGTGTCCGGCCCAGTCGCCATCCAGGCGCTGAGGTCCAAGGCGATCATGTGATTGAGTACAGTCCGGTTGTGCGCCCGCACCATCTCCTGATTGGGGTCACCGGACCCCAATGCCCAGGCATCGAATGCCCCTTGCACGTCGCCGCGCTCCAGTGCGGTCAACGCCGGGTCGGTCGCGGCCTCCCCGTCGAGCGGCCAGAACCAGAACAGCTCGTCGAGCAGGCGGGACTTCGGATCGTTCAACCGTTCCAGGGCGGTACGGTTCTCCTCGTCACTGGGATCGCGTAGCGCGAGCAGCCCCTGTCCGTCCGCCGCTGCCCCGGTACCGAGTTTGCGGGCCATATCGAGCCGCTTCTGGCGCCGGCGCACGTCCTGCGGCGTGGCAGTGACCGGGATGCCGAGCACCCGGAACAGGTTCTTGCGATACAGCGCGGGCGTCGCCAGGGCCAGCATCGCGGCGGCTTCGGCGTGGTCGGTTGTGTTCGCTGCCATCGTGGGTCTCCCGTCTTGCCCCAGGGTCCGGCGTCTGTTTCAGGCGCTGTTGTGCCGCTCTTATCCACTACTACGCGGCGCGCGGGCGAATGTTGCGCGGCCGTGAGAAAAAATCTGCACACCCAGACCGCGCGACCGATACCTTTCCCCGGCCCGAGCGCCTGGGCGAGCGGCGACCGGCCACGCAGATCACGGCCCCCGCGTTTTCCAGCGATTGGTCAAGGTGTCGATGGGGCAGTGCATGATGCCCTTGCGCCACAGTTCCAGTTGCGTGCCAAAGCGGTCGCGAAGCCCAGGGTCCTTGCACAGGGCCTCTTCCAGCAAGTCGGCGGCCGTCATCAGATTCAGCGGGTCCTGGGCGGCCAGGAAGGCCTCCCGTACGGCGCTGGCTGCCTCCGCCTGGAGATCGCGGTCGGTGTAGCCAGCCAGGGCATGCTTGGAGGTTTTCGGCGATTCGCTGCTCAAGCCGCTGTTGGCATTTTCGGGCTCCCAGAGTTCGAGGTCGGCGAGCAGGGCCACGGCATTGGGGTAGCGGTCCGCGGGATCGACGGCCAGGCAGCTCAGCACGATGCCCTCGAGGCCCGCATCGATGTTGATGTTGTAGAGGCTCGGTAGCCGCAGGGGCCGGCGGAAGCGGCCGGGGTTGTCGGTGTCGCGTTCGCTTAGGTTGGGATAGGGCAGCTTGTCGGTCAGCAGCAGGTGCAGGGTCGCCCCGATGGCCCAGACATCGGAGTGACAGGAGTCGACGTTGTTGAGCGATTCGGGCGGCTTGAAGGCCATGGTGCCGCGGGCAGTGGCGAGCAGCGTGAGCGGGTTGACTGACTTGGCAAGCCCGAAATCGGAGAGTCGGACGTGCAGCCCCGCGCCGTCGAAGCCGATCAGAATATTGGCCGGCTTGATGTCGCGATGGATGATCGGGGGTGTAGCGGAGTGCGCAACCGCGACCGCCCGGCAGGTTTGGCGGACGATATCGACGGCCTGCGCGACCGGCATCAGGTCCGCGCCGAAGGACTTCCAGTATTGCTCCAGCGACCCGCCCGAGACATAGGTCATGGTGAAGTAGCCGCTGTCACCCTGAGCGGTGGTCAGGACATTGGCGTCGAAGACCTCGATGATGTTGCGATGCCGCAGGGCAGAGAGCAGCAGGGCCTCGGCCAGGTCTCGTTCGATCTCGGCGACGGTGGCACCAGCCGCCTTAAACACCTTCATGGCCTGGCGCCCCATGAAACGGTGCTTGACCCGATACACTTCGGCAAAGGCTCCCTCACCCAAGAGGCGTTCGACCTCGTAGGTGTTTCGCACCGAGTCACCAGGTTGAAGTAAGGGCATCGACGTGTAGCCGGCGTTCAGTCTTCCTCAAAAAAGATTACGGTCGCTCGCCAGAATAGCGTTCAGGCTAAGGCGGGAGTGGCGGCAAGGAGGTTGCCAGGCTCAGGCTCCAACCCACAATGGTCAGGTACATCCAAGGCTGGCAAGTCAGGCAATGACATATTGGCGGAGGGTGCAGTCGATGAAATTATGGATGAGCGGCAGATGGAGATCAAGCAACAACGGCGAAAGCGCCTAGTCTTCATGGCCCCGTTGTTCGGGTGGCCGCTGTACCTCTTCCCGCATTCCCCCCAAAAAACCGAACTTTGGGCTCTCACACCCACCCCCCCTGATCGGGCACCCTGACGGCACCTTCACAGCCGGTTCGGGTCTCCGTCAATGCGCTTCTCCAGGTTTTCAGGGCTTCTTGCCGCGGCACTCGTCGCCCAGCCCCATGCCCTCTGGGCCGAGCCCGCCACCACCTTGGGCACGATCCTGGGGAGCAGCGACACGGCGATCCGTCGCATGGCCCGCCTGCCCGTCGGCGGCCTCCAGGCGGTGGAGACCAACGACGGGCAACTCCTGTTCATCTCAGACACCGGGCGCTACGTGGTCCGGGGCAAGGCCTACGACCTGTGGCACGGCGTGGCCCTGACCTCGCTCGCCCAGGCCGAGGACCTGGCCGGGCGCATCGATCTCAAGCACCTGAAACTCGACGTCGCCGACCTGGGTGCGCTCGACCTCGGCACGGGTCCGGAGGTCGTGGCCTTCGTCGACCCGCAATGCCCCCACTGCGCCAGCTTCTTCAAGGATCTGGCGTCGCTGGTGGACCGCTATCGGTTCCGCTTGATCCCCTTGCCCATCGCCGAGGACTCCCAATCCGAGGTGCTGGCCTTGCACTGCCTGGCCACCACCGACCGCGCCGCCGCGCTCGCGGCCCTGTTGGAACACCGCGCCGACGTGCCGACGGCCACGGGCACCTGCGGACAACAGACGGCCCAGCGCACCCTGATCACGGCCCAGATGTTCGGGGTGAGAGGGACCCCCTTCGTGATCGCGCCCGACGGACGCATCCACCAGGGCCGCCCGGACGACCTCAGCAGTTGGCTCGCCGGGATCCCGACTGGTACGCCCAAAACAGGGGAGGGCGGGCAGTGAGACGCGCCGGATGGTTGTGGCTGCTGTTCGCCGTGTCCCCGCTGACGGTACTGCCTGGCTGCGCCAGCGACAACGCGCAATTCGCCTGCCCTGGTTTCCCCAGTCGGCCGCTGTGCCTGCCCACCTCCGAAATCTATCGCCTGACGGACGGTGCCGGCCCACCGCCCGCGTCGGAACGCCGCCCGAGCGCCATCAGTACCACCAACAACAACGGGAGTTTCCTATGAAGCGAATCGGGATTGCCGTTGCACTGCCCCTGCTCGGCGCCCTGGCCGGCTGCGCCACGTTCCAACACCCAGGCCCGACGGTCGCCGGACCGGATCAACGCCCCGCGCAATTCGCACCCAAGCGGGTGTCGTCCACCACGATGGCCGTCTGGCTCGCGGCCTGGGAGGACGACAAGGGCGATCTCCATGCGCCGACGACCGTCTATGTCGAGGTGGACCCCACCCGCTGGAGCTACGCCGACCAGTCCACGACCTCGCGTTACACCGTGCTGCGCCCGCTGCAAGTGGAGCAGCGCCCGGCCGATGGGGGCGAGAGCCGTGGCGCCGCCGCCCAACCACCAACCCAGTTACCGGTTCCGCCTAGCGCTCGGCGCGGGGCCTAGTGAATCCCGGGGCTTGGCGCACCACGCCGGGTCATCGGCAACCCGCCGGAACGCCGGCAGTCATCGTCCTGCGCGAGAAGAAACCCTATGAAACCACAAGCACTCCAGCTGGGGCTGTCGCCCCGGCAACAAACCACGCTGATGGCCCTGGGCCTGCTGGCGTTGGTGGTCACCCTGATGCTGGTGTCCCACCCCAGCTTTGCCGGCACCGGGGGCGCCGAGTTCAACCCGCTCTACACCAAGCTGTCCGACTGGATGACGGGCTACCTAGGCCGCGTGGTGGCGGCGGTGTTCATCATCGTCGGGCTGGTGGCGGGGGTCGCCCGCGGGTCCGTGATGGGTTTTGTGTTCGGGGTCGCGGCCGGGACCGGCCTGTTCCTGGCGCCGAACGTCATCGACGCCACGGTATCCGCCACCCTGCCGCTGATCTCGTAAGCCGGAGCCGCTCGCAGCACCGGCCCGCGGGTCGGGCCGCCAACTGATCACCATTTCCGCCCCCGTGTGGTCAGTCCTGGCGGCCCGCTCAGACATCGAGCGGGGCGTCCTACACGCCGCCCATCTTCCGTCTCCATCGACCTCAGCCACCCCCTGCGGAGAGTGCCCTTGATCCATCGCCAGTTTCGCGGTTCGCGTGCGGCCGAGCTCTTTCCGGTGCTGGCCTATGAACCCGGCCAGCAACTCTTCGTCCTGGACGACCTGTCCCTGGGCTTCGGGTTCGTGTGCGAGCCCCTGTCGAGCGCCGATCGCGCCCAGGCCGACCGGCTGTCGGTGTTGATGAACCTGGACTGGCCGTCAGAGACGCTGGTGCAGATCGCCCTCTGGGCCTCGCCGGACATCGAAGAACGGCTGGCCCGGATGCAGGCCCTGCGCATCGGCCACGGCGACGAGCTGCTGCGCGAGTCGACGCAACGGCGCGCCGAGTTCCTGCGGGCCGGGACCGAGGCCCCGCTGGGACCGGCCAGCGAGCTGCGCCTGCGCGACCTCCAGGTCATCGTCACCGTCAAACTGCCCATCGCGGAGGGCAAACCGACCGAGCGCGAGACCACCGACGCCGCGGTCCTGTGCGCGACGGCCCTGCAAGTCCTGAAGACGGCCGGGTTGCGGCCGGTCGCGCTCACGGCGGATCGCTATGTGCGTCTCATGTCGACCCTGCTGAACTGGGACCCCCAGGCCGGCTGGCGCGACCGGATCGTACCCGAGTGCGACCCGGACCGGCTCATCCGCGAGCAGTTCATCGACCTCACCCACGCGCTGGAGGTGGACGCCAAGGGCATCACGCTCGGCACGCATCGGGCCCAGACCTTCTCGGTCAAGCGCTTTCCCGACCGTATCGCCTTCGGCATGGCCGCGCGCTATATCGGCGATGTGGTATCGGGCACCCGGGGCATCCGCCACAACGTCCTGATCACCCTGTCGGTGCGCTTTCCGGACCCGGAGGCCATGCGCACCAAGCTCGCGGCCAGCCGGCAATGGGCCACCCACCAGGCCATGGGGCAACTGTCCCACTACCTGCCCACCCTGGGTCAGACCAAGGCGGGCTATGACGGGCTGTTCGCCTGCCTGGATAACGGCGACCGCCCCATCCAGTGCTATCTCGGGATCGTCCTCTTCACGCCGGCGGACGAGGCCACCGCCGCCGGCTCCAACCTGCGCACCTATTGGCGGGAGTTGGGCTTCCAGGTGATGCCGGACCAGTTCTTCCCCCTGCCCTTGTTCCTGCACTGTCTGCCCTTCGGCGCGGACCGCGATGCCATCCCCCACATGATGCGCTATCGCACGATGGCCTCCAGCCATGCCACCACCCTGATGCCGGTGTTCGGCGACTGGAAGGGGACGGGGAGCCCGGTGCTCAACCTGGTGGGGCGCGCGGGGCAGCTCATGGATCTGAACCTGTTCGACTCGGCCACCAATTACAACGCCGTGGTGGCGGCCTCCTCCGGGTCGGGCAAGTCCTTTCTCGCCAACGAACTCCTGGCCACCAATCTGAGTGTGGGCGGACGCTGTTGGGTGATCGACGTGGGGCGCAGCTACGAGAATCTGTGCGAGGCGCTGGGCGGGCAGTTCGTGGCCTTCACCCGGGACGCGCACCTCTCGGTCAACCCCTTCGGCCTCATCGGCAGCTGGGAGGAGGAGGCCGACGTGGTCTGTGCCCTGGTCACGGCCATGGCCGCCCCGACCCAGCCGCTGCTCGACATCCAGAGTGCCGGGCTCAAGCGGGTGCTCAAGGCGGTCTGGGATCGGATGGGCGCCGCGATGGACATCGACGCCATCGCAGGCGAACTCGCCGGGGCCGAGGACACGCGCCTGCGCGATGTGGGTGAGCAGCTCTATCCGTTCACCGCGCAGGGCGAGTATGGCCGCTTCTTCTCCGGGGCGAACAGCATCCAGTTCGAGGCGAACCTGGTGGTCCTGGAGCTCGAAGAGCTGAAGGGGCGCAAACACCTCCAGCAGGTCATCCTGCTGATCCTGATCTACCAGATCCAGCAGGTCATGTACCTGGGGGAGCGCGGTCAGCCCAAGCTGGTCTTCATCGACGAGGCCTGGGATCTCCTGACCCACGGCGATGTGGCGAAGTTCATCGAGGCCGGTTACCGGCGCTTCCGCAAGTACAACGGCGCGGCGATCACGGTCACCCAGTCGCTCAACGACCTCTACAACAACCCCACCGGGCGGGCCATCGCCGACAACAGCGCCCACACGCTGCTGCTCGCGCAACCCTCGCAGGCCATCGACCAACTCCACGCCGAGAACCGCCTGCCGATGACGACGGGCGGGGTCGAACTGCTGAAGTCGGTCCACACCGTCCCCGGGGCCTATTCGGAAATCATGACCCTGACCGACCGCGGGGCGGGGATCGGCCGGCTGGTGGTGGACCCCTTCCGCCGGCTCCTGTACTCGACCCGGCCGAACGACGTGGCCGCCATTCGCAAACTGCGCCAGGAAGGCCTTTCGGTGCGCGATGCCATCAACCAACTGCTGGGGAGTCAAGCCGATGGATAAGATGCTGATGCCGGCGCCCAAGCCGGTGTGGATGTCGTGGCCACGGGGGTCCGGGTGGTGGTTGCTGCTGGTGATGGCGCTGGCCATCCTTGCAAGTGGCTACCTCGGCGCGCTCCTGGCCGTGCGTCCGCTGCTCGGCGAGCTCGCCACCCGGCCGCCTGTGCTGATCCTCGATTCCGCGGGTGTCCTGCGCGGGTTGCCGGCCACGCAGGTCGGTCCGGCGATCACCCGGCAACGCGACCTGGCCCGGCGCCTGGCCGATGGCGGGGTGCTGGTGCTCGATCCGCAGGCGGTCGTCGCCGCGCCGGCCGGGCTGGTCCTGCGTACCGCGCCGCCACCGGCCGACGCCGACGCAGGGGGCCGTCCGTGACGAACCGCATGGCCTCCCGGACCTTCGTCGTCCGCGCCGGACTGGGACTCTTGGTCCTGGCGGCCCTCGGGCTCTATCTGGGGACCCGCTTCCGGGTCGGGATCGACAGTCAGGTGCAGAAGTGCCTGCCACCGTACAGCGTGTGGCTGATCGACCGGCATGACCGGGCACTGGTCCGCGGTGCGACCTACGGCTTCTTCGCCGGTGACGCCATGGCCCCGTTCTTCGGTCCCGGCCAGCGCGTGGTCAAACGCCTGAGGGGGCTGCCGGGGGATCAGGTGATCGTTGGGGCGGAGCGGACCACGGTCAACGGCGTCACGGTAGGCGAGGGGCTCGCGCTGGCCGCCGCCTTGCACCAGCCGCCGGGCGCCTTCGCCCGCCAGGTGATTTTGCCCGGTGATGCGGTGTGGGTGATGGGTGATACCCCCGACAGCTTCGACTCGCGCTATTGGGGGCCACTGCCGATCGTCCAGATCGGCGGGAGGGCGTATGCGTTGTTTTAGCCCAGTCGTCGCGCTGATCCTCGCCCTCGCGCACCCGGTGCAGGCGGCCCCCACAGCCGATCCACTGGGACTGCGTGCCATCCGGGATCAGGCGCAAGCGCTCGACGCGACGGCGCGCACGACGCCACCGCCCAGCTGGTTGGGCCTGGCGCCTGAGACGGCGGGTGCCGCGGCCGGTGACGACCTGGGGCGCGAGGCCCTGTCGCGGATGCAGGAGGCTCCACCGGCGGTGTCGGCCTGCAAGGACCTGGGGCAACTGTGCGGGACCGGTCAGGCCGCCGCCGAGCCGATGGCGCGTCCGGCCGAGCCGCCTGGCGTGACCTACACCGTGCTGGTGTCCCGCAGCCTCGGGACCGAGGCGCTGCGGGCCATCTTCCGCGCGGCCAGCGGTCGGGATGTGCGCTTCCTGTTTCGCGGGGTCGCCCCCGGCGAGCGCCTGATGGACATGATCAAGGCGATTCATGCGCTCCTGGATGGCATCGATCCGGTGCCGGCCGTCGAGATCGACCCCACGGTGTTTCGCGAGGCCGGCGCGACCGTGGTCCCGTTGCTGATCGCCCGCGGTCCCGACGGCGAACTGGCGCGGGTGACAGGCCTGACCGCCCCCGCCTGGCTACGCGAGCAGCTCCAGGGCGGTGCGCGGGGTGACTTGGGGGTCCGCGGCCCGGCCGTCGCGATCAGCGAGGTGGACCTGATCGAGGAGCTGCAACGCCGGGTGGCCGCCTTGGACATGGACACGTTGCGCGAAGGGGCGATCAAGCGCTATTGGCAGCGCGCGACCTTCGACACCCTGCCCGTGGTGACCGAACCGCGCGAGCGCACCATCGATCCGACCGTCACCGCGAGCGCCGACGTGCTGCTGCCTGACGGGACCAAGGTCATCCAGGCCGGCGCGAGCGTCAATCCGCTGGACCATGTGCCCTTCACTCACCGCCTGATCGTCTTTGATGCCTCCGACCCACGCCAGGTGGAGACCGCCCGCCGTCTGGGGGAGACCGACAGTCCGCAGCGCCCGCTGTACTTGGCGACCCGGTTCGACCGCGACCAGGGCTGGGACGGTCTGCGCGCCGTCGAGGACCGACTTGATGAGCCGGTGTATCTCCTCACACCCGACGTGCGTACCCGCTTCGCCTTGGAGCGGGTGCCCGCGCTGGTCGAAGCCCGGGGGCGGGTGTTCGTCGTCCATGAGGTGCTGCCCGATGGCCTGCCGATGGGGCAGCCAATGGAGTCCAAACAATGAGCGCGTTGGCGAATACCAGGTTACCCGGCCACGGGCGGCCGTTGTTGAGCCTATGGCTGGGCGTCTGCCTCACGCTCGCCGGCACCACGCCGCGGCTGAGTCAGGCCGCCGATCCCGGGTGTCCGAGTGCGGACCTGTTCTCCGGCAAGCTGATGACCGACATCTGCTGGGCCTGCCTGTTCCCGGTGCGCATCGCGGGGCTACCCATCGGCGGCGGTCAGGTCCCGGCCGGGGCGGCGACCTCCGCCTTTTGCGGGTGCGCCACCGGGGCCGGATTCACCATCGGCATGTGGGAGCCGGCGCGCATCATCGAGCTGACCCACGCCCCGGGGTGTTCGGCCGCGCTGGGTGGTTCCCGCCTGCCCATGGGCAGCCGCCGCCTGATCGGGACCGAAGGCAAGAGCGCCTACGATTCCACCGATATCGCCTTCTGGCATTACCACTGGTACTCGTTTCCGTTGCTGATCCTGCTCGATCTGTTCTGGGATCGGAAATGCAACGCCGACGGGCTGACGGACTTCGACATCCTGTACCTGTCCGAACTCGATCCGACCTGGAACAACGGCGAACTGGCCTTCTTTACCAACCCGGAGGCCGCCTGGCTGGCCAATCCGGTGGCCCAGGCCGCCTGTCTCGCCGATGCGACGGCCGCCACCGCCGGGTCGCCCATCGACTCGCTGTTCTGGTGCGCCGGCACCTGGGGCAATCTCTACCCCTTCACCGGCGTGCAGCCCAACCTGGGATCGGACCCGCGCGAGACGAGCCTGGCGGCCGTGCGGTCGCTGGCGGCGCTGCACCGGCGGGGGATGGCGCGAAGGACCATGGGCAATGATGCCGTGTGCAAGGCCCCGATCGACTTCTTCGTCAAGAAGAGCGCCTACAAGCTCACGATGTTCTACCCGCTCCCTGAGACGCAAAAGGCCCACGTGATCGGCCAAAGTACCTTCACTTGGGGTGAGTCGCGCACGATCCCCGGGCCCGGTGAGCACCAGCTGTATCTGTTGTGGCGTTGGAGTGACTGCTGTGCCATCTATGAATAGGTCAGGCGGTTGGGTCTGGGGTCGCCGCCTGATCGTGGCGGTCGTGAGCCTCTCGGTCAGCTGGACCCCCTGGGCGCTGGTGTGGGGCGATGCCTTTCGTGATGCCGCGCAGGCGGGTGAGGCCATCGGCACGCAGACACGAACCACCGCCACGGTCCCGAACGCGGCGGGCGGTGCGGTGCAGTTCCCGGCGAACGCCGGCGGACCCATCGCGATCCAGACGCTGTTTCCCGGTAGCAACGGCGGCAACAGCGCGGCCTTCGGTGCCTATTTCGGCAATCACGACGCCACCGTCACGGCCGGCCAGAATGCCCAGCGTGACCTGCTCCAAAGCCAGTCATCGGCGGGCGACGCCTACCGCGCACTGCGCGACGGGGTCGACCGTCCCCACTTGGACATCAGCAGCCAGGCGGCGTGGCAGCCGACCGATGCGCTCGCCAACAACCTCGGGAACATCACCAAGACCTTCGCCGATTGCAGCCTGCACAACCAGTTCACCCAGGGTTTGCGGACGCTGCATGTGCCGGACTATCGGATCTGCGAACGCCTGCCCACGCCGCCACCGGACTTCAACTGTACGGCGACCGCGTCGGGCCAGACGCTCTATAGCTGCCCGCCCTATCCGGGATTGTATCCGGCGCCGCTGCAAAATGACCCAGGCGACCAACCCATCGCCTGCTTCGCCGTCATGATCGGGGTGCAGGACCTCGATCCCCTCAACGGCCAGTGGTCGATACAGCCGCCGGAATGTCTCCAGGCACTGACGGTCAGGAACACCGACCCCTTTTGCCGCATCGTCGCCACTTGCACCACCCCGGCCGGTGGCGGGGGATGTCTCGGCACCAGCATCAATGCGACCTGCGGGTCCTTCTATAAGGGCGCGATGGACTGCTGGGTCGACCCCAAAGGCGAGACGCAGTGTCCCACCAACGCCGGCACGACGAACAGTTGTGCCGCGATCGAGGCGGATGCCGCCTGTACCTTCGTGCGCCGTGCCTGCGTGGACGGGGCCACCGGACCGGACGGGACCTGCCATGTGTTCGAGGAGACCTGGGACTGCGGCACCCGGGCCAGTGTGCCGATTGTGACGCGGACCTCCCGCGTGGACTGTGCCGGGCCGGTCACGCTCCCGACGGCCACGGTGCCGGCAACCCCGGTCCGCTGCGTCGGCACCGAGTGCGCCAGCTTCCCCAGCGAGCAATCCACCGATTTCGCCAAGGCCGCGGTGGCGCTCCAGGCCGCCCAGATGTCGGCCGCGGACATGGAATGCGTACCCGGTGGCCGGTGTGTCGTCTTTCCGGGCGAGGCCCGCGAATGCAAACGGGCGGTGAGTGGCATCGTCAACTGCTGCACGTCGCCCGGCAATGCCTCGCTGGGCGATTACATGGACCTCGTGTTCGCCATGAGCAAGATCAATAATGCCATCCTGGGCCTGGACAGCAGCAGTGCGGTGCGCGGTGCCTGGGAGACGCTGACCGGTCCGGTCTCCGATGCGTACAGCGCGGTGAGCCAGCAGTTCACGTCCGCCGCCAATACCTTCATGGGGCAGACCAGTTCCACGGTCAGCGAAAACGCGCTGAAAACGGCGCTCAGTGAAGCCACGCAACAGCTCATGATGAAGGCCGCCGAATGGACTGCCAACATCTTTGGGGAAGCGGCGGCCAACACCCTGTTCGTCAGCGCGGCCGGTGGCCCGGCGGTATCGGGTGGGGTGGTGTCCGCGGGGGTTGCATTGGCGCCGATGCTGGCCTGTATCATCAGCGTGGTCATGTGGGCCTATCTGATCTATCAGGTCGTGATGATCCTGATCAAGATCATCTGGAAGTGCGAGCAAAGCGAATTCGAGTTGGGTGCCAAGCGTGACCTGAAGTCCTGTGTGTTCGTCGGTGGCTATTGCCGCTCACGCACGCTGGGCTACTGTGTCGAGAAGCGCGATTCCTATTGCTGTTTTGGCTCGCCGCTGGGACGCATCATGAACGAGCAAGTCCGCCCCCAACTGGGACGCGGCTGGGGGACGCCCAAGCAGCCCGACTGCGAGGGTGTGAACGTGAGCGATTTCCAGCGGATCGACTGGAGCGCGGTCAACCTTGACGAGTGGATGGCGCTGCTGGTCCAAACCGGTCACTATCCCAACATGAACGCGATGGGGATCGAAGCCCTCACGGGCACCGGGAGCGACCTGGCAACCAAGGCCGGGCGCCCGAACGCCGAGGTCCGCTCGGTCGATCGCGTGAGCGGCATGGACTCGGATCAGGCGCGGGGCGCGGCGGAGCGGCAACTGTGGAACGGGACCCAGGCGTTGCCCAAGTGAACCGCTGATCAACTCATCCATGCACTGACTTTTTGGACCACTGATGCCTCAAGACCTCCTCCTCAAACTGGCCCACCTGGCGGCACTGTCTCCGGCCATCCTGCTCGCCGTCGCGGCGGCGCTGGTGTTGCTGATCGTCGGGGTCACGTTGTTGCTGCGCCCACCCCGCTACGAGCGCCAGGAGCGGCTGTTTTCGCCCGCGGAGTGGGCTTTTTTCCGGGTTCTCGAAGAGACGACCGGGTCGGAGTACCGGATTTTTGCCAAGGTCCGGATCGCGGACGTGCTCAGTCCGAAGAAGACCGTGAACCGGCGTGCCTGGTGGCGCGCCTTCAGCAAGGTGTCCTCCAAGCATGTGGACTACGTGCTGGTGGATCGCGTCACCGGGGTCATCGAGGCCGCCCTGGAACTCGACGACCGGACCCACGACCGCAGGGACCGACGCGACCGGGATGCCTTCGTGGATCGGGCCTTTGCCCAGGCCCGCGTTCCCCTGATCCGGGTGAAGGCTGGCCGGGACTACAACCGGCGGGAACTGGCCGCGCGGATCAAGAAAGGGATTGCGGCGATGGGGTAGGGTCGGCGTCGTGCTCGACCACGACGTCCGTTTCTGCGGTCGCTGCCGCCACTTCATCGGCCTTCCCGTAGCGCGCTGCCGCGTCCCGGGCGCGCCGCTCCAGGGTCATGATCTCACGCCCGATGCGCAGTAACGCGACCCGCCAGTCGTAGCCGGCCATGGCCTTCTGCTTGCTGGTCAGGACGGCATTCATCCAGAGCGAATCGATGGCCATCATGAGCCGGTCGAGCTCCTGGATCAGCAGGGTGTACTGCGCCATCTGGGGTGAGGAGATTTGAATCCGCAGCGTAATCGGGCGCGTGTATTTGACCGTGCGGGTGCTCCCGCTTTGGTCGCGAAGGATCATCAGTCGCTTGTTTTCATCATCCATGGCCGTCGCGAAGGTCTGGATATGCCCATTGACCAGGCCCTCGACGGCATCCATCTCGTCATGGTCGCCGATGATACGCAGGACCACGTCGATGGCGTACAGGGCCGCCGCGACACGGTAATAGCCGCGATCCAGGATGCGCTGCGCGTGGGAGGAGTGGATGGTAATGGTCTCCTCAAAGACCGGGCGGCTGAAGCGGGAGTCCTGGATGGGGCGTTTTGAACGGCGGGGTTCGGCCATGGTGTGGGTCCGCGTGGTGGTGAAAGATTCGGGTACTGCCACGGTAGGCCACCCACGGCCTGCTGGTAAGCCGCTGAAGGTTCGCAAAAAGGGGGGCTTTGCGGGAAGCCGTTGACGATGCCGGTGGTGGTCGGGAAAATGCCCCGGCAGACGCTTGCAACCGCCTTTGAAATGCGCTACAAAGCGGACTATGCGGTAGCTGGCCGCCCGGGGCGATGTGGACCCCGGAAGAGCAAGCCATCAACGAGTCTCATCTGCCGATACCCTGGCGCGCTGCCTTTTGTCCCCGCGCCACACTCCATACGCATCCAGCCAGTTCCAAGCGTTCGGCACGTCCACGTTGTGCCCAAGATCCCGCCAATTCGCCTCGCCCTGAGTCCGGGCGTGCTGCGCGATTTGCTGTTCCCCTGAAACCTGCTTTCCCCTGTCCCTTGCGATCCTGCCGCAACTGCGCGCCCGTGGTCCGCAATGGACAGTCGGATTGTCGTGTCTCCTATGGTGGAGACGCGCATAGCGCCAGCTGAGCGCTTCACAAGAACAGCCAAACCCAATACCCCATCGACCCACCCCACCGGGGCACAGTGCCCCTTTGGGGTGTTGCGCCCCTGCATTCCCCCGGAGGAAATCATGTCCAGAGGCGTGAACAAAGTCATCCTGATCGGCAATCTCGGCGCTGAACCGGATGTGCGCTACATGCAGAGTGGCGACGCCGTCGCCAATGTGAGTCTCGCAACCAGTGAGTCCTGGAAGGACAAGACAACCGGCGAGACCCAGGAACGCACCGAATGGCATCGCGTGGTGTTCTTCGGCAAGTTGGCCGAGATCGTCAAACAATACCTCCACAAGGGTTCAAAGATCTACGTGGAAGGGCAGTTGCGCACCAAGAAATGGCAGGACAAGGAGGGTCAGGATCGCTATACCACGGAGGTCATCGTCAGCATGGGCGGGACCATGCAAATGCTCGATGGCCGCCCGGCCAGCGAATCCGAAACTCAGTCAACGAATAGGGCAGGGACGCAGCAGCGCCCGGCTGCGCGTAATGAGCCGGCTCCGCCTGACCAGAGTGGCGGCATGCCGTTTGAGGATGATATCCCGTTTTAGGGAGCCGATTTCATTCACTTCCCCGGGGAGACCTGCTCTCCCACACGGGGGTGTTTGTCTCCTCGGGTTCATTGAACCGAGGAGACCAGCATCATGATTGATCTATTGATCGCTTTCGGCTGCGGCGTTGTCGCCACGGTCCTCTGGCGACGCGCGTTTGTCAGTCGCACCGTGAAGCAGTCCTTGCCGTCGACACGCGAACATTCCTGCGCCTGGGGACCTGAATACGACGTCCCAACCTACCTGCGTCGGCGCAACGCCAGAAGCTAACGTCGGCGCTGGCGACATCCAAGCCATTACCCGGGGAACCTGTCACTCCCCTGGGGGAGTGGTGCGTCTCCCCAGGTCATCAACCCTCGGAGACACACCATGGCACCCATCAAGAAGAACCCATTAGCAGTCGTTCCCGGCACCGGCGCAATCCCTTGCCGCATCCCTGTGGCCACCGCCGTCCTGGCCGAGATCGGGCTCGACCCTGGCACCTGGGCGGTCCTCACCGACAGCATTTTCCCATCGGCCGACACCCCCGAAGGGATCATTCTGGCGGTCAGATACTGCCAGGCCCGTGGCTTGGACATCATGAAGCGTCCGGTCCACGTCGTACCCATGTGGTCGAGCGCGCTACGACGGTATGTCGAGACGGTCTGGCCGAGTATCACCGAAGTGCAAATTACGGCCGCGCGGACCGGACTCTGGGCCGGGCTGGATTCGCCGCGGTTTGGTCCTGACCAGACCAAGACCTTCTCCGGTACGGTGAAGCGCAACGAGCAATGGGTGGAAGTCCAGGCGACCGTCACCTTTCCGGAGTGGGCCGAAGTCACCGTTTACCGCCTGGTGAACGGGGTCCGTTGTCCCTTCTCGGAAATGGTCTTCTGGGAGGAAGCCTATGCGCGTCAAGGTAGGTCCCCGATCCCCAATGAGATGTGGCAGAAGCGTCCCCGCGGGCAACTGCTGAAGTGCGCCAAAGCCGCGTCCCTGCGGGCGGCGTTCCCGGAAGAGGCGGGCGAGTATACGGCCGAGGAAATGGCCGGAAAGGTGATCGAGGTGGACTCCGTACCCATGGCGTCCGTCATCGAATCCACACGGGTCACGGCCCAGGTCACGGTGCCAACCGTTTCAAAGGTGGTGGCGGCTGTGGCAGCCCCTGTTGACCAGCCTGCGACTGAGACGATCCCCCTGACTGACCAGGCCAAGACCACGGCCATCGATGAGGCCGTCCAGGCACAGATCAAGAAACTCGTGGCACGAGCGACCACCACGAAGGCATGGGGGCAGGCCGAGGAGTATGCGCGGTCGCGTTTCAGCGGCGACCATCTGGCCCTTGCCCTCCAAGCGCTGACCACGGCAGCTGAGGCCTCCGTCAAGGAGGCTCAGGCACAGGCCGCCTGAGCGACACGTCAGACCGCCATGGACGGCGGTCGTACATCGATGTTTAGACCCACCCCAAGGGGCACCCGCTGCCCCTTGGGGGATGGTGCCCCTTCCTTTTAGTAGGAGCACCGAACCATGAAAGTGATCGATCTACCCCAGCGGACGCCCGCGTGGCTGGAGTGGCGGGCTGGTGGAGTATCCGCCTCGGATGTCGCCATTCTGCTCGGACTATCGCCTTATAAAACGCCCTGGCGTTTATGGGCGGAAAAGACCGGGCTGGTGCGTTCGGAAGCGGAGCTTTCAAGCGACTGGTTCCGCAACAAGGGAACCGGCGGTGAGGACGCCGTGCGTTGGGCGTTCGAGGAAAAGCACGACACGATGCTGCTGGCCCTCTGCGGGGAATCTGAGGAACAACCACTGATCCGGGCGTCCTTTGACGGCATTGATGACAATGGCCGCCCGGTTGAGCTGAAGGTGTCGTGTCAGAAGGTCTACACCGAGGTGCTGGATCTGGGCCGGGAGTCGACCGCGTTCAAGCTCTACTACCCACAGGTCCAGACCCAGCTCTATGTGTCCGGACAGACCCTGGGATGGCTGGTGTTCTACTACGGACCGGGCGCTATGGTGGAGTTTGAGGTGGAACGCGATGACGTATTCATCGCGCAGACGCTGGTTCCGGGATGTCTGGACTTCTGGGCGCAGATTCAGAACAAGAAGGAGCCGCCCAGAGACCCGGAGCGTGACCTGTATACGCCGAAGGCCAAGGAACTGGAGACCTGGACCTTACGAGCGGCCGAGTACCGCAAGGCGGCTGCCGCCAAGGCGGACCTCGACAATCAGGTCAAGAAGCTGAAGGCCAGCATGGATGTCATCGAAGAGTCCATGGTCGCCATGATGGGCGACTTCCTCGTGGCCGAGACGGCGGGCATCAAGGTCCTGCGGTATTCCCAGCGCGGCCTCATCGCCTACAAGGACGCGTTGGCTGAACTGGTCCCTGAGCTCGATCCGGCGGTGCTGGAGACCTACCGCGGCGCGTTGTCAGACCGCGTCAAGGTCACCGTGCTGAAAGAGGAGAAAGCCCAAGTCCCGTTCGACGAGGCCAAGGTGGAAGAGGTCCTGCAGGCCATCCCATTACACACATCTCATAACTCATGAGCCTCTCTGGCAAATTTGATCCCAGCGGCGAAGTCCATGACGCGCTGAAGGCCGAGCCAAATCGTCTTCAGGCCGGGCTCGCCGTCGCCCTTGCGCCCGAGAAAGCCGC
>NZ_CAJAXH010000128.1 GCF_903946935.1 uncultured Thiodictyon sp.
ATCGTGTCGGTCGAGTTTCATGTGCGCGTCAGGCTGAACGGTGGGGTCCCCGCGACGCCACCAACTGTTGGGGTGCTATCCTCCAACACAATGCCCCCACGCCACCGCGTTCCGGAAGGGGGGGGTCTGAACGATTACCGCGACGGGAATGGCGATGGCGTAGATGATCACCGATGCGGTCCCCTTGCGGTCCCTGCCGATGGCGCGGGCCAACAGCGAGTCGGTACCTTCGCCAGCGATCAACACGTGGACCAGTATCCAATAGGCCGCACCGGCCATCAACAACACGACGCCATAGAGCGCAGTCGGCAGCGGCGCGAAGTGATTCTCCCCCATCCAGCCGGTGACGAAAGGCAGTAGCGACAGCCAGAACAGCAGGTGCAGGTTTGCCCAGAGTGCTGCGCCGGTGACGCGTCGCGCGGCATGCAAGAGGTGGTGATGGTTGTTCCAATAGATGCCGATGTAGAGGAAGCTCAACACGTAGCACAGGAACACCGGCCACAGGGGTAGTAGCGCAGCATAGCTGGCGTCGTGGGGTACCTTGAGTTCCAGCACCATAATCGTAATGATGATGGCCAGCACGCCATCGCTGAAGGCCTCAAGTCGGTTCTTGTTCATGGTTCCCCATTGCCGTGTTTCCGCGGATACCTCGTCTACAGCATCTCTGCTATTCAAGCTTGAGATTGTATCGATAGCCGTCGGCAATGCAATTCCCGATGCGATAAGGTGCGCCGAGAATACCGGCGAGACATTCCGCGCCGGCCTTTGTTCCTCCTAAGTCTGCTCGGAATCCGATGCACGCTGCAGAAGCGTCTGCATCGGCTGCCGTCATACGGGCACTAATATTTGCCGCCGATAGCCTGTCTACAAACTTTCTAACGCAATCGCCTATGCATGTGCTTGTCTTGGTCGTTCTTACCATTACGCAATTGTACTGCCCGCAATTTGACAGCAACGCCCGGCAATCACTACTAAGCTGACCCACAGTAGTAGCAGATGACCATGTCAGGGATGGAGCAGGAGAAATCGCTTTCGGCTGATCGTAGACGTGGAGATAATCCGCTTTGCCATGTGGGTCAACAACAATAGTAGCCCATCGCCACTCGCCCGCGGTACGGCAACCGGTGCATGGTACTTTTTCCAGCAAAAACTCATAGGCTCCAGGAGTTTTGACCTCGAAATACGTCAGGATGGTGTAAGAATTTTTCGCTAGATCTATCTGGCAACGAAGCTTTGCGCCTGAAGCGAACTCATCGAAACGCTTCTCGGTTTTCCCCTCAAGCAGCAAGAAGGGGAAATACTCGCCGTTACTCAACATCCCACAGTGCAGGGTGTTACTCGATTTGTTTGTGAATGATACCGTGATAAGCGCGTCTTGAGCAACAGTAGCAGAAGCCCATCCAAGAATCAGGGCGAAGAAGGTCGAAGCGATACGAGTAAAGATTTTCAATGCCATCTTTGATTTTCTCAAGCTTATTGTGCGGAAGCGATCATTGGAGCGAGCACTCGATCAATTGCGCAACTTCCTGCGAGACCCGCTGGTGCATCTCCCGCGGCAGGCGCAGCTGTTCGTACAGTCCGTTCATGTACCCAAACTGCAGATCGATCTGGCGGAGCAATTCTTTCGGGTCATCGAATTGCCAGCCGATCATCCCCCCCTGGACCTGCTCCCGGTGGCCCCGGCACAGCAGACGCAGGACGTGCCAGAAGGTATCACCGACCTTCTCCACGAAGTGGAACCAGTAAGGGAACTCGGCCGTCATGTCCATGAAGTAGGCGCGGATCTCAGGGATCTCCGCGGTCTCGCGCGGGTCGTTATCCCAGCCGTCGAAGTAGAAAGTCACCTTGCCTTCCCAGCGCATGGCGATCTCACGGGTAGCGGCCAGCGGCAAGAGCTTGTCGAGCAGGGGACGGATGTCGTGCGTCACCACCGATTCGTGCGTGATGGCGATGACCAGGATCTGGTCCTTGGCTGGCGATAGGCGGGCGCGCGGATACTTGGGCTTGGGCTTCTTGGGCATGTCGTCAGTGGTCTGCGGCTGTCGAGGTACCGAATTATTCGCCAACCCGTGCGCCGACACCCGTTTCCGACGCAGGCGGCGGCGACCGCCATGATCCACGATGTCCGATCGGACGTCGAACCCGACGTACGGGGCGATCTCTCCTTCTTGCTGAGTCCTCGGTAGCCGCTGTTGGCACCCCAACGGCGCTGTGACAGGGTTTCGCCACCGCCTGTGGCCCGAGTTGCGCGCCGCATCGGTCGTCTTCTCGTAGAACATGTGGAGCGCCCTACCCGTTCTGTTCTGGATACGCGTCCACCACGGGGAGATAGCCGTGCTGCTGACGCCGCTTTCCGATCGCTTGGATCTGCGCCAGTCCATCGGCATAGGATGACACGCCCGTGGTGCGCACCGCGCCCTGGTGCGATCCCAGTCCGCCCCAGACTCTGACCAGGGTCCACTCGCCGAACAGATCCTGGAGTAGGTGTGCCTGGTAGTAGCGATTCTTGGTCTCGTGAATCCAACGATACATGGCCACCCCCGAGAAGCGCTGATTCCAGGTCCACCCGTCGATCGTGTGGGTTGGTCACCATCGCCTTTATTCGCCCCCTGACGCGGGTCATCGCTGACACCCCAGAAGGAAGTCTGGTGACTCATTATCCAAGATTCGCAATACCGGAGACAAGAACTCTGCGCCTGCCATGTGCCCGGCGGTGGCGATATCCCTGGCTAACGTCATTCCTGGCCGCCGTCGCTGAGGGCTCGGGATTTTTCAGCCGTGTGTCGGCCAAGTCGCGACGGATGATGTCGGCATCGAAAGCCGTGCCCAGGGCGGAGGGACCCCGGATGCGTGGCCGCTCATGTTGGTGATCTTTCCCGCAACGATCCCCTGATTCGCCGGGGGAGTACCCAAAAAAGAGCAACCCCCACGGCAACGCCATGGGGATTGAAAAGACCGTAGCACGATGGGCTATGCCACCGCTAAATTGTTGAACCGCCAAACATCCGCCCAGTCGAGTGACTTGGTGCCTGCCGGGATGGGGCCGTGGGGCACATGGATGATCCCCGCAATCCCGCGGGTCCGCAGCCGCGCTTGCAGCCCGTTGGCGGCGGCTTCTCCGGCCCCGGATCGGTCCTTATCCGCCCAAATGAAGACCACGTCGATCCCGGGCGGTGGCTCCCAGTTTTCCATCACACGGTCGGAGACGCCGGCCCAAACCGGGGTCCCCGTTCGTTGCCTGACCGCCAACGCGGTTTCAATGCCTTCGGCGATCCCTAACAGCGGGCCGACGGGAAAGAGCCTGATGGCACCACCCATCAGGGGCCCGCACGGCATCATCATCTTCTTTGGGCTGCACACCGGTGCCTTCCCGCCTGCCGTGGTCAGATAGGTCCGGTGCAACGACACTGGCCGTCCCTGGGCGTCGCTAACCCGGCTGATGATCGCCGGGTAGATTCCTGTTCTCACCCGATCCTCGTAGTACCCCAGGGCGGGGTGAAAGCGGACGACGTTGGCGTCCGGCATCGCTCTAATCCCGCGGGACTGAAAATACCGCTGAAGCGGCAGTGCCGCCGGATCCGTCGGATCGAGCGTTTCCGACCAGACCCGCCGGAGGGCCGCCTCGGTGACCGCCACGTCCTGGCGTTGCGCCACCATCGGGGTTGGTTGCGCGCGGGGTATCGGTGCGGCCGAAGCGCCACCGACACTCAGGCCGAGCGCGTATGCCACGGCTTCCAGCGCCTCTGGG
This sequence comes from uncultured Thiodictyon sp., assembly GCF_903946935.1. GTDB lineage: Bacteria > Pseudomonadota > Gammaproteobacteria > Chromatiales > Chromatiaceae > Thiodictyon. The sequence goes on from NZ_CAJAXH010000128.1 coordinate 3,749, forward strand.
AAACGCCAGTCGTTTGCCCACATCAGGAGGGCGAATCCGTCGTGGAAGGGCCCGCAGGTGTTGCAGATCCCTCCCCCGCTCTCGCTCACATCCTTAAATACCCGCAGCCCGTCCCGTCCGCCATGGACGGGACAGGGGACGTGCCGTCCGGGACGGGACAGGGCCTCGTCGAGGGTCGGCGCCAGACGGCCGAGGATGCCATTCCAGTGGCCCCGGGCGTGTTGGCGGACCAGTGCCGCGTCAAGCCTCATGGTTGCATGCCCGCCGCTGTTTGGCTTGCTTTCTTCGCGCACAGCCGTCCTTGGTCGGTGTCGGTGAGGTAGGCGTCCCAATTGACCTCGTTCCTCCACCGATGAGCCGTCGTTATCGCCGCCTGGCAGTGCTCGCCACTGAAATGCTCAGGGAACGCCATCTCGACTTTGGCCATTTTTGGCCTGATGGAAACCCGCATGAATGGCCTGGTTAGGTGTCCGGCGCGGGTGCGTAAGGTCAACGTAGAGTTGGCGGCAGCGGGACGCAGGCGGTATCGTCTGAAGCCGACTAAAACACCA
>NZ_CAJAXH010000129.1 GCF_903946935.1 uncultured Thiodictyon sp.
AGCGCAAACCGACTTCAAGCGAAACGCAGGTTTATATTGCATCCGGACGCTTGCTTCTTCGGCAGATCTGCAATAATCAAACGCCGTATTTATTAGCCGTTAAGTAAGCCTCTATCTCAAAATGGTTCTTAGACAGCCTCTCACTGATCTATACAAGATGCAAGATGTCGTCGATCTCGACCGCTTCAATGACCGGCTGGAGGTCTATGACACCTGCCCCTGGGGCTCGGTGCAATTGGGTACGGTAGAACTGAGCCTGGTGTGGGACATCCTGGGCCTGACCGACGTCTATATCGACGCACTTGATCCCAGCTGCGCCGCACTGCCGCAGCCAACAGAGCGCGCCCGGTGCCGCGAGACGCGGCGGCAACGCGAATGGCAAGGCTATCTGAACCGCCAACTGGCGGATGATCCTGAGAATGGGCGCAAGGTCCTGCGGATCGCCTTCTCGACCTCGCTGCAAGACCCGGCCATCGCCTGGCTTGGACTCTACAACACCAAGGCCTGGTATGGCACGGCGCAACGATGCGATCCGGTGCAGGCAAATGGTGTTGCAGTGAACTTCGACAGCAGCCAGGGCGGTACCTACTGGCAGCCCCGAATCACCATCGAACAGAAGGGCGCATCGACCCTGCGTCGCGCTGGCACTGCCCCGGCCGAGTACATCCCGGTGGGTGAGTATCTCAACATGCAGGGCCAGAACGCGGACACGATGTTCGGCGCCAAGGCGGTGCTGTCGAGTAATCGCAACGGGCTCTTCATCGCCGCGGATCCTGACCCTGGGGTGATGTGGAACAACGGGCTCCTGGGCCGTAGCGTCACCGCATCCAACTGGAGCCTGGAAGTAAAGGACGTGGGCGTCCGCGAGGCACTCGATTGGTCCAAGCTCGCTGACATCATGATCACCATTGATGTCATCGGCTCGACCCAATAGCGGCAGTGGCAGAAGGTTTTCCTGCGAGCAGCCCCACCCATGAACACGAGCCATACAAGAAGCCCCAACCCTACGCGGCGATACGCACGTCTCGCGCTGTGGTTGCTGCTCTTGCCGCTCACAACCTGGGGGGCAAACAAGTCCGGGGTGGAGCCTTCGGTGCTATCCCTGCCCAAAGGGCCGGGGTCGATCGAGGGGTTGGGCGAGTCCTTCGAGCCCCAGTTGAACACCGGCACCGCGGCTTACCGGGTGCGCCTCGCCGTCCCGCCCGGGGTGGCCGGATTCCAACCCGACCTGGCACTGGTCTACAACAGCGGCTATGGCAACGGCCCCGTCGGACTCGGCTGGCGGCTCGATATCCCCTGGCTCCAGCGCCAGACCGACAAGGGCTTGCCGGCCTATACCGATGACGATTTACTGCTGCACTCCGTCGCCGGGGAGTTAGTCCCGCAGGGCGGCGGGCTCTATCGGGCCAAGATCGAAGGGGCATTTCTCAAGGTGCACCGAACCGGCGCGGGCTTCACGGTCTGGGAGCGTAACGGTACCCGGCACTGGTTCGGCACCGGGGCCGAATCGCGGCTCGATACCCCCCGCGGCACCTTCGAGTGGCGGCTGAAGCGCTCCGAGGACCGTAACGGCAATGCCATCCTGTACGGCTACGAACAGGCCGACGGGCAGGTCTACCTCACCGAAATCCGCTACGCCCTCGCCTCCGCAACGGATGACAAGTCGATTCATTTCAGCTACCAGGCCCGACCGGACGCGGTGATGGACTACCGCAGCCGCTCCCGTATCGTCACCGCCAGGCGTCTGAGCACTATCGAGATGCGCAGCTTTGGCGTCTTGGTGCGGGCCTATCGTATTGAGTACGGGGATGGAGCCCCCTCGCTACCGCAGCGCATCGTGCAGGTTGGCGCCGACGGGGCCAGTACGCTGCCGCCGCTGTCGTTCGACTACAGTGTTTTTGATCGAACCCTGGCGCGCACGGCAGCGATGGGCGAGCCGCCGCCGCGCCCGGTGTATCTAACCAACCCCAACGTGGACCTGGTCGATATCGACGGCGACGGCCTGCCGGATGTGTTCTACACACCGATCGGTAACAGCCCGCACCGGTTCTATCTGAACCGAGGGCGCGGTGACTGGGCCGCGGGTCCGGTGGAGCCTCAACTATCCCCGCGGCGCACCCTACAGACCAACGGCGTACTGATGGCGGACATGAACGGAGACGGCCGCTCCGACCTCTTCGTTAAGGGTAGCAATGAGTTCGGTTATTTCAAAAACCAAGGTGCGCTGGCCTGGGAGGAAACGGACTGGGTGAGCGCGGGGGCGGCGCCGCGCTTCGGCTTCGAAGATACCAAGACCCGGTTGCTCGATCTGAACAACGACAAGCTGATCGATGTCCTGCGCGACACCGGATCGAGCTATCTGGTCTGGCTTAATCCGGGGGCCGGCGAATGGAGCGCGGACTACGATCGGCAGACCAACGGAACCTATCTGCCGCTCGACCGGGACACGGTGAAGCTCGGCGATATGAATGGCGACCGCATTGAAGACTTGGTCTCTATCATCGACGGCTACTGTGCCTACTTTCCCGGGATGGGCTTTGGGGAGTTCGATACCGAGGTACCAATGGGGAATCCACCGTTCAACCTCGACCTAGCCCGGGTCACCCTGACCGATATCGATCACGACGGACTCGCGGACTGGGTCGAGGTTGGCAACCGCTTTCTGCGCATCTGGCGCAACGCCGGCGATGGGCGCTTCGAGGATGAGCGATTGGTGGAGAACACCCCGGCCACGAGCGGAAAATCAGCCTTCCGCTTCGCGGACCTGGACGGGGACGGTAGCCTCGACCTGTTGGTCACCAACGAGGACAGCGCCGACCCCTACCAGATGGTCTCCTTCAACGCCGGCGTCCACCCCTACCTGCTGATGGCCATCCGCAACGGCCTGGGCCAAGAGACCCGCATCGACTACCGCTCCTCCATCGAGGACTATCTGCGCGACCGCGACGCGGGCAACCCCTGGTCGCGCAAGCTGCCCTTTCCGGTCCAGGTGGTCAGCCGGGTGACCGTGCGGGACAACAACAGCGGCCAGGAATACGTGACCGACTACCGCTACCGGGACGGCTATTACGACGGCGCGGAGAAGGAGTTTCGCGGCTTCGGCCAGGTGACCAAGGTCGAGCAGGGCGGACCCGGCGCGCCGGGGGTGCAGACCAGCTACAGCTTTGACGTCGGCGACCAACAGGAGAGCCGCAAAGGCATGGCCCTGTCCCAAGCCGTGCTGGAGACCGGCGGCACCCTGAGCCCACCGGCGGGACTCTTCGAGGTGGCCGACCACGGACTCACCACCCGCACACTCGCCACCGGCACCAATGGCGTCCCGGTCACTTACTCCTTCACGCAGCAGACCGATACCCGGATCTTCGAGGGTACCGCGAGCCCCGTGACCCTGCGCCACGCCTGGGACCAGGACGGCTATGGCAACACCACCGCGGACCTGGACTACGGCATCGTCGCCGGTACCGATCCCGGCGCGGGCGCGGACGAGTTGCTGAACTACACGGACTACCGCATCGACACGGCCAATTGGGTCATCGACCGCCCGAGCCGGGTGCGCAAGACCGATCTGGCGGGTGGCTTGGTGAGCCTTCAGCGCCTGACCTATGACGCCCGCGGCAATCTCACCCTGGACGAGCGCTCCCCGGACGGGCAGACCTTCATCCCGGTCGCCGCCAAGACCTACGACGGGTTCGGCAACGTGCTGCGGCTCACCGACGCCAACGGCCACTGGCGCGGCCTGGACTACGACGCGACCTTCCACGCCTTTCCGGTGCGCGAGACCATCGGCGGCCTGGGGCTCACCATGGCCGCGGACTACGACCTGGGTCTCGGCCTCATGACCGGCTTCACGGACCCCAACGGCCAGACCACCGGCTTCGGCTATGACACCTTCGGTCGCCTGACCCGGATCATCAAGCCGGGCGACAGCGCGGCGCTGCCCACCCAGAGCTTCGAGTACCGGCTCGCCGACCCGGTGAGTGCCATCGTCACCCGCACGCGCGAGCAGTCCGGGGAGCCCGGCACCTATGACAGCTTGAGCTGGTTCGACGGCCTGGGGCGCAAGCTCCAGACCCGCGCCGAGGGCGCACACGGCGACTGGGTGGTCAGCGAGGCGGCGGTCTTCAACCAGCGCCGCGGCATTGCGCGCCAGTGGCTGCCACACTTCGCCGCAAGCCCGGACTACGCGGACCCGGCCGCCACGCTGCCCCATACGGACCTGGAGTACGACGCCCGCGGCCGGTCCGTGCGCGAGACCAACCCGGACGGGACCTTCCGCGCCACCCGCTACCTGCCGCTGACCAAGGTCGCCTCGGACGAGGAGGACACGCTCACCGGCGGCCCCCATGCGGGCACCCCGCAGACGAGCATCAGCGACGGCCGCCAACGCCTGATCGAGGTCCGGGAGGTCAACGGCAGCGCTACCTATGTCACCCGTTACGGCTATGACGGGCAGGACAACCTGACCCGCATCCAGGATGACCAGGGCAATGTCAAGACCCTGACCTTCGATGGGCTGGGCCGCAAGACCCGCATGGTGGACCCGGACAAGGGCCTGATGACCTACGCCTACGACGGCGTCGGCAACCTGCTCGGCACCACCGATGCCAAGGGCCAGGGCATCGCCTATACCTACGACGCAGCCAACCGCACAGTCACCGAATCCCTGGGGGCACCGCACCCCAGTGCGGCAAGCACCGGCACCGGCACCGAGGTCCAGGTCCGTTATCACTACGACACCGACCTGCCGCCCGACGGCCCGGCCCTGCAAAACACCCTAGTACCGCAGGATGAAAGTGCTCGGACCATGTCAAGCTAGGCTGCCAACGGCTTGCCTTGGTAGGTCCAGCGGAATGGTTTGGCCATTGTCTTGTTGAAATAGTCGATGAAGTTGTTGATTTTCTGGCAAAGGTCGTCGACCGATGAGAAACTCCCTCGTCGAATGACTTTGCGCACCAAAATAGAGAACCAGATTTCGATCTGATTCAGCCATGAGCTATGCTTCGGCGTAAAGTGAAAAACGATGCGATGGGTGGGATCGCACAGAAACGCCTGGCGGGTCGCCACGGATTGAAGAATGCCGCACTTGCCTTTGACCCCGAGGTCACCCTCAAAATCGATGCCATCGGCAACTAAACGTACGACCGACT
>NZ_CAJAXH010000130.1 GCF_903946935.1 uncultured Thiodictyon sp.
CGCTTCGCACGGTCGTTGCGGCGCGTGTCGCCCAGGTCGATCGCCAGAAATTCCTCGTCTGCCCAGCCCATGCCGCCCCCAGAAACTATGATGGAGGCGATATTTTATACCGTACACTAAAAGTTGTGTGTAATCGGATGGGATTGTCCGGCTCCCGCGCCAACCACTCGGGCAGGAAGCGGTCCAGCGCCGCAGTCAGTACCGGCGCATCCGCCCCATTCGCCCAGCGCGGAAAACAGGGCGCATCCCGCGCACGCAGGTACACACCGATACCGACCACGTTGCGTTTGGGATGCTCCTCACCGTACAAACCGATTTTGGTCAACAGGTTGTACCAAGCGGCATCAGAGGTCTGCCCTTGAAATTCGACCACATAGACCGGCCCGGCGTGGCCATCAGGCTCGAAAATGCCATCCAGGCGTCGCTCCAGCCCTTTGATTGTCATGGAGCAGAAACGATAATCGCCGATGAGGCGTTGACCACCGGTCAACCCCCGGAAAGCCTCCGCGCCCGTGGACAGGAACAGGTAGATCGGATGGTCTGTTTTCATCTGGTGCGTTGGCCAATTCGCGGTGCGGTCATTACTGATTGTTATTGGACGCGCCGCGGGCCTTGATCGGAACTCCAGCCATCGGTTTTCGCCTCGGCGCGTCGCGGCCGGGGGCCGCTCCTACATCAGCAAGGGCGTCGCACGACGAAGGGTCATCAACGGGTAATCGGAATAATGCCGGAGACGGTGATCGCCTCATAACGCGCCAACCCCCGGCGAGTCGCCTTAGGTCTGGATACCCAACCGCTCTAATCGCCTCTTTCAGCGATTGGGTATTCATCTCGGTGTCAAGCGACCCGCCGCAAATAGCCATCCGGCGCAACGGTGATCAGGAGTTTATGATCGATCTGGTGGTCGATCTCGAACTCAGGATGCGTCTTGAGATACTCCCACACGGCCGTCTTGGGGTTGTCACCGGGTCCCCAGGGTCGCTCGGGAAAGATGTCGGCAGGCATATCCTCAATGAGTGTGTCGAAGACCACGCAGTAGCTGTCGCGGGTAACTAGCGGGGCGTAAGCATTCAGCTCGGAAAGCACATGGGCGTGGGTGTGATTAGAGTCCAGGCAGACCAGCACCCGCGGGTAGTCGCGAGCGATGGCATGCACCTGAGCAACGATCTCTGGTGCGATGGATGAGCCCTGAATCATGTCGATACGATGGGACATGGGGTGGGCCTCGATCGCCGCGCGGTTATGGGCGCGGATGTCGATGTCCAGGCCGAGGACGCGGCGACGCGAGGCGGTCGGGTCCAGCACAGTGCCCTGTTCGACTGCGTCGCAGTAGTCAAGCAGCCCGAGCATGGAGGCACTGAGGATCAGCGAGCCGCCGTGGGCAATGCCAGTTTCGATGATCAGATCGGGCTTGACCTGCCAGATCAGTTCCTGCATCGCAACGATGTCTTGCGGGTATTGAATGATCGGACAGCCGAGCCACCTAAAATTATAGGTATATCGGTTTCGATTGGTCTCACGGGACCATATGCGCGATAAGGATTGCGTGTCGAAATCGGCACCTAGCGCCTCGATGTTTCCCGCAACCTCGCGCTCAAATATGTCTGAAGGATTCATATATACCTCGAATGAGTACACAATTAAGAGCTAAACTTTATCCTATTTAGTTACGCAGGCGTAAATGATGTTGCAGTCTTCCGGCTGTTGTTTGCCGAGTTCGTAGGCCGCCCGACAAAACTCAGCCTTCCAGTCCTTCGACTTTTCTTCACCAACGCGCCCCCATCCAAACCCCCCTTGGTCCCACAAGCCGTTTTGCAAAAACCAGTCCATTTGCGCTGTGGAAAGCATCTTGTAGAAAATCCCGCCGGTATAGCGCACATTAAGTCCAGCAGCGTAGATGTCGCCAACTAATGTACTCAACTCATAAGCTCTTCGATGTCCCGCGATTTGGATATCAAACGGCGACAACTCGTGGCAAGAACTAAGCGTCCCCATAAGAACGGCCAAGCGCCGATTAATCGCCACCGCATTCGGAACATGGGCAATTAATACTCCTTCGGGACTAAGAAAACTGGCTGCCTTTTCGAGAACAGCGATCGGATCAATGACGTGTTCAAGAATATCAAGAAGAAATACAGCGTCAAATTTTTCATGGGTTTCGAAATCCTCAATGAGGCTTTCAAAAAAACGGGCGCTGGGAACGCGACGCCGCGCCTCTTCGATGTGGGCATGAGAAGCATCAACACCGACGACCCGCTCAAAATGATGAGAAAACATTGAAGTCATGAGACCGTCTCCGCACGCAAGGTCGAGCAGAGACTTTCCCGATGCGTGTTCAAGACACGAGACGACCTTATAGTGCGCCAGTATCGCGTTGTATTCAGTATGATACTTCGATCGTTCCCATGGAAATGTATCTTGGCGTGATTTCTCGTCACGAGATGTCATCATAGCTAATCTCCGGAAAACTTTGCGATGCATGAAGGTATTAATTCGGACAATCCCGTCTTAAGATCAATAGCCGACCGCCACTTGAGAACGGGATATAAAATTCTTGATTCGAGTCTCACCATGCTGTGATTTCCCGGCATTGCAACGCTCGCCACCGTGCTGCCACGGTCCGTCAGCCGGACAACCAATCGTGCCAATTCGTCCATACGAATTGGATTCCCGGACGCGACATGCAATATCCCCGTCAACTGTCTTTCGATAGCGAGGCTTAGCGCCCGAACAAAGTCGTCTACATGGGTGATGTCGATAACAGGCGCACCATTATTGAAACAGTGAGTCAATATCTGTTGTTGAAGCAGCGCCTTGCGAATTAGCGTATTGACAATACCCGGGCGTTCGTCCCCAACTCCGTATAAATGGGGGTGCCGCACAATCAGGGCCGACAGGCCATGAAGCAATTCGTATTTCTGGATGAGTGTCTCAGCGAGAAACAATGCATCTCCCGCCGCACCAGCAGGGACGGGCTGATCCATTTCCCAAAAAGAGACTTGACCACTTCCGCCATGTCCAGCGAATACCTGATGCCCCGACAAAAAAATTAGTCCTGCCTGGCGAATACGGCAGACCTCAAGAACATTGCGCAGACACGCAATCAGTTCGCCCGCAGCGCGATTTGTGTCTAGCCTCCGCGGCAACCAGCAAAACAAGACGCGATCGGCACCGACCGCATCCATTGCCGTGTCTAGCAGCGCGGGATTGTCGAGCAAATCGCGGTCCGAGGTGGGCTGAATTGATGGCAAATTGAGATCAAGCGCCTTCGTTATCGAACGACCAATGAAACCGTCGCTTCCAAGAACGAAAAGCCCCGATCCGGAGGGCCTGCATCTCTTCTGGTCTAATACATTGCGAAGATCTTCTATTAGGTCAATCTTGATTCCAGTTTCGCCTGTCGCCTGGATCACGCGATGGAGACACTCATTGAAGGTAATGCCAGCATTCGCTGCAAGAACGGCAGCGGCTATCGCATTGCTTCGCGATATTCCGTGATCACAGCAGATTACGACAGTTCGCTGTTTTTTAAGATAGTTTAGTGCTTCCGCGATCTTTTCCCGAAGCAGAGCTGGAGAATTGCCGGCGGCATCCCGCAGTATGCGTACATCGACCATGGCAAGCGCCCCTTCGGCAAGATGCGCCTCCCAAGGAGAAGTCCCCAATCGGTCGGTAATCCAACGAACCGTCATTTGAGGTTCTCGTTAGAAACAAACCGCTCCGTCAAGCTTCGCAAATACCATCCGGGTCTTATAATAGGTCGATGCGGAACCACACCACCGTCGAGATACCTAAGCATGATGTCGACTTCATTGAAGCCCGCCATCGCGCGCAGATATGTCGAGGCAGAAAAACGTGGGTTGATTTCAAATGGCAATAGCAGGCCATCGCGTACTCGACCCTGGATATTGATTGGCCCGCAACTTCCGATGGCGTCGGCAATTCTTTCGGCCTGCTGGCACAGATCGCGATACTCATCAATGTGCCCCTGGGAATATCCACTCGACACCAATCCGCCACGCCCGCGATAAGCGACTGATAGCTTTGCCTCGAGCGCACGGCGTAAGGCAATGGAGCCTACGACATATTGGTCTGGAAGAGATAGTACCCCTATAGTGTATTCACCTTCCTGATCATCGACATATTCTTGTGCGACGGCGGCGCTACCGGTTCGGCGGATGAATTCCGCATAAATCATCGCCTCATCGGTATTGACTGCAAAAAACACGGCGGCGCTGCCACCTGAACCGGTCGATGGTTTTATTATACAAGGCAGGCCGACCTGATCAAGATCGTGCTTCGTCGTTACAGTAATTGTTCTTGGAATAGGGATACCAGCCTTGGCCAAGCTTTCGAATGCCTTGCCTTTATCAGAATAAAGTGAGACGACTGCTGGGCTATTTGACAAAAGCTTGATGCCGGCTGCCGAAAGTTGCTCAGTGGCTGCGCCCAGTAGAGTCATAGGTTGCTCGCCACCGGGAATCAGGATTTTTGCCCCAGACTCGATACAGGCGTTCGTTACGCTGCTGACATAGTCATCACGCGAAACCCGCCAGGTTTTGGCAAAATCTGACTCATAAAGCCCGTATGCGGTCTTGGAAATATCGCAGCCGAATATCTCGTAGCCGCCAGCCAAACGCAGTGATTTGTAAATCTCAGTTCCTAAGGATGCCCCCCCTACTCCGGCGATCATGACTTTGATGTTGTGGGACATACTGGTCATTCCTCACGCGCGGATGCATGAATGAAAACAGCTTCCAGGGTAGCTATCACCCGGTCTTGTTCCTCATCAGTTATGTCATGGTAGCTGGGCAAGTTGATCGCGCGTCTAGGGATATCCCAGGCAACTTCGTTGCTCGGCTGAGATTCAAACATGGGCAAGCTCGACAATGGATGAAAGAACACCCGTGCGTCGATATTTGCTACGACGAACGCATGTTTAAGGGACGCCAAGGTGACATTGGCTATTGTATCAGAGACCACTGTCGGCATCCAGGCACCTATGGCGATCCCAGCCGGCTCGGGATTCATGGATACCCCGGACAATGACGCTAAACGCTCGCGGTAGTAACAAAGTATCTCCCGCTTACGCCCGATCAGTTCCTCAATCCGCTCCATCTGAGCACATCCAATCGCCGCCTGGATATTCGACATCTTGTACTTGAACCCGACCATATCCGGCCAGAATTGCTTGGTCTGCCCGCGGGCTCTGCCATGATTACTGAGTGTCAGGACATGCTCATAAAGTTCGGGATCGTTGGTCACAAAAATCCCGCCCTCGCCAGTCGTAAGGGTCTTAGTTCCGTGGAATGAAAAGGCACCAAAGAGCCCCATCGATCCGGCACGCTTACCGTGGTAGATCGAACCGATGGCCTCGGCGGCGTCTTCTATGACTGGAATCCCATGTGCCTCGCCGATGGCCAGTAAACGGTCCATGTCGCACAGATTACCATACAGATGCACAGCGATAATAGCCTTGGTGCGTGAAGTAATGGCCTGCTCGACGAGCGCGGGATCCAGACACCAGGTGTCTGGCAGAATGTCGACAAATACCGGGGTAGCACCCAGATGCACGATTGGGGCGGCAGTCGCAATCCAATTGGTATCGGCCAGAATGACTTCGTCGCCGGGACCAATGCCCAACGCGGCCATGCCCATGTGCAGCGCGCCGGTGCAACTGGAAGTCGCGATGGCGTAGCCAACACCCAGATGCGCCTTAAAGGCCGCCTCAAAGCGGTTGATGTACTCGTAGCAACGATCACCCCAGCCGTTGGCAGCGGCATCGGTGGCATAGCGTACTTCCAGGTCCGTAATTGAGGGTTTAGTGTAATAGATACGCGGTTTCATCGACTGGATATCTCGGGTACCACGGTGAGAGGATCGTCGTTGTGGCCATCCGGCTGTATTCTGGGTATCCGTGCGGGCTAAGAGATTGCCATCCCTGGCCTGGATTCCGGCTTCCCGGCCGGAATGACAGGCATGTGATGCCGGCCTCAGTGTCCGGTCCGCTTGAGCCAGGCTTTGATCTGTTCGGGATCCATCCCCCGCAGGCGCTCCTCGGGCGCATAGCGTTTGAGCACCTCGGCCGGATCCAGACCGCGCAGGCGCTCTTCGGGCGGTAAGCCGCGCAGGCGCTCTTCGGGCGGTAAGCCGCGCAGGCGCTCTTCGGGCGGTAAGCCGCGCAAGCGCTCTTCGGGCGGTAAGCCGCGCAAGCGCTCTTCGGGCGGTAAGCCGCGCAAGCGCTCTTCGGGCGGTAAGCCGCGCAAGCGCTCTTCGGGCGAGAGACCACTCAGGCGGTCTTCGGTATCCATCTGTTCCAGCAGGGCCCCGCGCTCCTCGGCACTGACACTGGAGAGGTCTTTGAGCATCAGGCGCCAGGTGTCGCGTTTGAAATCGTCCACGGTGTAGGACATGTCGGTCAGCTCCAGTCGATGCACTTGTGACAGATGATAACGCAACAGCCTCGCGGCCGGGCTGTGGGGTTGGAAATGGGCCAGGCCAGCGCGGATCCGCGTCATCTCGCTGGCGAACAGTTCCCAGGGGGCGTTGCGCGGATGTTCGGCGATGGCGTTGAGGACGATCAGGCGGATCGTACGATGGCCCCAAGTCAGGTCGTAGACGCCCGGCCAGGCGGTGGGGCGACGGGCACTGGGGTGCAGTTGCCCCAAGAGCCGAGCGGGATGACGGGTGGCGACGGCGTAGAGGCAAAAGTCAGCGACGGGCAGTAGCCGTTGACCCGGCTGGGGTACGCCGGTGCCGCGTTCCGGGTCGGACGCCGCGCTGCTCGCCGTCGTCGCCTGAGCAGAGGCGAGCTTCCGATAGGTGACGTAGTGCCCGATGAGCTCATCCACGGCCCAGGCATCCAGGGTCTCTTGGGCCGATTTGTAAGTAAGGATGTTGTGGGCACCCAGGGTATCGAGTCCATCGGGCAAGTCTTCGAGCGCGGCCGGGTCGAGCGTGGCGGCCTGGCCGGTCAGGCGCTCAATAATCAAGACATCGAGCCGCTGGCTTTTCAAGGCGAGTTCCAACTCCAGCTCGACCCGCCATGGGCGACCGGTGAAGAGGTCAGTCAGGGCCATGCCGAACAGGCGGTGCCAGGGGGTGGGGGTGTCACGGGGCATCAGAAGTCGGCTGGCGTCTGTCGATCGAGAGGATTTGGAACAGCCGCGACGAACCGCACCCCTAGGCGCGGGCCTGGGAAAACGGCGCAACGCGCTTTGATCATCTCACTACATTCATCGGATTCGCAGCGTAGGGACCGCAGTGACAAAGCGGGTTCCTTGCGCACCCAAGGCGCTAAGTTGGCTGCGGACCTCATCGGCAATATTCCACGGCAGAATCAGCAGATCGTCGGGGGGCCGCTCGGTCAAGACCGCGGGCGGCAGGATCGGGAGGTGGCTGCCGGGCAGATACTTACCCTGTTTGGACGGTGCGGCATCACAGACGAAGGGCAACAGGTCGGGCTTGACTCCCGCATAGTTGAGCAGGGTGTTGCCCTTGGCCGCTGCACCGTAGGCAGCGACGCGGCGGCCGGCGCGCTTTTGCTCGATCAGGTAGGCCAGCAGGTCATCCTTGAGGCGGTCGGCACGGGGTTGGAAGCCCTGATAGACCGGCAGGCCACGCAGACCGGCCGCCGACTCGTCGTGCAGCACCTGGTGGACGGCCGGGGTCTCGGTACGCGGATCGTCCCGATGGACGCCGTAGACCCGCAGGCTGCCGCCGTGGGTGGGGAGTTGTTCGACGTCGCAGACGCGCAGTCCCTGGGCGGCGAAGAGGCGTTGCACCGTATACAACGACAGATAAGAAAAGTGTTCGTGATAGACGGTGTCGAACTGGGTCTCCGCAATCAGCCGCAGCAGGTGCGGAAACTCCAGCGTGATGGTGCCGCCAGGCTTGAGCGCGGCCTGGAGCCCGGCGGTGAAGTCGTTGATGTCAGGCACATGGGCATAGACGTTGTTGCCGACGATGAGGTCGGCCTGGCGACCCTGTGCGGTCAATTGCCGACCCAGCGCGGCGCCGAAGAACTCACGCAAGACAGGGATGCCCTGACGTTCGGCCGCGGCGGCGGTATCTGCGGTCGGCTCGATGCCGAGACAGGGGATGCCGGCGGCGACGAAGTTGCGCAGCAGGTAGCCATCGTTGGCGGCGACCTCGATGACCAGGCTGTCGGCGCCGAGGTCGAGCCGCGCACGGATCAGCTCGGTGTAACGGGCGGCGTGGTCCAGCCAGGTGGTTGAGGTCGAAGAGAAATAGGCGTAGTCGGCGCGGAACAGTTCGTCAGCGCGCGTGTAGTCCGCGGTCTGGACCAGCCAGCACTGGTCACAGACATAGAGCTTGAGCGGGTAATACAGCTCCGGGCGGTGCAGGTCAGCCTCCGTCAGATAGGCATTGGACGGCGGGGCGAAGCCGAGGTCCAGGAAGACATGGCGTAGCGGGGTTTGGCAATGGCGACAGTTCATTCTGGGCATTCCCCCAATTGTTGAGCAAGGCGCCTAATCAAACCCTCACTGTAATAAAGACCCTGCCGTTGCATGGCAAGTGCTGCCTCATGAAATGAAGGAATCAGACCTAAAGTTTTGGCCTTTACCAGCACACCCAAGGTGCCGGTGACCTTAATCCCCAGGTACTCAGCCACGCTACGCGCCAATCGTTCGTCGATGATCACCGTGCTATCTGGACATTTTCTAGCCAGTGCGATGGTCTGTTTTTCGCCGCGATCCAGCTCAAACAAAATCGGTAAAGAAGACTCTGCTTCATCGGCGAGAGGTCTGACCCAACTGAGGGTCAGCAGATCAGGCACCAGGATGGCACCACCCTCAGCACATTCGTCGATTACGGATTGCGCGGTGTGAATCTCGCCAAATATCTTCTCAAGCAATTGAAGCCGGTGGATGCTGGCTAGCGCGATAAAAGGGGTCGTGTTGCAGAAGATCATCGCAGCAATGATGTCTCTCGGCGAAAATCTTCGTCCGTATCCTCCAGCAGACTCGCACCGCCCACCGTCATTGCCTTGAGTAGAAAATGGACACGGGGGATGCCCAACCAGCTCGCTGCCATGCCGGAAGATAAACGTCCTTCGCGGAATAATGCCAAGGCGGTCTCTTCCTTGACGAGAGCGGCGAATTGCCTCGTGTTCATCTGAAGTCCGAGCAGGATTTCCCGTGGACACTCGATTTCAATCGTGCTTTGCACTGTGACGCTCCTCTACCATGCGCAAAAATTCGCCGTTGAGCATCATTCAGACCACGTCGAAAAGACGGTGACGATGTCGAATAACTTTAATGTCGAGCCCCAGGAATCGGTCATCCAACAACGGATGGGCCTGATCGCGGGCAGAGCGCTCGGCGATCGGCAGCGGCCAGGCGATCGCGAGTCGGGGATCGGCGGCATTGAGGGCGCCTTCGGCCTCCGCGCAATAGGCGGCGGTGTGCAAATAGACCAGCTCGCAGTCGTCGACCAGGGTCTGGAAGCCGTGGGCGAAGCCCTCGGGGATGACCAAGGTCCGGTGATTGTCGGCACTCAGACGCTCGGCATGCCAGCGTAGGAAGGTCGGCGAACCGCAGCGCACGTCCACGGCGACGTCATAGACCTCGCCCCTCAGGCAGGTCACGAGTTTGGTTTCCGCATGGGGTGCATACTGAAAATGCAGCCCCCGGACAGTGCCAAGCTTGGCGGTCAGAGTGTGGTTGATCTGGGCGATACCCTTGCCGTCGAGCAGCGCGGCCAGTGCGTCGCGGCAAAAGATCCGCTCCAGATAGCCCCGCTGGTCGCCGATGGGATGACGCTGCAGCACGGTGAGCCCGGGCAATGCTGTGGTGCTGAGGGTGAAGCGGGTCATGCGGTGGCCATGAACAGGCCGATATCGGCCTCGCATAGATCGCGGGCTGGTTCGCCTTGCGCTTGACGGCGATACCAGCTCAGGGTGCGCTCCACCGATTGCGCCAGGGCCCAGCGGGGGTGTACGCCCAGCTGGGTGCGCGCCTTGGCGATCTCCAGGGCGAGCCAGCCCGCCTCGTGCGGACCTTCGGTGCCGTCGCCCCAGTGGACCGACCCGCTACCGTAGACCGATTGGGCAAGTTCGATGACCTGTCTGACGGTCGCGGCCTCGTGGGTATGGGGTCCGAAGTTATAAGCGCCGGCGAGTCCTGGCTGATGCCATAGTCGCTCCGCGAGTCGCAGATAGGCGGCCAGGGGCTCAAGCACATGCTGCCAGGGGCGGGTGGCCTGCGGGCGGCGAATGGCCAGGGGCCGATCCGCACTCCAGGCACGAATGGCATCCGGGATCAGACGGTCGTCTGACCAGTCGCCGCCGCCGATCACGTTGCCGGCCCGTGCGGAGGCGACTGCCACCCCCTGCCCTGCCAGGAAGGCGTCGCGATAGCTGCCGATGACCAACTCGGCGGCGGCCTTACTCGCGCTGTAGGGGTCGTGACCGCCCAATGTATCGCTCTCGCGGTAGGGAAAGGCGTGCTCGGCATTGTGGTAGACCTTGTCGGTCGTGACGGCGACGACGACCCGCAGTTGTCCCAGTGGGCGCAGGGCGTCCAGGACATTCGCGGTACCCTGGACATTGGTCGAGAAGGTGCCGAGCGGGTCGCGATAGCCGGCGCGCACCAGCGCCTGGGCCGCCAGATGCAGGACAATCTCTGGATCGGCGGCCGCGACGCAGGCGGCAACGGCGGCCGAATCGCGGATGTCGAGCACCTGGCTATGGACCAGGGACGGGATCTCGGCGAGGGCGAAGAGGTTCGGCGTCGTGACCGACGGCAGCGCAATGCCGGTGACCCGCGCGCCCATCTGACTCAGCCAGAGCGCAAGCCAGGCACCCTTGAAGCCGGTGTGGCCAGTGAGCAAGACCCGCTTGCCGCACCAGAACGCGGGGTCGGGGTTTGCCGGGTTCATGCCCAGCGCTTCCAGGGTGCCTGGCCGCTATCCCAAAGCTCTTCGAGCTGGGTCTTGTCGCGCAGGGTGTCCATGGGCTGCCAGAAGCCTTGGTGCTCAAAGGCCATCATCTGTCCCATCCTGGCCAGTTGATTAAGCGGAGCCCCTTCCCAACTGGTGTCATCGCCGGCGATCAAATCGAGGCACTTGGGCGAGAGCACAAAAAAGCCACCGTTGATCAGACCACCATCGCCACGGGGCTTTTCGATAAAGCCGGTGACCAAATCGCCGGATCGATCGATGGCGCCGTAGCGGCCTGGCGGCTGCACGGCGGTCACGGTCGCCCATTTGCCATGGGTCCGATGAAAGGCCATGAGCGCGGTGATATCCACGTCGCTCAGGCCATCGCCATAGGTGAAACAGAAGGCGTCGTCGTCGCGGATATAATCGCTAACCCGCCTCAATCGGCCACCGGTGAGTGTGTCCTCGCCGGTATCGATCAGTGTCACCCTCCAAGGCTCGGCCTTCTGTTGATGCACCTGCATCCGGTTATTCGCCATATCGAATGTCACATCGGACATATGCAAGAAGTAGTTGGCAAAGTATTCCTTGATAAGGTAGCCCTTATAGCCGCAGCAGATCACAAACTCATTTACCCCGTGAGCGGAATAAAGTTTCATGATATGCCAGAGCATGGGCTTACCGCCGATCTCGATCATCGGCTTGGGCTTGAGGTAGGTTTCCTCGGAGATACGGGTTCCGAGACCACCGGCGAGGATGACCGCCTTCATTACGATTCCTTAATAAAATGGGAAATCCCCCGGCTTTGCCGGGGAGACAGCAAAAGTTTGACATTTCCGGGGGTCCATCCAGGAAACTCCGCGTTGTGAGCCGCCAAGCACGCAACACTGGAGAATCCCGATGGACGAACCTGAAAGC
>NZ_CAJAXH010000131.1 GCF_903946935.1 uncultured Thiodictyon sp.
GCAAACCGACTTCAAGCGAAACACAGGTTTATATTGCATCCGGACGCTTGCTTCTTCGGCAGATCTGCAATAATCAAACGCCGTATTTATTAGCCGTTAAGTAAGCCTCTATCTCAAAATGGTTCTTAGACAGCCTCTCAGCCTTTCTGCTGACTCTCGCAACTCGCGTAGAAGCGTATCACGCTGCCATTCGTTGAAGTCTGAAAACCATTCGATGGGTCCTTCCACAGGCTCGGTCTTTAGGGTTTGGGCCGAGTCCTTAAGGATAAAGGTTCCTCCACCGGATGCAGTTCGTAACACCCCAAATGTATTTCGGGCGAGCTCACGCCGGTAGTCATGCCAGGTTCTTATCCGTTGATCTGATGCAGGAACCCCTTCGAGCGCGAACGCTTCTTTAAGATATTGCTTAAGGAGTTCGGTTGGCGTGAACATCATCCAACTGCTGGCATGCACCGAGCCGTTTGTCACCCCGATTCTTTCAACTATACTCTGCTCGTTCTCGTCCAAGTAAGCCGTATCCAGCTTTTGACCAAGCCGACGAATCAAGGTCGTCGTCTTTCCCGTTCCGGGAGGCCCAAGAATCAATAATCGCTTATCCAATGGTAACCGAAATATTTCATCCTGGTATTGGTCGAGAACCGGCTGGTCCCTAAGCACCATCTTAGTGATGACGCTGCGCCGCATCCCTGCGACGACATTAGCCGTCAAATGCTCTTCGGCCTCAAGCTGATCTAGCAAGTTTTCGGCAACAGTCGCACTAGCTATCTCGTCGAGCAGCGCCCTCAACGACTCAATCGTAACGGGATCGAAATGGTCGGATTCTATGACCGTATTGCGGGAATCCCAGCCAGCCGGCAGTCTGGCTGGCCGCAAATGCGCCCGCTCAAGAACTTCAATAACAGTTCCACTTGGTAAGGTAAATGCAGTGCCAACCGGCAAGGACGCCAATCGCCCGACTGGTGCACGGTAGCTGGCGAGGTTTGGAAAACCAGATGGTGGAGCTGCCCGGCAGATGTAATAGATCAGCCGCTTGCAGTCCTCATCTTCGACGACTACCCGGGCGATTGCTGGCTCGTCAATCAAGATCTGATAGCTCGCGCGGTTCTCCTGACTGATCTGATTCAGTCGCCGCATCGTCGCCCCGGCGGTCATGGTATTCACAGATGCTAAAGCATCGACACTGATTCCATGCTCATCGACAAGTCTGCTCTTAGCGGCTGCTGCGACCGCTTCAAACTTTTCGAGCGCATCCTCAGCAACCTGCTCGATGTGCTGCCTATTTTCTTGCGTGATGCTCATGGTCGCTCCTAAACCGACGGCCTCTTATGGCCCGATTTTGAGGTAATTCCGTGACTGTATTGAGTCGGACATTTTCCACGGGTATTGAAATCATGGTGAGCTTAACAACGAATCGTGGTCTTCCATCCGCTGGGGCGCGAGCGTCGCTGAATTGCTTTGAGCTAATCCCTTATATCGCTTCGATTCGGAGTTCAAACTCGTCGTAATACGTCAACTCCGCCTTTATAGCTTGGAGCCGCTCGATGAGATCATCCAGATCGGAAGCGCTCGATACCGAGAGCGGCACCCTGATCGTCCGGTTCAACTTTTCCTTGCCTTCCTGTGTGTCTTCATCTTTCTCTTCCTGCATGCGCTGCCGCTTCCGTTCCCGCCCCTCGCGGATGATGCGTTGTTTCAGCGCTTCGAGTCGGTTGGACAGGTCGAATTCATTGCTGATCAGGCGCTGGAGACCGGCGAGGTCGTGGTCGGCCGTCAGCCGCAGGCCCGCCAGTTGGTCGAGTGCATTCGCCTGTGTCTCCTGGGTCAGCTCGGCCCACTCGGGGATGCGCTTCAGGTCCTGCTCACCGTCCCGGATGCGCTCCTGCTGGGCCTGCGCCATCCCACCCACCGCCGTGGCGACATTGGCGTGCAGGGCCGTCAAGAGGGTGTTGAGGTCGGCGGTATGTTGGTAGAACCCGTCATCAGCGAGACAGTCGGCGAGCCGCTCAAGGGCATCGGCGCAGTCCTGCTTGAGGCTGCCGGGGACGCCGCTGCCGGGCAGGTTGAGGATTGCGCACTGATGGGTTCGCAGGTCCTTGATGGTGTCGTTGAGGCCCTGCCCGAGCGATTTGGTCACCGCCTGCGCCCATTTGAGGGCGTCGTACAGCGCCGACTCTTCGCGGCCCAGGTAGTCCGGCGCGTCAGAGGCATCGGTAAACAGCAGGTCGGCGATCTGCTGGTTGAGTGCGCGGACCCGCTCGGCCCCCGGTAGTTCGAGTCCGGCGAGCCGCTCGGCCAGCGGGGCAAAGGTGTGCTGGAACTGCGGCAGATGCTTGGCCGCGGCCTTGCCGATGTCCTCCTCAAGGGGTACGACGGTGTCGCCGATCAGGTCGGTCAGGCGTTGCGCGGCCCGTGCCAGGACCTCCATTGGCGGTTTGTCCTGGCGCAGGGCGACGCCGATCGGTTTGAAAGCAAGGTTGGTCTTGAGCGCGTCGATGGCCTGCTGGCCCGCTACCGTGACCTCGCGCCCGGACACCTTCAGCTTGATGTCCCCGGCGACGAGCAGCGCCGCGATCAGGTAGCGCAGGGTGTCTTGCGACCAGCCGAAGGGGGCGCTGCTGAAGTGATCGAGCAGGTGCTTGCCGTCCGTCGTGCCGTTGCGGTCGATGTAGTCGCGAATGCTGACGAGCGCCTTGTGGTCGGTGCGGATGCTGGGGTTGCCGCTGGTCACCTGCACCAGGCCAAGGGGGTCGAGCTGCGACGTGACGGCCTTGAGGTTGCCCGCCCCGGTGCGTAAGAACTTCTCCGCCACGGCGGTATCGACCCGTTCGGGGGCCTCGGCATAGCGGTGAAAGACTTGCTCTGCCGCCGGGCCTAAGTGTTTCTTGGCCGCGTCGAGCAGGTCGGCGCCGAGGCTGTCGACGGCGGTCGTCTCGCCGCGGAACAGGAACGAGCCCTGGGCCAGGCTGCGCTGCACGAGCGCTTTCAGCTCACCAATGCGCCGCGCCGCGACATCGCTTTGGCTCATGCAGTATTCCTTGAGCTCCTGATCCGGGTCGTTGCGGTGCAGCTCGACGATGCGTTGCGAGCGATACACCTCCGCCACCTTGTCATCCGTCTCCGGTGCCCGGCGGCCGAGCAGGTAGATGAGGTTCTCCGACGTCTTGTGACGTGACTCGTCCACCAAGCGCGTTCGGGTCGTCTCGTAGTCGGTGGGGTCCACGAGTTCCACGATGGTTTGGATCGCCTCGCGCTCGCCGGCCAGGCTGGCGGTGCTGCCGCCAGACTGAATCTTGACCCCCGTCGTTACGGACAACGAGCCGTGCAGCCGGGCCGACGGCAGCGGGTCGAACACCTCGCGCAGCGCTTCGCTGGCGATCCGCCGCAGGTCTGAGGAGCGCAGCGGCAGTTGGGCGCGTTCCTGTTCGATGTCGTTGAGCTTCTCGCTGAAGAAGCTCAAGGTGCCGTTGCGCTCGCCGAGCGGTACCAGCGGGTCACTGAGCAGCGCGTCCGCGGCGGCCTTGACGGCGTCGGCACGCGGCGCGGCGTCGATGGCCGGGTGCATCAGGTTGGCGACGTTGTGCACGGTGACCGGCAGGTTGCCGAGGATCTGGAGCACCGCGACCGTCTTGGCGACCTCCTGGTGCAGTACCGAGTCCGGGAACCGGATCAGGACCTTGCCGACCGCCTGAGCGATCGAGGGGAAGGCCCGCTTGATGTCCTTCTCCAAGGCATCGAACAGGGTCACGGTGGTCGCCAGCCAGCCGACCTGTTGATCCGCGATCGGGGTGCGCCCGTCCGGGCCTTCGATCAGCACCTCTTGGATGACCTTGATCGCCGAGCGCAGGCCGATGCCGCCGGTGGATTTGGCCAGGGCACCGAGCAGGTGCAGCAGGATGTCGAAGTGGGCGGGCAGGAAGGGGTAGAGGTTGACGAAGCCGTCGCGGTCGATCGCGGCGTCGTAATACTTGGCGTCCTGCAACTTGGTGTTGTGGCGCAGCGCTTGGCCGTACTGGACGAAGCGCTGATCGAGCTCCTGCGCGCCGGCCGCGGACTTGCCCAGCAACCGCCGATAGCAGATCTCACGGATATCGCGGGATTCGAGATCGATCGAGATCGGGAAGCGGTCCTTTAGCTTGTAGAGCTCGGGGGAGTTGAGCGCGGCGCGCGGGTCGTCTTCGGTCAGGGTCTGCTGGGCGGTACCGAAGATCCAGGCCCGGCCGCTGCCGATGTTCTTGAGGTTCTCGGCGAGGCCCTGCAGGTCGAGGATCTTGTTCTGGTTGCTGCCGACATACTGGCCGACCTCGTCGATCACGAACAGCACGTAGTCCTTGCCGGCGGTTTCGCGGACGATGTCGAGGATCTCTTGGACCCGGTCATTGAGCAGGTAGATGAACTCGCTGGTTGAGGTGGTGAACGACTGCGGTGTGCGGAACAGCTGCGGGTACATCGCGTGCGCCAGCTCGGGGAGCAGGCTGTCGACGACCAACTCGTCGTTCTGGTAGTCGCACCAGTCCTCGCCGGTCTGGTCGCGGAAGCGCGCCTGGAAGTCGTCGTAACGCCCGTCCTTCTTCAGCTTGCGCTCCAGGGCGGCCACTTTGAGGTTGCGCGAGTAGCCCGCCCATTGCAGGACCCGGTAGTAAAGGACGGTGGAGACGACCTCCAGGGTCGCACCGGCGACCTGGGCGCTCGCCAGATCGAGCATGACCACGGCCGCCGGGAAACGCTTGGCGATGGTGCCGAGCAGGGCGCGCGTCTGCGGCTTGTGATAGCGGTCCTGGAGGTGCTTGAGGAAGGGCTGTCCGTCGATCGTCACCTGGTCGTCGAAGGCGAGGCCCAGGTACTTGGTGAAGGAGCTCTTGCCGGACCCGTAGAACCCGGACGCCCAGACGCCGACCTCGTACTGACCGCCCGCATCCATGGCGGCTTGCATCTTGCTGAGCAGCTTTTCGGTCTGATCCTCAATGCTCTCCGTGACCACGTACTCGGCAATCTCCGCCTTTAGCCGCTGCTCTTGCGCCGCGCTGTAGGTGATCACCTTCTCGATGGTGCGGTAGATGTCCCTGCTGGGGTCGAAAAGTTCGCGAATGACCATGGTCGGTGCCGTCCGGTGCGTGGGTTCGTTGCTCAGCCGCCGACGTGATCTGAGCGGTAATTGCCGTCTTCCGGGTAGAATCCCAGGAACTTCAGCCGCGTCTTGCCGGTGCGCACACCGGGGTAAAGGAAGACGGTCGGTACATGGAACTTGCCTTGGAGTTGCGCCTCGATGGCGCCGATGCGCAGATAGGGGTGCAGGGCCTCCAGGTCAGTCACCAGCACGATGCTGTGCTCGCTGCCGGCGAGGCCCGTCAGCACCGCTTCGAGCCGGGACTGAAGGGCGTCGGCCTTGACCAGTGCGTTGGCGAGCGACTGGTTGGTCTTGGTCCAATCCAGCGGGTTCTTGGCATCCGCCGTTAGCCACAGCTTGCGCAAGGGTGCCTTCGCCAGGATGTCGGTGACGTGCCACGCGACGGAAAACACCGTCACCTCCCAGCCATCGTTGCGCAGCTTGGCGACCCAGGCCGGTGTCTGGCGCTTCACCTCCAGGATCTGGCTGGGGTGAAAGACGAGGTAATAGATGGGCTCGAAGCTCGCGTGGGCGAACTCGCGACCCTGGCCAATCCGCCGCAAGAGTTCGTTGAAATCAGCCTTCAGCGAGGACACCGATGAGGTCCTCCATGTGCTTGTGCTTCCATCCGATATGCGTGAGCTCCCCGGCGGATTGCAGGATGAGATGTCCATGCAATGACAGCCGCTTCAGCTCGTCCCGCACGTCCTCGCGCGCGAGGCCGAAGAGTTGCCAGTCCGGATGGGCAAGTAAGGCGTTATCACCGAAGCCCGCAAAGTGCAGGTCATGGGCAAGATAGGCCGCAGCCTTGGCTTCGATGCGGTACGGGATGATGGCGCGGGCGGCACGCGTGCGCGTGCCAAGCAGGCCATAGTCTGCACAGCAGCCAAGCAGGTAGGAGGTGACGCGCTTGACCGTGCTGTCGGACCAGCGTTTGGCGGTCTTGCCGTCATCGACGCCACGGTGGACGAATGCCTTGGTGTCGTCCACCGTCACCCGATTGTCGCCCGCGGCATAGCGCTCCCAGAACACCGCCCGAACGAAGTCACTAAGAATCTGGTTGGCCCGGCAGGTGTGGAGAAAGAACAGTTGGTTAAGTTCGGCAGGTGCAAGCGTGCAGGCGAGCTGTTTCAAATAGCGCGCCGGCGCCCCCTCGGCCACCAGATACCGCGGCGCAAAACACTCGCGGACGATGTTGCGCAGCCGGCGGGCCGAGACGTTCGGGAACTGGCCTGATTGCAGCGCGGCCAGATACAAGGCCGAGCTGCTCATACCCTGACTCCAGATACTCAAGAGCAAGCGCGTCTCCTGGGCAAGGCCGAGGCCGGCCTGGAGCTGCGTGGTGTATTGCCCATTCGCTGTCACGCCCGGTCCACGAGGTATGGGTAAGAGCGGACCCCTTGCGCAAAGGCGGCGTGATAACAGCCGGCCGCGGCAGCGAGCCAGGCATTGTCGTCGAGGTCTGCGGCGGTGCCGATCTGAAGCGGTCCCTCTTGGACGGGCCCCTGGACCTTACAGATGGACTGGAGCGCGTCCAGCGCCGTGGCCCGCGAGCCGATCGCCTGGTGCGCCGCAACCACTGTCGCCGGGTCCTGCAGAACCTCGAACAGCGATTGTTCCAGCGTCTCTGGCAGCCGGAAGAGGTGGAACACACGGCCGACACCGATATGCTCGTCACACACGCGCCGGGCGGCTTCCTTGACCCCATGGTACTGGGCCAGCGCCGTGGTACGGGCGAACACCGGGTTCAAAAATGCAGGGCTGGACGCTGTGTAAAACCCGGTCGGCCACCAGTCGAACTGGGCCTGTTCGCCGAGGTAACCGATGATGACCCGCAGCCGCAAGATGGCCTGAAGCCGATCGCTTTCCCGTTGCGACGCCTGTCCCACCACGCTTTAACTCCTTATCGTTCTTGTCGATGTTGTTCTTCTAGAATCAGGAATTCAAACGCCTGATGTCTGGTTTGGGCCTGAGTTTACGTCCGACCCCCACCGCGTCAAGATTAGGACGAAGGCATGTGCGACCATTACTCGCGCTCAGGTTACCCTTTTGCACCGTGTTCAGGCAAACCACGCGCCTTGAACGACCAGCGGCGGGGCCAGCACCGCGCGTCTCCCCTGCCCCGCTACTGGCCGTCCGCACCGCGTCGCGAGTCACGCTAGCAAACGGATTCAACGACATGCGTTCTGGTTTCCAGTTGGGCGACCCCTGCGGCTTGGCACCCGACTCTACACCGGCACGGCAGTCGGACTTGCGAGCGTTGCTGACCTGAGCCATCTGAAGGATCGCGTTTTCAGGTGACGGCGGGGCCTTCGCTGGACGCAACACCATCGGCACCGGCCGGCGCATGCCCACCCAAGGCATCCATCCGCGCCTTGAGCTTCTGCCCCGGCCGGAAGGTCACGACGCGCCGGGCGGTGATCGGGATTTCTTCACCGGTCTTCGGATTGCGCCCCGGGCGCTCTTTCTTTTCGCGCAACTCGAAGTTACCGAATCCGGACAGCTTGACCTCCTCGCCGCGCGCTAGGGACTTGCGGATTTCCTCGAAGCGGAATGTGTCAATGAAAATGAGACACCGGGGTGTCGAATTTAGTGTTGCTCGGGAGGCTCTTGGATCTCGGTTAAGCCTGCGGCCGGCGGGTTGATCCAAACCTCTGCGGGAGGCAGCTTGGGTGTCGGCGGTGTGCC
>NZ_CAJAXH010000132.1 GCF_903946935.1 uncultured Thiodictyon sp.
GATGACGGGGGCGCTGTGGTATGCCGCGGCGGACCTGTTGGCGCGTCAGGAAGAGCGCCGGGTCATTCTGACCCTGACCGATGGCGGCCCAAATGACTGGGACAGCGCCAATGCGATGGTGATGCGTGCCGGCACCGCCGGGATCGAGATGATCGGCGTTGGGATTGCTACCAGCGTCGACCATCTGTTTCCGGTCGCCGTGCAGATCGCCAGCGTCGCTGACCTCAAGGGCGAGCTGTTCCGTATTGCGGGGCGGCTGCTGCTGAAGTAACCAACCCACGCCAGGACCAGGCCGGTAGCCCACTGTGGACTGCCGGGCCTGGTCCGGGAGGCGTGCCTGCCCTGCGCTCTGGGTGAACTCACCACTGAGAGCACAGCGCACGCAGGTCTTCTTCGGTTCTCCATGGCGAGACCGAGATCACCGCAAGCTGAGCGGACTACAAAAACAGCCGAAACGATGACCAACGCGAAACCCCAACCGGGCGCATGACGCCCTGCGGGGTGGCATGTCCCCCCTCACGAAGAGAACACCATGAAAATACCCGAACAGATCGCCGGCCAGGTCGCCACGGCCGTGCGGACCATCGCCACGACGGCGAGCAGTCACCTCGGCACGGACTGCATCTGGCACGCCTTGGCCTGTCAGCACCTACTGGCCCGCGAGGGCATCGACGACGTGCGCCTGGTGGCCGGCTATGCCGCCTGGCGCGTCGACGGCCAAGACCCCGGTGCGGTGGTGTGTCACCACCGGGAAGGGGCCGCGGTGGCCGCCGGAACCGGCGGCTTCCTGTTCCACGCCTGGGTCTCCTGTGGCCGCCAGGTGTTCGATGCGACGACCTATCAGTTCCGTCAGAAGCTGGCCGCACTCGACGTGGCGGACGGCGGCCGGACTAGGGTGACCTGGTGTCCTGATTATCTCTTGGTCGACCGCAAAGAATGCAAACCCTGGCGGTCCGTGCGCGACGGCTTGCGGGCGGGGCTGTTCTGCTACGACGCCGTTCCGGCGATCGTCGCGCAGGTCGCCAATCATCCCGATACCCAATTGGACGCTGAAGCGATCGTCCTGCTGGAGCAGGTCCATGCGCACGTCAAGGACGGGAACAAACTCGTCGTGGTCGGCCCGAACGGCGTCGCCGCGACCGAGTAATCAAACCAGTTCGATCAACCCCCAAGGGGAGGCGCCTCCCCGATCGGGGAATGTGCGTCTCCCCAACTCAACGGAGAGACACATGACACCAAACAACGGCATCGAAACCGCGACGTGCCCCCCGGCACGCCACTGGCTGCTGGTCATTGAGGGCGATTGCGAGCCCTTCCTGGTCGGCCCCCTGGATGAGTCCGAGGTGCTCGTCAGGGCGAGGGAACACCGCGCCAAGGACTCTTCCATGGACGACGGCCTCTATGCGTTGTCCCTGGATGTTGAGGGCAACCTCAGCGTCGGGGCCTTTGCGCATGACGAACTTGCGCCGCAGGGATAACGACGCTCAGTACTGCTAAGCCCATGGCTTGCGCGCCCTAAACGGGTGCGCGGCCCATTCGATCCCCACCGGGAGACTCGCGCTCCCCATGGGGAGGGTGTGTCTCCCCATGAACACGCGAGACATACCATGTCATTACAACTCTCTTTCTTTCCAGACGAAACCATCAATGGGAGGCCACACCTGACGAGGGGTGAGCGCAACTTGGTCGCGAAAGCGATTCGGTGCCTAGAGGGAAAGTATCTGGTTACAGCGGATGTCTTGGCCAGTCCGAAAGAAACGAAGGCTTACCTAAAGCTGCGGCTTTGCGGCTTATGCTACGAGGTATTCGCGTGTCTGTTCCTTGATACCAGACACCGCATAATCTGCTATGAAGAGCTGTTCCATGGCACCATTGACGGTGCAAGCGTTCACCCACGGGAGGTGGTACGCAGAGTGATTGAGACCAATGCCGCCGCGGTGATCGTGGCCCATAACCATCCCAGTGGTGTTGCCGAGCCCAGTCAGGCGGATCTGCGCATCACGCAAAGGCTGAAGGAAGCACTGGCACTGATCGAGGTACGGGTTCTCGACCATCTGATCGTCGGCGAGGGGGAGACCACCTCGCTTGCAGAACGTGGACTTCTGTGAATGCCAGTGACATCGTCTACGGGCACATAGTCAAAGGCATCCCATTACACACATCTCATAACTCATGAGCCTCTCTGGCAAATTTGATCCCAGCGGCGAAGTCCATGACGCGCTGAAGGCCGAGCCAAATCGTCTTCAGGCCGGGCTCGCCGTCGCCCTTGCGCCCGAGAAAGCCGC
>NZ_CAJAXH010000133.1 GCF_903946935.1 uncultured Thiodictyon sp.
AAGTCCGGTTCTGCGAGGAGCCGGGAACGAATCGCTGTATGGCAGAGATATTGTGGCACCGCCGGGAAACCAGGCGGCAACAGAGAACACCAACGTCTGTCTAACCTGCGATGAGAACCCGGCTTACTCTCCGGCTCAATTCAATCCACCGGAAGCAGACGAGTTTGATTCGGCCTGAATTTAATAGAGCTAGGCCCCCGATCTCTCAACTCGCCGCTCCTAGGCCGTCAGTAGTGGAATCGCCCTTGAAGAAACTCGACGCGGTCATGCTTGACCAGGTAGACGCAGCGGTGCTCCGCCGTGATGCGGCGCGACCAGACATCCCCGCCCAGATATTTCAGCGGCTCCGGTTTGCCGATACCCGAGAAGGGCTCTCGTAACACGGCCCGCACCAACTCAAGCAGGCGCTTTGCCGTGCGGCGGTCGGTGGCGACCCAGTATTGCAAATCCTCGATGAAACCCGGCTGAAAGACGGCGAGCCGCGGCGGCTCAGTCTTCAAGGCCCACCGCTTGGGCGAGCGCCTCGACCGACATGGGCTCGCCGGCGCCCTGGCGGGCACTGGCCAGCGCGGCGAGCAGGCGCTGCGCATTCCTCGGCGAGCGCAGCAGGTGCGCCGTCTCCGTTAGGCTCTCCAACTCGTCGGCCGCGATGATGGCGACGGCACCGCCGCTGCGGCGTCGGACCACAATCACCTCGCGGTCGTCGACCGCGCGATCCATCAGCGTCTTCAGTTGCTCGCGCGCCTGGCTGTAGGTGGTTTCGATCATGGCGAAGCCCGGGGTGAATTGGACAGGAAGTCTGTACATTATAGCGAGTTCCGGGGGCAGCGGGAAAAGGGCCATAGGGGTCAGGGGGCGAATGGCACTCAGTGAAGGGCGAGACCTTAAGAAACCAGTGGCTTGCACTGGCCGGTCGGAGTCAAGACCCTGACTTCTCAGAAATCGACAACCGCCGGAAGCGGTCTCGGAATTTGCCCCCTGCTGCACTAACTCACGCCGGGAACGCCACCCTGCGGCAGGCAGATGGTCACGCGGCTGCCCGGGGCCAGCGGCGCGATGTCGAGGCGGCCCCCGAGCAGCGCGATGCGCTCGCGCACGCTGTAGAGACCAAAGCGCCCGCCCGGGCCGGGGTCCGCCGTCACCTCGGCCCCCGGCACCCGCCCCGTGGAACCCCCGGCGAAACCCAAGGCGAACCCCCCGGTGAAATCCACGGCAAAACCCACCCCGTCGTCCTCCACACTCAGCCTGAGCCCCGCGGAATCGGTCGCAACCTTGATGCCCCCGCGGCGGGCCTGGGCGTGCTTGATGAGGTTGTAGACCAGTTCCCGGGCGGACTGGAACAGGATCACCGACAACTCGCGACCGAGCGCGGGCGGGGGGCCCGTCAGGGTGTAGGTCATGGGGATGCCCCAGCGCGCCTGGGTGCTCGCGGCTAGCCACTCCAGGGCGGCGGGCAGCCCCTTCTGCTCCAGCACCGGCGGGCTCAGGTCGAATTGCAGGGTGCGCAACTCGGCGATCCCCTCGCGCAGCAGCTCGATACCCGCCAGCAGGGCCTGGCTCGCCTCGCGGTCGCACCCGCGGGAGGCGGAGCCGAGCTGAAGTTGCGCCAGGGCGAGCTTCTGCATGGGGCTGTCGTGCAGCTCGCTGGCCAACTGGGCGCGCTCCGCCTCCTTGAGCAGCGACAGGTCCAGGGCCAGGCGGCGCAGCCGCGCATTGGCGTCCCTCAGGGCCTGGGTGCGCTCGCCCAGGCGGCGCTCCAGGCCGCGCGACAGGGTGGCCAGGGCGAGGTGGGTGCGGACCCGGGCCAACAGGATGCGCGGCTCGAAGGGTTTGACCACATAGTCCGCGGCACCGGCCTTGAAGGCGTCGAGGATGCCGGGTTCGTCGTCGCGCCCGGTGAGGAAGACCACCGGAATGGCGCGGGTGGCGGGCTGCCCTTTCAAGGCGCGGCAGGTGGCGATGCCGTCCATCCGGGGCAGCCCGATGTCGAGCAGGATCAGGTCCGGCGGCCGGGCCGTGGCGAGCGCCAAGGCCTGCGCGCCATCGCCGGCCTCCAGCGGCTCGCCGGGCAGACCGCCCAGGATCTCCTTGAGCAGGGCGCGGGTGGGGGCGCTGTCATCGACGATCAGGATGCGGGCGGGGGGCGGGGCCGGGCCCAGTGCCGATCCCGGTGCCGCGGGGAGGTCGGCACGGGGCGGCGCGCTCGCCATGACCGCCGCCTCGGCCGGCAGTTCGAGCACGAAGGTGCTGCCGCCTCCCGGCGCGCACTGCACCTGGAGGTTGCCGCCCATGGCAAGCGCGAGGCGCCGGCTGATGGCCAGGCCCAGGCCCGCACCGCCAGCGCCCTCGGCCCCCTCGGCCCCGTCGGCCAGGCGCGCCGCGGCGCCCTGGGTGAAGGGCTCGAAGATCCGCTCCCGCTCGGCCGGCGCGATGCCGGGGCCCGAATCCGTGACCGCGAGGCGCAGCCGCGCGCCCGCGTCGGCCGGCGGCGCCACCGAGGCGCTGACCTCGATGGCGCCGGTCGGGGTGAACTTGACCGCGTTGCCGACCAGATTCACCAGCACCTGGCGCACCCGGGCCGCGTCGAGGCGCAGGACGGCGGGGAGCCGCGGGTCGATCTGTACCCGCAGCGCCAGCCCCTGGTTCGCCGCCCGCTGACTGAACATCGCCGCGACCTCCCCGAGCAGCCCGTGCAGGTCCACCGGGCCCGGCCTGATCCGCAGCGCTCCCGCCTCGCCGCGGGCCAGGTCGAGCAGGTCGTCGATCTGGTGCGCCAGGGCCTTGCCGGCGGCGCCGATGGACCGGACCCAGCCGCGCTCGCGCTCGCTGTGGGGCAGGTCGTGCAGCAGGGCGGCAAAGCCCAGGACCAGGTTCAAGGGGGTGCGCAGCTCGTGGCTGATGCTGGTGAGGAAGGTCCCTTTGGCCCGATTGGCCGCTTCGGCGACCTCCTTGGCCGCCACCAGCGCCACTTCGGCCCGGCGGCGCCGCGCCACCTCGCGCGATAGGCGCAGCGCCCACCAGCCGATCAGGGCGGTGAGCATGGCCGCGGCGGCGAGTGCCCGCCACAGGAGCCCCAGGTCGGTTTCGTGGCGGTAGCGGATGGAGACCCAGTTGTGGTAGATCGCATCGCGGTCGTGGCGCGGGAGCGCGTCCAGGCCCTTTTGCAGGATCGCCCGGAGCACCGGGGCGTCGCGATGCACCGCCATCCCCAGGCGATACACGAACGGGGTCTCCCCGAGGACCTTGATCTCGGTGCGGCCGGCGGCGCCGATGTAGTAGCTGGTGGTCGCGAGATTGCCGACGAAGGCGAAGGCCTCCCCGCTTGTGACGGCCCGCAAGGCCGCAGGCGTGTCCGGCACGGGCAACAACCGAATGTCCGGATGCCGCTCCCGCAGCCACTCATGCACCGACTCTGCATCGACGACCGCGACGACCTTGCCGCGGAGCGCCTCGATGCCGCCCAGATAGGCGACGTCCGCCGCCGAGAAGATCGCCGCGGGGAAGGTCAGATAGGGCTCGGTCAGCTCAAAGCGCTGCCGGCGCGCGGGGGTCACCGCCGTCGCCGGCAAGAGGTCCAACCGGCCCTGGTCGAACTGCTGGAGGGTCTGCGACCAGGATGCGGTCGGCACGAACTCGAAGCGCAGCCCCAAGCCCAGAGCCATCTCGCCGAGATAGGCCACCGAGATGCCCTGGGGCCGGCGCTGCTCGTCGATGAATTCGACCGGCGCCCAGCGCGGGTCGATGCCGACCCGGACCACCGGGTGGGCGGCGATCCAGGCCTGCTCCTCGGGGGTCAGATCCAATTGGGACGGGTCCGACCGCAGGGCGTCGCTACGCCCGAACCAACGCCGGTTCAGGGCCGCCGACTCCGCCTCGGTGATCGCAGCGAGACCCTTATTGAGGATGCCGACCAGTTCCGGCCAGTCCTTGCGGATGGAGATCCCCAGGCGTGCCGGCCCCTCCGCCAGCATCCGGCTGGGTGCAAAGCCGAGCACCCCGTTGCTCGCCCGCCAGTACTCCAGGCCATAGGAGCCGATGGCCGCATCCACGGTCCCGGTCAACAGGGCCTGGGCCAGCGCCGCCTGACTCGGGAAGGGCACGGCCTCGATGGACGGCTGCGTGGCCAACAGCTTGCGCTCGCGCAGCACCTCGCTCAGGTAGCCGACGCGCCGGCCCGTAAGTCCCGCGAGCCCCGGCGCCGCCAGCGGGTCGCCTTCGCGCCGGTAGACGAAGACCTGGGCGGTGTGGAAATCCGCGGTGAAATTGAAGTGGTCCCGGCGCTCCGGGAGCGCTGCGGCCAAGGTCAGCCCATCGAGACGGCCGGCCTCGGCCTCCTGGACCATCTCATGCCACGGCCCGGCCTGAAGCTCGATCCGGATGCCGAGCTTGGTTTCCAGGAGTTGCAGGTGATCGGCGGCGTAGCCGGTGATCCGACCGTTGCCGGCCGGGATCACCCAGGGCGCCCAGTCAGAGCCGACCCCCAGCACGATGCGCGGATGGGCGGCGAGCCACGCCCGTTCGGGCGCGCTCAACAGGTCCGTCGACGCGCCGGTGTCAGCGAGGCACGGCGAGTCCTGGACCAGCAGCCATAGGAGTGCAATGGCGAGTAATGGCATGCGCTTGGCGGCGACCAGGGGGGCGGTTTCGGGTTCGTTGCGGGACTGGCATCATCACAAACGAATGAGATTGCAGCAAGCCACGCAGCAGGCCGGTCGCCGCATCAGGGTGGGCCCTGGTCAGGAAACTCCTTACTGACAAGTCCCGATTTCGCCCGGTTGCTGCAGGCCCTACCATGGACTGGCGGAGAGACTGCGGCCCTCTCCCCACCCAGGCCGACGAACCGCCGGCGCTCGGCCCTAACCCCAATCCCGCGACCTCAGCCAAGGAGTTGTCTATGAGACCGTTGACCCTGTGGCTTTGCCTGGCCTTGGCCCTTCCGGCGCTCGCCGCCGATGGCATCCGCTCCCACCGCCAGCCGCAAGGCCACAACCCAGACTTCGCCGACGCTCTGGCTGGCGGGCCGGACTTCTGGGAGGTGACGGGGTTGGCAGGCGGCGACACCCTCAACCTGCGCGCCGGGCCATCGGCCCATGCGCGGGTGGTCGGTGAGATTCGCAATGGCTCGGTCCTGCGCAATCTCGGCTGCCGGATGTCGGGGAAGCAGCGCTGGTGCCATGTCGCACGCCCGCAGGACTCAACCGCCAACGGCTGGGTGGCTGGGCGCTACCTGCGCGAGTCATCGTATCAGCCTTGAGCGGACACCATGTCCCGATCCGCCCCGGGATGAAAGACACCATAGTTTCCCAACTGGAGTATACCGACGATGCATCAGACCAAGCCCCCTTCTGCCCAGATCCGCGGGCTGCTGACCCTGACCCTGGCGCTGCCCGGCGCGGTCTTCGCCTCCTACGACGGCAATGATGCGATCCGCGATTGCGAAAGCCGCATCCGCAGCGAATATAAGATCAGCGACCTGCGCGATGCCACGGTGCAGCGCCTCAACGACGGGGCGCTGCATTTCAAGGTGCATGGTATGGCCAAGGTGGACGGGGATAAGCACCCCTGGACCTGTGAGGTCAATGACCGCCACGTGACCGCCGCCGAGTACAGCGGTCCCAAGCCTAAGGGGTTGAGCACGGCCCAGCAGCTCGCCCTCGGTACTGCCGCCTTGGTCGCCGGCGGAGTCGCCATCAACGAGATGAGCAAGCAGGGCGGCACGAGTCAGTCCGGCTCGGGGGCGGGCGGTGCGAAGGAACTTCAGGACCTGGTCGGGGCGAGGGCAGCCGGCGGCGAGTCCGAGTTGCAAAGCCGCGGTTACACCTACGCGTCCGGCAGCAAAGGGGGAGACAGCTCCTATACGAATTGGAAAAAGGGCTCGCATTGCGTCACGGTGCGCACCACGAACGGGCACTACAAATCCATCGTCGACGTCACCATGCTCGACTGTGGCGGCGGTGGGCAATCGGGCCCAAGCCGATCGGCAAGCGGGGGCTCGGGGGCCGCGGGGCTCAAGGACCTGGTCGGCGCCAGGGCCGCCGGCGGCGAGACCGAGCTGCAAAACCGCGGCTACAACTTTGTCGCCGGCAATAAGTGGAGCAACGGCTCGCAGTGCGTGACGGTGCGCACGAGAAACGGGCATTACGCCTCTATCGTCGATATGCCCATGGCCAAGTGCCACTAGGCTCACGCGCCGGGGTGGCGGCTGTCGCCCCGGCCGTCCGGACCGGCGCTGGGGAACGGTCTTCGTCATCGATCGGCGGGCGTCAGCAGATGGGCGGCCAGGCGGAGTTGGTCCAAGGCGTCACGCATGGGATCAACCCGGTCGCTGCGGGTTGATGCGGCATAGCGGGCGCACCCATGCACGACCCCAGGATTGAGCACGCGATGCGATCGAGCAGGATTGGCCGCCCATACCAGCGCAGACACTTAATTCACCCACCCAGGAGCTCCCGATGAGCCCCGACCAGATCCTCGCCTTCGTCCTGGCACTCACCTCGCCCCCGCCCGCCGCGCCGGCCTTCCAGGTCATCGCCGCGGGCGGTGCGGACAGCCGCTATCCGGTGAAGCCCGCGCCCTGTCCGCGCCCGCTGGCCCCCTTCGAGATCGAGGGCAAGACCGTGGCCTGCGGCACCGTCTCGGTCCCCGAGGACCATGACAAACCGGAGGGCCGGCGCATCCCGCTGACCTTCATGATCTTCAAGTCCCGCTCGCTGGCCCCCGCGCCGGACGCGGTGGTGCATCTGCACGGGGGCCCCGGAGGGGGCATTGTCGAGGAGGTCGGGCTTACCTCCACGTTCTTCGAGGGACTGCGGGTGCGGCGCGATGTGGTGGCCTTCGACCAGCGCGGGGTGGATACCTCCGCCGGGGCCGAGACCCGCTGCCTCGCCACCCTGGCCGACCACGCCGGGGACCTGGCCCAACGGCTGTCAGGCGCGGCGCCGGGCGGAGACAAGGCCGGGGACACGGCGGCGCACCTGCCGCCCGCGGTCACCCGGGCCTGTCTCGACGAGCTGACCGCGGCCGGTGTCGACATCTCCAAGATCAACACCGAACAGAACGCCCGCGACGTGCAGGCGGTGATGCGCGCCCTGGGCTATCCCGTGTACAACGTCTACGGGATCTCCTACGGCACCAAGCTCGGGCTGGAGGTGATGCGCACCGCCCCCGAGGGCCTGCGCGCCGCGGTGCTGGACTCGCTGGTTCCGCCCCAGGTGGCGTTCTACGACACCGTTGCCGTGCCCTACGCCGAGTCGTTTGAGGCCTTGTTCGCGCAGTGTGCCGCCGACGCCGGCTGCGCGACCGCCTACCCGAACCTCAAGGACCGCTTCTGGGCACTGTATTCCAAGCTCGCGAAGGCACCGATCACGGCCAACGGGGCCAAGATCGACGCCGACGCCCTGTTCGACCTGGTCGCGGGGCGCAACGACTTCAAGGCCAATCGCCAGAGCCTGACCGGCTACCTCCCCAAGCTGGTCGCCGAGTTGGAGCAGGGCCAGACCACCACCTGGGACGCCGTGGCGGCGGACCAGCTGCCCCCGCGCCAGACCCCCGAGACGGCGCTGGCGGGGCTTGCCGGGCTCGACCCCAACGGGCTTGCGCTGGCCCAGACGGCGTTGCGCCTCGCCCAGCAGGGCGAGATCCAGGCGCAAGCGGTCAAGACCGTGCTGGACCGCCTGGAGGCCGACCGCGCCGCCGTGGCCGCGGGGGCCGGGCTGGTGGACGCCTTCGAGTCGGCGCTCCTCGCGGCGGCCCAGACCCTGCAGAGCCCCCAGGCGCGGCTCGCCTTCGCCGCGGATTATCTGCGCCTGCGCACCGGCAAGCCCACCATTGATGCGCTGCGCGGGCTGATCGCCCGCCACTTCGTGGGCGAGACGCGCGCGCGGCTCGCCGGCTTCGCCGGCCTGCTGACCCCCCAGAACCTAAGCGACGCCTACGCCCGCATCTCGGCGGACAACCGCAAGCTCGACTACCTGCTGGTGAAGGACTTCCAGCTCCAGATGTATTTCTGCCAAGAGGACATGGACATCAACTCGCCGCAGAGCGCCGCGGCCGTGAACGCCGATCTCCGGGTCCAGTACGGGTGGCCGGCGGCGGCCACCAAGCCCGTCGAGGACTTCATCGACGCCTACTACGCGAGCTGCGCCCCCTTCCCCGTGCATGCCAGGCCCGGTTTCCATGAGCCGGTAACGGCAGCCATCCCGACCCTGGCCCTCTCCGGGCTGCTCGACACCCAGACCGCCGCGAGCTGGGGCCCGGAGACGGCGCGCCACCTGCCCCACGGCCAGGCGATCGTGTTGCCCGAGACCGGGCACGGTGCCCTGCTCTTTTCGCAATGCGCGCGGGATCTCGGCGTGGCCTTCATCGAGAATCCCACGGTGCCGCTCGACCAGTCCTGCGTGGCGGGGCTGGCGCCGAGCTTTGTGCTGCCGGAGGTCAAGGCCGAGTCTCAGGCCGCGGGGGCGGCCGGCGGGACCTCCGAATGATCGCCGCCACGTTTCTCCAACCGCTCCGAATGAGGTCAAGACCAATGAAGACGCCATCGATCCTCGCCGCCGCAATGGTGCTGCTGGCGTCAACCTCCGCGCATGCCATCGACGCGCAGTATCGGCGTTTACTCGAACGCTCCGGCTGCACCCAAGTCTCCGAGACGCAGGGCTGCGACATCCACAAGACCAAGAAACAAAACGCCAAGGCCGGTTTCGTTCCGGACACTCCCGGCAACATAGGGACCCGGGTCGCGGAGCAGGCGTGCCTGAAGGCGGTCGCCAAGACCGTCCACAAGTCGCGCAGTCTGCTCTCGGTCAGCGAGGTCCTGCCCGCTGGGCCCAACACCACCGTCATGGTCATCGTGCCCGGTGCGAACGCGCCCTGGTCCTGCCTGACCGACGCCAAGGGGCATGTGAAAAGCACCATGTTCACCGGCAAGGACGGCGACTGAGCGCCGTCGCCCGGTCGCGGCATCCGGCCAGCCCCGCGCGTGGAGGGTGGCGCCGTCTGACCACGAAGACCGGCGCCATGGGGGCCAACGCCACCGGCGCCAAGACTGCAATGCGTGGAGAAATCGCTCGATGAATGCCACCGAATCCAACACCCGCCACTGGGCGGCGCGTCTCAACGGCGCCTTCTGGCTCGCGCTGATCCTGTTCGCAGCGGCCGGCCTGCTGGTCGTGCGCGACCTGCCCGCCTGGATGATCGCCCTGGTGGTCGGCGCCGGCGTCGCCCTCGGGACGCTAGCCTTCCTGCCGCGCTGGCTGGTCAAACGCCGCGACCCGGCCTATTCGATGCAACGGTCTTACTACCTGGCATTCTGGGTCCAGGGTGGACCGACCGCCGTGCCGCTGGTCACGCTCTCCAATGGCCAGAAGACCGTGGTGTTCCAGGGCATGCAGCACGTCGGTTCGGAGGATTTAGCGTCGATCATAATCCCGGCCAGTGGCGTGCGTAGTCAGGGCTTCCAGCCCTGACGGTGTCAGGCCAAGATGGCCTGACCACGCAGCCGGCGAGCCCAAGTGGCCGGAATATTGATCAAGGCCGAGGATTTCTACAAGTCGGTCGTATTCGACCTCGAGAAGGCGCTCACGGACGGCTACACGCTTTTCTACGAAGGGGTACACCCGATGCCGGGGCGACCCGAGCTGACCGAGTGGTTCAACAAGACTCTGCGTGGCAGCGACAAGGACATCGGCGCGGACTATACGAAAATGGCCGAGGAATGCGGCCTCCAGTTCCAACTGAACTACTTTCAGACGCTGGCCGCGGACATGGCGATCCATCCGGCGCGACATGTGACGGCCGATGTGAGCTACCAGGAGCTGAAGACCGAGTATGATCGTCTCGTGCGCGAAGACCCGGCCTTCTCCGCCGAGATGGCTGCCTGGATGGCCAAGTCCAAGAAGGACAGCGGCGCAGACGAGTTTACGCCCCTGGTCCATGCGATGGCCGGGACCACGCCGGGTCAGAAGAACCTGATCGGCATCGTCTGCCGCGGCGTGCTGGGCATGGCGACCGCGGGCGCGCTCGGCGACGAGAAGAACCCGACCAACCGTATCATCGTCGACTTCCGGAACCGGGCCTTGGCACGCTTCGTTGCCGAATCAAAGGCCGATAAGATCTACATCACCTACGGCGCGGCCCATTTCCCCGGCTTCTTTGCGGAACTGCAGAGGCTCGACCCCGGATTCAGCATACGCTCGATCAAAGGCGTGCGCCCGATGGTGCTCCCGGACGAACCCCACCTGGCCCCCGCGGCCGTCTCGGGGGCAGGGGCGGCATAGGAAGACCGGCTGTTCCTCAACCGCCGGGGGGCATTCATGTCGTCAGGTGCGACCGCCGCCACGGCGCCGCGCTGGCGCCGGACGTGACGACCGGAGCGATGGCCCCTCTCCTCGCCCATAGTGCCTAGGCCCCTACCGCCCCATCAACCCCTT
The DNA here is from genome assembly GCF_903946935.1 of uncultured Thiodictyon sp. Lineage (GTDB taxonomy): Bacteria > Pseudomonadota > Gammaproteobacteria > Chromatiales > Chromatiaceae > Thiodictyon. The sequence goes on from NZ_CAJAXH010000133.1 coordinate 10,428, forward strand.
GAGGTCCGGAAAAACCTGGAGCCCGACCGCCATGGCGGTCAGGAAGGAACCGGTCTCGTTGACGATCGCCACAAAGGCCGCGCCGGTCTTGGTGTTGTACGCCACCACGGACTCCCAGCCGATGATCTGGCCGGTGTGCCCCACCCAGCCCTGACCCCAGTCGTCGATGCCCAGGCCGTAGTTGCCCGCCGGGGTCTGCTGCGCCGCCAGGCGCTTGGCGGCAAGGTCGGCCGGGAGGAGGCTGGTGCCCAGACCGGTCCCGGCCCAGGTGCCCAGGTCCGCGATGGTGGAGTACATACCGCCGCCGGCCTGACCCCAACTGACCGTCCAGTCGGTGACGTCCGTGCCGGGGATCACAGTGGCCCCGATCTCTCCCAGATCCTTGGCACCCGCAGCAGCCACGTAGCCGTGCGACGCGGGCTCGGGGATCTTCGTGACCTCGGGCGCCTGGAGCGCGGACTGGGTCAGCCCGGCGCGCTTGGCCACAGCGGTCAGGATCTGGTCGATGGGCTTGCCGGTGAGCCGCTCGAGCATCTTGCCCAGGATGATGGTGTTGGTCGTGGAGTAGCCGCCGGTGCCGGGGGCGGAGAGCGGCAGGGTCAACGCCGCATCGATGAGGTCGTCCGCGGTCCAGACCTTCGCCGGGTCGGCGACGACGCCCTTGATCACGATGCCCGTGTTGCCATAGTCCTGGATGCCGCTGCGCATCCCCGCGAGCTGATCGACCGTGATGCTCTTGATCGCGGGGTATTTGGTGGCCAGGTCCGGCAGGATCTCCTCGATGGTGGAGTCGAGCTTGAGCCGGCCCGCGGCGACCTGCTCCAGGACGGCGACGACCGTGAAGGTCTTGGTCACGCTGCCGATGCGACCGTGGTCGTCGATCGTCGCCTTCGCGCCACCCTTGACCGCTTCGCCGTAGGCCTGCGTGTAGAAGCCCTTGGCCGGGTCCCAGACCCCGATCCACAGGCCCGGCAGGTCCGGGCTCTGCGCCAGCGCGTCCTGCGCCAGCTTATCGATCGCGGCGGCGTCCGCGGTAGGCATGGGAGTGGTGATGAGTTTGGGTCCTCTCCACACGGCGGACCCGCTGGAGGCGGGCGCGGCGGACGGGTCAGCCGCGATCACAGACGACGCGGCGGTCACGGCGAGAAGGCCGACGGCCATGCCGAGGGCGACGGCACGCAAGGCTCGTGGTGTGCGCATCTTGTGGGTTCCCCTATTACGCGATGGTGCGACGGTCAGCCAGGCTAGAGCTGGGGCCTTGATCATCGTTCCGGCCACCCCCGGTTACGCCGCCACCAGCAGGAGCGCGGACGACTTGGGCGGACGGGGCCGTCGGCGCGCTGGTGACGGAGGCAACGGCATGCGCTGGAGCACCTGCGCGAACAGCGTTTCG
>NZ_CAJAXH010000134.1 GCF_903946935.1 uncultured Thiodictyon sp.
CCGACCTCAGTCACCGTTAACCGTTCCGACCATCCGGCCGGCGCGCCGATGTGCGGCACACGCGCTCAAGGGCAGGAACTGGGAATAGCATAGGCGGCATCATGACCAAGGCTGCCTATCAAAAGTAGGAAACTTCAGTTTGGTAGGTTTCGCACATACTACCAATGGCGCCGGATTGGGTCGCTTATGTGGCACGCCGACAAAGAATGGCCCACCTTCAATGATCAAGACGGGACCTATGTGGGTTGCCCACGGTCCCTGGCAGACAAGGTGTTTTACCCGAACCAACGGGCCATCGAAACCGCCTTGGGTCTACCGCCGACGGTCCCAGCGCCCGGGCAACAGTTGGACTTCGTCTTTTAGATCAGATTTTTGGAGTACCCACCATGAACGAAACAGCGCAACCCCGCGGAATATGGGCTTCTGCCACGGTCCACCTATGGATCGACGAACCACTCGACGCCGATGGCGAGTGGGACGAACAGAAGGGCGAAAAGCTGAGCGAGGCGTTCACGCAACTCAATCTATCCGGAGTTGTACAGCGGGCGGTTGATGCGGCCATCGCTGGGATTCCGGAGTTGGTCGCGTGCCGTGTGACAGCAGTCGTCCTGGCCGACTAAGAGCGTGGATGTGGACTCGCCAGGGCGGGATTCATAGCGGCAAAGGCTGCTGTCGTGCCAATTCGACGGCTTATGCGTTTGTCGGTCGCAAGCCGACGGCGCGAACTGCCGTATAGCGCTTGATTGCTTCAGATGAGATGGGAAATGAATAAGAATCCTGGTGCGGTCTACGCCGAACTCTGGGGCGAGTATGTCGCAGCCAGACAGGCATTCGATGCGCGAGCCAATGCAATCGCTCAACGTGAGGCCAATGAGCTTGCGATAACGGAGTTTTCCCAGCAAACCTTTTCCAAGGACTTTTATGAGTCCTGGACGGACCTCACCAAACGCGCCGCGGAGATCGTCGCGCGCCTGGTCCGTCTGGCGAGCGAGACGTTCACGCCGGCCGGCTGCCCGGCGCTGAGTATTCCCTATAAGGACTTCCAGACCCGCTTCGTCAATGATGCCTGCGACGACCGCTCGGGTCGGGATTACGTCTTTCGTCCCGAGCGGTTCGATCCGGCGGCTTTGTGGGTCGAGCTGGAGCAGGGCTATGGCGGCGAACAGGGTGTTGAGCTGGCCTATCGCAAGGCGGCGTGCTGCATCGACGGCGCATTTGACCTGCGGCCGGGGGCCGTTGTCGAACGCCGACGCGAGGGCGTCGTCCTGTCCATGCGGGTCTTTATCGACCGTTCATTCGAGACGCACACCCGGAAGCCGCTGTCATGGGGCCGGCAAGAGGAGCTTGCTCAATTGCTCGGCTACCTGCAGACGTTCGCGGTCTGGGCGGAGGACGCCAGCAATCTGGCGGGCGGGCTCGACGAGGCGAAACGCCAACTGTGTGTCCGTGACTACAACGTGGTCTCCCGGCAACGCCTGCGGGTCTCCCCTGCCCTGCACATCATTACCTATCACACTCGCTTTGAGTTCGTCTTCGGCGCCGCGATCGGCACGCAGCTGCAACTGTTCCTGGCCCTCTATGGCCGACATTCCGAGAGCGCCGATGCCCAGGAGGCCGCATGACCACTGACGCACCCGTCCCGGCCGCCCACTGGCGCCAGGCCCTGCGCGGCCGGGCCTCACTCGGGAGCCAGGCGAAGCGCCCGGGGTCACTCGCTGGACTGCACACGGCCCGCCTGGCGCACCTTGGCCAGTTCTTCACCCCGGACGCCCTCGCCGCCTGGATCTGGCGCATGGTCGCCCCCGCGGTGGACCGCGCCTTGTCCGGCGACGGTGAAGGCGCCCGGGTACCCCTGATCGACACCAGTTGCGGCACCGGCGCCCTGCTTCAGTTCGCCGATCCGGCCCGCCACACACTGACCGGGACCGATGTTCACGGTCCCAGCGTGACGGCGCTCGGTGACGCCGCCAAAGCGGCCGAGTTCCAGTGCCACTTCTCAACCGTGGGCATGGAGCAGATCGACCCGACCGGCTTCGGGGTCGCCCTGATTAACCCACCCTTTTCGCTCCACTTGGAGGCCCCGACCCTGGTTGCCGGCCCAGCCACGCACTACGGGCGCTTCGGGCCGGATACCTCGGCCCTTTCGCACGCCTACGCCTTGCAGCAGGCACTGGCGGCGGCCGACCTGGTGGCGGCGGTCCTTCCCCGGTCCTACACCGACACCATCCTGGCCGACCCCGGGGCCTGGCCGCGACTGGTGGCCGCATTCCACGCCCCCGCCTGGTGCTTCCGCGAACAGGGTGCCGAGGTGCGAGTATCCGTGCTGTTCTTCGCCAACGAACCACGAGCCCCCGGCACCAAGGTCTGCGTCGAGACCCTGGACGACGCGCTGACCCTGGCGCCGGACTTGGGCTTGTCGTGCCGCACTTCGGACCACCTGAACCCCCGGCTGCGTGAGACCGGCATCGTCGACGAAGGACCGACCATCACCCGCCCGGTCACAGGCAACACCAGGGTCCGGCTCGGCCACTCAGGGCGCAAGCTGACCCTCGGCTTTGCCTGTGGGCTGATGGAAGCGAAAGTCCGCAACGCAGTCCTGCGCGAGCGGCTCACCGCCCCGGTGATCGACGGCCACCGTTACCCCAAAGGGGTGAAGTACACCGGCCAGGGTGCGCTGGATATCGAGGTCCACCTGACCCAGGCGGACCCGCTGGCGTCTATTGGTGCGCTGTGCGACGTGATCCGCGCGGCGGGCGCCGACCTGGAAGTCGACCCCGGGTTGTTGCGGTATCTGCACAAGCGCGCCCGCCGGCTGCGCATTGAGCGCACCCCCTTCCGGCATACGGTCCTGGTCAAGGCCGACATGGCGCATGGCCCGGCCGCCGCAATCGTCGGCAAGGCGCGCACCACACACCTGGTGGACCCCGATACCTGGGGCTCGCCGGTCATCAAGGCGGGGGCGGAGGTGGCCTTCGCGCCCGACGGTGCCGGGTCCTACCGGTACCGGGTCGGCGGGCGTGACTTCGGGCTATCAGAGGAAGCGCTCAACCGCCGCTTCGCCGTCGTCACCGGACAGACAGAGGACCACTGGGAGACGGTCCATCCCGGACGCCTGACGGCGTTCCCCGAGCGGGCGGCGGAACTTCGCCGCCGTGGGCAGGCGCTGGGCCTGGATGGATTCCTGTCCTGGGACTACCAGTTCGAGGACCTGCTGGAACTATCAATGACCCGCGGTGCCATCGCCGCCTGGGCGGTCGGGCTCGGCAAAGCGCGGCTCGCGGCCGGGCTGATCCTGCTGTCAGGCTGCACCGCCGGGCTGATCTGCACCGAGGCGTACCTGATCGACGAAATACGCACCGAACTGGCCAAGCTGCCGATCCCGGCTACGGAATGGCAGGTGATCCAGCGCCCGCAGGACCTCGATCGACTGCGGCGGATCAACGTGATCAGTTACCACCGGCTGCGGGCGCCAATCAACGGTGCCCACCAGCGGCGGACCTACGCAAGCCGGCTGCGGCACCGGATCGGTTGCCTGGTCGCCGACGAGGGGGACCTGTTGCGCAACAAGGGGACCGCCCAGAGCGCGGCCTTGCGGAAGGTTGCAGCCAAGCGGCGCCATGCGTTGTCCGGGACCCCGCTTGGGAACTACCCGCGCGATGCCTTCTCTGTGCTCGCCTTCACCGGGGGCGATGCGACCGCCGCCCAGGTTTATGGGATGCACCGGTGGTATCTGGACCCGGCGCTGCGGCAGTCGACCCGCGACTGCGTGCCCGGGGTCGATCGGGTGCGCGAGCAGTTCGTCACCCTGGAGTGGGTCACCAATGAGTTCAAGGACGACATGACCACTGGTGCCAAGCGGGAGGTGCCGAAGCTGCGCAATCTGTCGGCCTACCGGGCGGCCCTGGCCCACCACGTCAAGCGGCGCGTGGCCCAGGAACCCGATGTGGCGCGGCACTTTCAGATCCCGGTACCGGAGCACCGCGTGACCACCCTGGATTGGGACCCGGCACACCTGGCCCATTACCTGCGGGTCGCGGAGGACTTCCGCCAGTGGTACATGAAGGGCCAGGCCAATTCCCGCGAGCGTAACCTGATCGCCCTGCTCGCGCGCATCCAGGCGGTGCAGATCGCGGCGGCGATCCCGCAACGCCGCTCGGACAAGTCCCCGTTCGTCTACGACGGCGGGCTCACCAGCAAACAGCGGTATGTGGTGGACCGGTTGGGGGCCTTGGTCGAGGACGGCCACAAGGTGATCACCTATTCCGAATGGCCCGAGTTGCTGGAGGTCATCGGGCGGGCCTTGGATGGGCGCGGGGTCGAGCACGTCACCATCCATGGCGGCAAGCCCATTGCCGAGCGGGTCCGGGAACTGAACACGCGCTTCCGCGCCGGCCCCGCCCCGGTGCTGTTGGCAAGTCTTGGGGTGGCGCAGAAGGGGCTGAACATCCCGGAGGCCGACCGGGTGCTGTTCCTCACCCGCTCCTGGACCGCCAAGACCGAGGACCAGGCGGAAGGTCGCGTGCTGCGGCCCCAGCAGACCCGGCCCGTCACGACGGAGTTCGTCCACTTGCGGGGGTCGATCGACGACTACCAAGGGCAGATGGTTGCGCACAAGGGTGACGCGATACGGGCCGGACTCGACTGGTGTACGCCGGAGTTGGACGATGTGGAGTTCCTGCACCTGGATACTATTCTGGGGCGGTTCGTCGAAGACTTGGCGGGGCTGATGGGGTGCCGGACCCATGAGGTCCGGGACCGACTGGCGGCATAGGGGGCGATGATGAGTGATATCGAGATTGTCATTGGCGACGGGTCAGTCACCATCCGCCGCTCAGGGCGTTCAGCGCCCATCGTGGCGCAGGTCCTGGGGCTTGATCGGAACCCGGAGGGTGAAGTCATCCGTCTATGGCTCGATCGCCTGGTGCATCGGCCGGGGGAGGACTGGACCGGCGACTGGTCCGTCCGTGGCGCCGTGAGTTCGATCGTCGAGCGCGTTGGCATCGGCGCCGGTGATGCGTTCCGTCGCCCACCGGAATCACCATGAGCGCCCACGGAGCGACCCGCCAACGCGCCTTCGAGACCGCCTGTACCCTCGCCGCCGCCGGCAAGCGCCCGACGATCGCCGCGGTCCGCGAGGGACTGGGCGGCAAGGGCTCCCAGCAGGCGATCGGCGCCGGGATCGACGACTGGCTCGACGAGGCCGCCCGGCGGTTTCAGATACCCGGCATTCCCGACGCGCTGCGCACGCAAGTGGTCGAGGTCTGGGACCAGGCGTGCCGGCTGGCTGGCGAGCAGTGGGTCGGCGCGAAGACGGCGCTTGAGGCCCAGGTCTCGGCGCTGGACGCCAAGGTCGCGGCGGTCGCTGGGGAGCGTGACGCGGCCAGGACCGAGATCGAGCGACTGGCCGCCGAGCTGGACCGTCAGGGCACCACGCTGCGGGAAACCCAGGACGCCCTGGACCTGGCCGGCAACACGCTCGCCGCCCGTACCGAGGCATTGGCGGAGACGACCGAGGCCCTGGCGCAGGCCCGCGCGCAGGGCGAGGACCAGGCCCGCCAACGGGATCATGCCGAGCGGGTTGCCGCCGCGTCGGTAGAAAGCCTCACGGCGGCCCAAGAGCGCATCGCCCGGCTCCAGGTGGAGCAGGAGGTCGCAACCGCGCGGGCCGAGTTGCTGGAGCGCGCGGAGGCGACCGCCCGGGACGCGGCGACGCAGGCGCGGGCGGACCTTGAAGCGGCACAGGCGCTGGCGGACCACTTGCGCGGCGCGGTGTCCGAGCGCGACGGCCAGCTTGCGACGCTCACCGCCACGGTCCAGGCGGAACAGCAGGCGCGGGATGCGGACACCCAGCACTGGCTCAGCCGCCTCGCCGAGCATCAGGCGGCAGTGGCGGATGCCCGTGCCCGGGAAACGGCGCTGACCGACGAGAAGAAAGCCCTGACCCTGGAGACGCAACGCTTGCGGCACGACCTTCGGAAGGTGCAGTCCGGGATCACTGGCCGCTTCGCCAGCCCGGAGGGCACCGCGCCGTTGGCAACCCCCATCCTCCAGGAGCCCGGGAAGGCCTCATCCTGATTCCCGTGGAACCAACCGCCGCGCGATGACGCACGCCAAGCCGGGCCACCTCCCCGCCTGCCTGGCCGGGAGCGGATCAGCAAGACCGAGATTGGCTGAGGTTCGCGGCCACCGACGGGGCGATCCGGCGCACCGCGGTCAAGTCGCGGGGACGACCGACGCACCTGGGCCGGACGGGAGCGTGAGCATGGGGATCGGGAATCCCTTCTCACTCCTGAGCCAGCGTGGCGCCACAGAGCGGCCCATAATGACGGCAAGTCCAACCCTGCGAGCACTATCCCATGCAGTTGAATGACCCCACGCTGCTGCGCAACCAGACCCTGATCGACGGACGCTGGACCCACGCCGACGATGACGGCACCTTCCCCGTCTCCGATCCCGCCACCGGGATGACCATCGGCGGGGTTCCCGCCATGGGCACCGCTGAGACCCGGCGCGCCATCGCGGCAGCGCAGCAGGCCTGGCCGGCCTGGCGGGCGCTGACTGCCGCCGAGCGCGCGGCGATTCTGCGCCGTTGGCATGACCTGATGCTCGCCGCCCAGGACGATCTGGCGCAGATCATGACCGCCGAGCAGGGCAAGCCGCTCGCGGAAGCACGCGGGGAGATCGCCTATGCGGCGTCGTACTTCGCGTGGTTCGCGGAGGAAGGCCGGCGGGTCTACGGCGAGTTGATTCCGCCCCACCAGGCGGACCGGCGGCTCCTGGTCATGCGCCAACCCGTCGGGGTCTGCGCGGCCATCACGCCCTGGAACTTCCCGACCGCCATGATCGCCCGCAAGGCCGCCGCGGCGCTGGCCGCCGGCTGCACCCTGGTGGTCAAGCCGGCGCAGGAGACGCCGCTGTCGGCCTTGGCGCTGGCGGTGCTCGGGGAGCGCGCGGGGCTGCCGGCCGGTGTCCTCAATCTGGTCACCGGGGCGCCCGAGGTCATCGGCGCCGAACTGACCGCCAACCCCACCGTTCGGAAGCTGAGCTTCACCGGCTCCACCGAGGTTGGGCGGCTACTCATGCGCCAGTGCGCGGATACGCTGAAGCGCTTGTCACTGGAACTGGGCGGCAACGCCCCCTTCATCGTCTTCGACGATGCGGACCTGGAGGGAGCGGTGGCCGGCGCCATCGAGTCCAAGTACCGCAACAGTGGTCAGACCTGCGTCTGCGCCAACCGGCTGCTGGTCCAGTCCGGTGTCCACGACGCCTTCGTCGCCCGACTGGTCGAGCAGGTGGCGGGGCTCAAGGTCGGCGCCGGAGTGACGGCGGGCGTGGTACAGGGTCCGATGATCAACGCGGCAGCCGTCGCCAAGGTGGAGGCCCAGATCGCCGACGCCGTCGCTGGCGGCGCGCGAATCCTGACCGGTGGGCGCCGCCACGCCCTGGGTGGTACCTTCTTCGAGCCGACCGTGATGGTCGGGGTGCAACCGGGGATGCGGGTGGCCCGTGAGGAGACCTTCGGTCCGCTGGCGCCGATCTTTCGTTTTCACACCGAGGCCGAGGCCATCGCGTTGGCCAACGCGACCGAATTCGGCCTGGCCGCCTATTTCTACACGCGCGACCTGGGACGCGCCTTCCGCGTCGCGGAGGCCCTGGAGTATGGGATGGTGGGACTCAATACCGGGCTCATTTCCACCGCGATCGCACCTTTTGGCGGGATCAAACAGTCAGGATTCGGCCGCGAGGGGGCACGGCAGGGGCTCGACGCGTATCTGGAGACCAAATATCTCTGCGTGGGCCTGTAGGTGGTCGGCGACCGACCCAGTGCGGTCACTGAGCGGCAGATGCGCCTTGCCTACCAGCGCAACAGACGCGGCCCGAGCAAACCGCCGACCAGGGCGGGGATCAGGATGCCGAGCAGATACCAGGTGCCAAGAAAGGGCGCCGCGAGCTCCGGGCAATGCAGGCAATACACCAGCGCGCCGAGGCTGCCGGCGAGCAGTCCCGCCGCCGCGCCGCTCAACGGCAGTTGGGTCGGTGCCAGTCCGCGCATCGCCCAGAACACGGCGACGAACACCGGCACCGCGAGCAGCGCAATCAGCCCAGGGCAGGACGTCCAGGTCGCCCCGAAGATCAGCCCGGGCCGCTCCACCGGCGCTGCCTGGGCCAGCACGAAGGCGGCCAGGACCCAGATCGCCAGCGCGGGCGCGACCAGCGCCGCGGGCACCCACGCCAGCGCCATGCCGGGGCGCGACAGACGCATGGCGGCGAGCAGACTGGCCCAGGCCAGGCCGGCGACGAAGGCGAGTTTGACCCAGAACATGGGCAGACGTACCGCGTCGCCCAGATCGGGACGCAGCCCGAGCAGGATCAGCATCAGCGCCCCCGCGCCAATCAAACCCAGACCCATCGCGACGGCATGCCGGCGGCCCACGGGGTGCCGTTCGACGGGCTCCACGCCCGTTGCCAGCAGCACAACCAGCTCATCGGTCTTCATGTCTCACCTTTTATCAGTGCGGCCAGGGCCTTAAGTCCACGATGTACGCCGACTTTGATGGCCGACTCCGACATGCCCGTCGCCATCGCCGCCTGCGCCACGGACAAGCCCTCCAGTTTGGTGCGCACGATGGGCACGCGTTGGCGCTCGGGCAGTTGGGCCAGCAGCTTGTGCACATCGATGCGCGCCTCGGCGGCCTCGCCATCGGCGGTGGAGAAGAGCTCCGCCGTGTTCTCCAGCACCGCGTCCAGCGGGTCCGTCAGTCGCTCCTTACCGGCCCGCCGACGCAGCCGGTCGACCAGCTTGTACTTGGCAATGGCATGCACCCAGGCCGTCAGGGGCTGGCCGGCGTCGTAGGTATGCCGCTGGTTGTGAACGGCAAGCAGGGCTTCCTGCACGAGATCCTCCACCTCATCGGGCAACGCGATCAAGCGCCGCCGGAAATACGCGCGCAGATGTGCGGTCAAGGCGTTTAGGAAGCCGTGGTAGGCCACGGCATCACCGTCGCGTCCTTGCAGCAACGCGTGCCGCAAACGCGCCTCGGTGGAGTCGAAGTGCACCTGTTCAGTCATTCGTTGAAGCGCCACCTTTGGTTACAGAAACCTGGCTAAAAAACCGTGATGACAGGATGGGGCGAGATCGGCCGGACGAGGAGTTTGCCCGGTGCTGTAACCGTTCACCACCACGGCGCGAACTTGCTTGCAGACCCAGCTTGAACGCCAGGCTGACAGACCGGGCAACGCGGACTGCATCGCCCCGCCAGCGCCGCCAACCATTCATCGAGACGAGGTGACTGCACATGCCTTACGTTCGGACCCTGACCTACGACGGCCAGACGTTACCGGCCCGCTACGGCTACCCGATGAAGCTGCGGATGCCGACCAAGCTCGGCTACAAGAATCCCAAGCACATCCAGGCACTCTTCGTCACCAACACCTACCCCGGCGGGTACTGGGAAGACCAGGGGTACAACTGGTTCGGCGGCAGCTGAGTCGCGCTCGGCGCCCTGAAGTACCGGCCTCAGAAACGCATCATCCAACCAGGAGATCATCATGATCAAACGCTCGACACGCACGATCCTGGGAACCGGCCCCGCGGCCGCGACACTGGTCGCGGCAGTCCTGTTCGCAATGACCTCCAGCCTCCGGGCGGGCGCGTTGCCTGACCCGAAGGTCGATGAGCCGCCAACGCCCGGCAAGGAAACGGCAGTCCTGGCCGGCGGATGCTTCTGGGGCGTCGAAGGTGTTTTCGAGCACGTCAAGGGCGTACGCGAGGTCGTCTCGGGCTATGCCGGGGGGGATGCCGACACCGCGACCTATCGACAGGTGAGCTCGGGCACCACCGGCCACGCCGAGTCGGTCCGCGTGACTTACGACCCGTCGCAGGTCACCTACGGACAACTGCTGAAGGTGTTCTTTGCGGTGGCGCACGACCCCACCGAGCTCAACCGCCAGGGTCCGGACAGCGGCACCCAGTATCGCTCGGCCCTGTTCACGACCAACGACGAGCAGCAGCGCATCGCCGATGCCTACATCGCCCAACTGGCGGCGGCGGGCGCCTATGCGCGCCCCATCGTCACCCAGGTCACACCGCTCGGGGGCTTCTATCCGGCCGAGCCCTACCACCAGGACTATCTGGTGCGCCATCCCAACCAGCCCTACATCGTCATCAACGACCTGCCCAAGATCGGCGCGCTGCGGCGCGCGCTCCCTAACCTCTATACCGACCAATGATGAACACGACCCACGTCCTGGTGGCGACGGCCATCACCGCGGCGGCTGTACTGCTGGTCGCCCCGTGGCCGCCGGAATCGGCCCAGGCTGCCGAAGCAACGCGCCTCGACGGCGCGCCGACGGCCCAGACGCCACGCTGGCAAAAACCTTCACCAGCGCAGATCAAAGCGCGCCTTGACCCGCTCCAGTATGAGATCACTCAGGAGGAAGGCACCGAGCCCCCCTTCCGCAACCGCTACTGGGACAACCATGAAGCGGGTCTTTACGTCGACGTGGTCTCGGGCGAGCCCCTGTTCAGTTCGCTGCAGAAGTTCGACTCCAAGACCGGTTGGCCAAGCTTCTACGCGCCGCTCGAACCCAACGCGGTCGAACAACGCCAAGACCGGGCCGGGGGAATGACGCGCACCGAGGTGCGCTCGCGCATTGCGGACTCCCATCTTGGACACGTCTTCGACGACGGTCCCAAGCCCACGGGACTGCGCTACTGCATCAACTCCGCCGCCCTGCGCTTCATCCAGGTCGCCGATCTGAAGCGGGAGGGCTATGGCGACTTCTTGCCCCTGTTCGAGAAAGGGGGATCAACCGGCCACGATTGAACACCAACGCACGGCCTTCAGCGAGGTATGGAGCGCCCACTGGCACAGGCGCGCGTTCGTTGCGGGCGCGCAATTGCGCTGCACCGCAACCGATTGCGATCCGACCGGTGGTCATCATCCCCCTGAATGGGATGCAGCGGCTGGAATTGCGATGGAGCACTTCAATCCTGCGCGCTCACGGCCGGCGGTGACCGCTATTCTGCGCGAAGAGGTTGACCGCCAGGTCAAACCCCCCGCATGCTTGGGCTATCCTCGCCGACGCCTCCACATCCACCGCCGACCGACCTGCGGGTATGACTTCACCACGCGTTCTTCTCTGGGCCTGCCTGATGGTCGCCGCGAGCGCCAGCGCGACGGACTGGACACCCGTGGGGGGATCGGACCGGCAGGAGATCACAACGGACCTGTTTTACGCCGAACGGTCGGCGGTCCGTCCCTCCGACGGTCGGCAAGTCACGGCGCACCTCGCCTTCTTCACCTCGCCGGCGTTCCACCTGAAGGTCGTCGATCTCGGGGCCGGTGCCGAGCCCGTCTATCCGACCCTGGAGGATGGCTTTCGGGCCGAAGGATGCGTCGCGGGGGTCAACGGTGGATTCTTCCACCCGGACCTGCAGCCATCCGGGCTGGTGATCTCCGCTGGCCGCCGGATCAACCGGTTCGAAACCGCCAAGCTCCTCAGCGGTGTCGTCTACAGCGATAGTCAGGGTGTCCACCTCGTCCGGCGGGCCCAGTTCCGGGATCACCCGGACATCGCCGCGTTGCTGCAGAGCGGTCCGTATCTCGTGGAGGGCGCGCGGGCGGTGCGGGGTCTGTCCGCGTCCGCTCCCAACCGCCGGACCTTCATTGCCACGGATGGGCACGGGCGCTGGGTCTTGGGTGCCACCGTGAGCCCGCTCACCCTCGCCGACTTCGCGCAATGTCTCGCCTCGACCGGTGCCCTGATTCCTTGGAGGGTCGATCGCGCCCTCAACCTCGACGGCGGAAGCTCGACCGGATTTTTCTTCGACCGGCGGGGCGACACGGCTCCGGTGAGCCTAAGTCCCTGGAAACGCGTCCGCAACCTGCTTGGAATTACCCCGCGCCGAGAGGCCGCCGGAGGGACGCGGGTGGCACAAACGCCCCCAGGGACGAATCGGCCGGCGGCGGCAATCGGAGCAAAACCGTCGGCTGGCCCGGGGCACCTACATCGCGCTTGGTCGCGTTGATCAGACCTCAGGCCGCGTGGCCGGATGCGTTCGCGATCCTGCCGAGTCGCACCGGCACCAAACCAGCGTCCGATTGTTGACCGGCATCGGGTGATCGGCGCGCAGTTCCAAACCCGCCCGAGCCGCCAACGCCCGCAGATCGTCCAAGTCCCGCACCCCCATCCGCGGGTCCCGGGCCTTGAGCGAGGCATCGAAGCGGGCATTGCTCTCGCTCGTCTGCCGTCCGCCATCGCTGAACGGGCCATAGAGTGCGAAGGATGTACCAGCAGCCAAGATCTGACCCACGCCGAGGAACATCCGGCCGACCTCCGGCAGTCCCATGATGTGGGCGGTGTTGGCGCTGAAGACGCCGTCGAACGGGCCGGCCGGCCAGTCGCCGGTGACGTCCAGGCTCAGGGGCTCCGGCAGGTTGGGCAGCCGAGCCTCGGCCAACCACAACCGGATACCCGGCAACTGGGCCGGAACATCGCTGGTCTGCCAGATCAGGTGAGGCAGCCGGTTGGCGAAGTAGACCGCATGTTGGCCCGTACCGCTGCCGATCTCCAAGACCTGGCGGGCCTTCGCGAACAGGGGAGCGACGACCGCGAAAATGGGGGCTTGGTTCTCCTCGCAGGCCAGCGAGAAGGGTTTGTCGTGGAGCGAGCGTGTTGCCATTGGGATTGGTCCTGGCGCGGGTTGTCGCAACCCGCGACAGCGGTGGTGATTGGGCAAGCGCAGATCGGGCAGAACCGGGGGTCGCCGGTCCTGTGGATGCCCTCTCCTGCAATTGCTGCGAGTATACGACCAGTGAGGCAGCGTTCTCTGCGGCGCGTGCGTTCGTCTCGGCAGGTCGAAGGCACTGCGGCCGGGCGGCACCGGGCCGCGGGGCGCTTAGGTGCGCTGCCACCGCGCCGCGCCACGGACGATCAGCCACAGCGCGAGCAGCTTGACCGGCAACAAACCGAGCGTCGGTAGCAGCAGCACCGCCAGCGCGGCGCTTGGCGGCAAGCGTTTGATCGCTCACTTGATCCGGGGCATCGTCGGCAGTCGGCCCAGACCGTAGACCTATCTCTCGGGGCACGGAATCGATGACAGCGGCAGAAACATCGGTGTTGGCTCTGGTCGATCGATCAGGCCGCCCTCGACCACCGACACCGGCTCGAAGCCATAGCGAAGATAGAACGTCTGTGCCTCGGGTTTCGCGTCGACGACGACGCCGACACACCCGATCTCGTCGGCCATGCGGCGGGCGAGGGTCAAGGCGAAGCGCAGCAGGACCTGGCCGACCCCGCGGTCCCGCGCCGTCTCGGCCACCGCCAGTCGCGCCAATCGTAGCGTCGGCAAGGGGTAGCGCGGTAACCGGCGACGGCGCTCGGCGGGGAGCGCATCGATTTCGATCTCGGACGGCGAGACGGTGACAAAGCCCAGGATCGCGTCATCCTCGACCGCGATGTAGGTGACGCCGACATGGTGGCGAAACTGGTTTTGGCCCGCAAAGCGATGGAAAAAGCGGTCGAGGTCTGGGTGTCCGCTGCGGAAGCGGTCGCGATTGTCGCCAGGCTCCAGCCGCCGAATCCTCATGCTCACAAGGGGTCACTGTGAGCGGGCCCCGGGTCCTCGCCGAAGAGTTCACGCATGGCCCGATTGGGGGCCTCCTGAGACTCCAGCCGCTCCAGCAGCCGCTCGCCCGAGGCGGCCGTGACCACGAGACGCGGGGGTATCACGATATCCTCAGGGATCTCGCTGATGGCCTGTAGATGGTGCAGCAGCGCCTGCTCGATCACGAACCCTTTCTTCATCCCCCGGGCACGGACGTACCGTTCCAGGCGATCACGGGTTTCGGGAGAGATGTTCGCGGAAATCTGGGTCACGTCGCACCTGCTCGCGGTGGTTTCTACAGAACTGTAGAGAAGTCTAGCATGATACGGAAGACCGCCGTGCGCCTGCGGTTCAGAAACGCGGGCAAGGAAAGCGCTTCACTTTCCCGTTGGCTTGCCTACCGCACGACGGCCCTGATCAAGGCCCCGCCCGCACCGGCTGGACCACCTGGCGACAGTCGCCCCTTCCGCCTCGCGCGTGACGGGGAGGCCCGAAGCGGCAGATCGCCCTGTGGGCATCCGCCCTACCTCGCTTCCCGGCATTGACGGCCACCGGCTGAGGCGCGAATATCGCGCGCTTGATCAAGTCGTTCCGCTGCAAAGAGACCGCGGGCATCGCGGTGGGCAAGCGCTCCGCTTGAAAACCCGATTGGCACACTGGCCGCCGTGCCCGACCGATACCGAACACCCCGAGAGACCCCGAAATGTCGACACGCGGCTGGTACGACTATTACGTCATCGCTCCCCACACGGGAACGCTGTCGCTCGCCATGCGATGTCAGACGTTTCGTTGCCACGGCACGCTATCTTCGTCCCTGGCGAGACTACGGGTTGCGGCTCAATCTGTTGGGCTGGTTGCAGTACCTGACCCAGCCGACGCGCAGCGCCGACATGGGCTCGCTGGCCGGCGACTGGGACCCCCACTGGGATATCGCCTACCGGTACCGGCTCTTTTTCTGGATCCACTCGGACGACCCCTTTCGGATCACGCGGATCGCCATCGAGCTGTGCGACCGCGCCGGCTCGAACCTGCTGACGGCCGCGGACCCGGAAGACGACGACGAGTGGCGGCGCGAGGAGCTTAACCGGCTGCACAAGACCATCCGCGAATCGGACATCGCAATGGCCACGCTGGAGACAGTACAGCGCGAATACGCGATGCCCGCGGATCGCTTTTGGCAGTTCCGTGAGCGGCCTGACCCGCAGGAGACCAGGTCGCGCGCGCGCCGAAAAGCGTTGCAGGGGAGCTACAACATGCTGTTGATTCAAGTCGAGAAACGCTTCGGAGCAGCGATCGCCGCCGACAGCCGACCGCTCATGGAGCGGATCGACGAATTCGAGCGGCTGCTGACGCTCGCAGACGCGGTGATCGACAGCCCCGACAGCGAGACTTGGCTGGCCGCGTTGGGGGAATCGGTGGGGCGAAGTCTGCCCGAGACAGACGACCGAACGCCCGACCTCAACAAGCGCGACTGAACGATGTGCACCGGAATAACGTGGTTCCGTGGGGTAGATCGAAGAGGATCAACCGACGAACCCGGTGCTGATTGACTCCAGGTAGCCGATCGCATCCTCGGTCCGGCCTTCCTGCACCAGTTGCAATAGGGACTTGTGACGGAACGCAGGAATGGGTTCGTTCTTGACCAGGAAGATGGCGCGTTGTGGGTCCGGCTGTACCGCCGTGGCGGCCGACAACACGCGCATCAGGTCACGCAGTGCGGATTGCAGTCTTGGCGATTCCGGGTGGGTGCGCAGGGTGTTGCGATGGACCCCCGCCAGCTCGGCCAGATCCTGCTGCTGCAGGCCAAGGATGTCGGCGACGCCCGGTGCAGAGAACCGCGACGTCCCGGGTTCCCGCGTCGATTCGAGTACATCTGCGAAGATGGCGGCCATGGCGTTGCACCTGATGTGGCATGTCGTAAATGCACATTCTACGCACAGTACAGGCACAGATCAAGTCCCAGACCGTCCCGCGGCCTGTCGCGACGGGTAAGTCGCCTGCTGAACGATGCCGATCGGCGTCCATTCCGAGCAACCATCGACACCGCCTCCCCCGACTCCTCGGTCGCGACCAGCGCCCGACCGCGCGACAACGCCGTGCGCACCGGGCGCTGCCGGGTGGGGTCGGGAACGACGAGCAGAATGCGTGGCTTCGGGTTCGACATCATTTCAACTTGAGCGACGTGCCCTTGTTGATGATGAGCTCAATCCCCCGTCCCGCATCGACTTCGAGAACGCGATCAGGAATCCGGCCTGCAACGCCTTGGCGAGCAGTGCGCCCTGCTTGCTCACCAGCCGACCGCGGATGCCGACCTTGCCGTCTTCGCCGACCGCGTAGGCGTCGAGCGGGACCTCGATGACCCCGCCGTCGGTGCGCACACAGGTCAAGGTCTCGGCGCGCAGATAGGCGCGCTCCGACCCGAGATCCCCAAAGCCGCCGACGATCACGAAGCACTCTTTGACGTCCGCGCGGAACCGATTGGGCAGGAGCGCGTCGTGCTTGATCCGCACCAGGGCCGGGGTCGGCTGCTGCCGGGCGCCCTGCCCCGTGGGGGCGTCCAGGCCGTTGAGGAGCACGCCGGTGAGGATGCTGCCGGCCGGGATGAACAGTTCGCCCGGGGCCGGGGCGGCGG
>NZ_CAJAXH010000135.1 GCF_903946935.1 uncultured Thiodictyon sp.
GATTTGAATATTTGGCAGATCAATTAATATCTCCATCGCTTGCTTAAGTGACGTGGTGTTAGACTCGATGGCGCCCTCCAGTTCTTCGTAAGATCATGTAATTTAAGTATATCATAACCTACTGAGTTCCCAGAGAGCCAGAATCAATCGACAAATCGGCAATATTCAAACGGCATCGCCACCCCAGGAAATGGATAGAGCGCTTGTCGACATCGAAAAGGAAATTGTTCAGCTTACCCGGCAACCGCCCTATACCCTCTTGATGATGCGGGTCGTGGAAATCGGTCTTCCGCTGCTATTGAGCGTTTTTTCGGTATTCTTCGTTTTCCGTTATACCCTGACCGAAAAGCGCAGCCATGAGATCACGGTGCTTCTAAGACAAAGAAATGCCGCAAGGGTCTTGAGCATAACGCCGGCCGCCGGCGCTCCCGGCGCAGAGCGCCCCACACCTGCGTGACGCCGCTGGAGAGATTGTGCGAGTATTCGGCGGAACGGTTTCCCGTAGCCTGGATGTAGCGCAGCGGAATCCAGGGTTCTTCGGTAACCCACGGATATTTTAGTTACCCGCGAGGCCGACCCCGGATTCCGCTGCGCTCCATCCGGGCTACGCCGAGCACGCTCCGAATGCTTTTGCAGTCTCACTGGGGTGCGGCGCGTCCGGTCGATCAGTCTGAAGGCCGATCTAGTGTGCCCGACATGGGCATGTACTTGTTACCTGAAAGGAGGTAACCGCAGAGAGTGACCTCAACCGCCGGATGCGGAAAACCGCATGTCCGGTGGTGTGGGAGGGCTGACGGGCGCAATCCCGTCAGCCCGACCCGATCGGGGGATCGGGGCGGCGTCCTGGCCGCAATGAGCAGTGTCCAAATGGGCCGCGATCACAGTTCGGGCCACCGCTGCTCGGGCGCAGAGCGCCCAACACAGGTATGACACCGCGGAGCGGTGTCACGAGAAGATCGTCATGCCGCCGTGGTCGCGGAGCAGGTTGTAGACGATGCCATTGGGGGGTGACTGGTGGCTGGGCGCCGCCGTGAAACCGCTCGATGACGGCGGCGGTCTCATGTTTGCGCTACGCGCCGTGCTTGCCGGGACGAGGTCCGCGTGGATGCGCGCGACCGCGATCCGGCCCGCAGGCCGAAAACGTGGTTATTCTCTGAGGCCGATAGGTCCCGGTGAGCCATCGGGGCAGACATCGCTGACCTACCTTCTTGGTCTGCGTAGGCGCGCATCTTGCCGGTTACCGGCTCGGCGACCCAGACGGTGGGCGCGGCCTCTCTGAGTCGGTGTCGACGTTCGGACCTCGGCCAAGTGGATCGGCGGCGAGGGATTCGCGACCAGCCGCACCGAGCCCCACCCACCACTGACGAAACCCGAATACCGCACCCGACGACGCGTGCGGCAAGCCCTTCAGGCGGACACCGGGAGCTCATGCAGCCCGCACTCGCGCTTGAGTCCGCCAAAGCGGGTCTCTTCCTCGAGCATGCCGGCGCTCAAAGGGACCGTGGAGTGCCGGTCGCCGATCGAGACATAGCCCTGCTCCCAGAGCGGGTGATAGGGCAGGTCATAGCGCTTGAGATAGCGATACACATCCCGGTCGGTCCAGTCGACGATCGGGTGGACCTTGTAGCGCCCGTCCTTCACCTGGAGTACCGGGATGTCCTGACGGGACTTGGACTGTACCCGCCGCAGTCCGGCGAACCAGGTGCCGACCCCCAGCTCGCGCAGTGCGCGCCCCATGGGCTCCACCTTGTGGATGCGGTTGTAGTGCTCGATGCCGTTGACCCCGTTCTCCCACAGGCGCCCGTGACGCGCCTCCAGCCAGGCGGGTGAGACGTCTGAACGGTAGACCCGCAGATCCAGCTCCAGGCGTTCCACCAGCGCGTCGATAAACCGGTAGGTCTCGGGGAACAGATAGCCGGTGTCGATCAGGACCACCGGGAGGCGGGGGATGGCCTGGTTGACCAGGTGCAGCATCACTGCCGCCTGGACGCCGAAGCTCGATGACAGGACCTGCGCGCCCGGCAGGCGGTCGCGCGCCCAGGCGATGCGCCCCGCGGCATCGAGCGGCGCGAGTTCCGCGTTGGCCTGGTCCAGGAGCGCCTGCTGCAAGCGGGGCTCGGCGGCGTGGCGGTCGTGGGTCGCGGCGCTGCCTACCCGGGCGGCGCTGCGCACTGGGACGCCCCAGGGGGCGCGACGGATGGCCTGTTCAGTCATGGAAGTCACTCGCTGCATGCTCGACACGCCGAACGATGCCGGCCCGGATCACGAAATCGCCGAAGCGTTCATGCGGTGTGCGTCCCTGCGCATAGCGCCCAAAGAGCCCGTCCAGGGTCTCCAGGATCTCGGCCTCGGCGATGTTCTCACGGTAGCGTTTGTTGAGCCGGGTCCCGCTGCCATCGCCGCCGAGCAGCAGGTTGTAGGTCCGCGGCCCCTTGCCCACCAGACCGATCTCGGCCAGGAAGGGGCGGGCGCAGCCATTGGGGCAGCCGGTCATGCGGATCACGATCGGTTGCTCCGCCAGACCGTGGCCAGCCGCCAGGGCCTCGATCCGGGTCAGCAGGTCTGGCAGGTAGCGTTCCGCCTCGGCCATGGCCTGGGGGCAGGTGGGCAAGGCGACGCAGGCCATGGCGCCTAAGCGGATCGGCGACAGCCCGTCCACCAGCAGCCCGTGTTCCCGCGCCAGGGTCTCGATCCGCCGCTTCTGCCGGGCGGGGACCCCGGCGACGATCAGGTTTTGATGGGGCGTGATGCGGAAATCGCCCTGGTGGACTTCGGCGATGGCCCGCAGTCCGGTTAGCAGCGCCCGCCCGGGCAGGTCGCGCAGCCGTCCGTTTTCGATATAGAGCGTCAGGTGCCAGCGGCCATCGTTGCCCCGGACCCAGCCATAGCGGTCGCCCTGGTCGGTGAAACGGATCGGGTGGGGCGGGGCGAAGCTGATCCCGGCCCGGCTCTCGACCTCAGCACGGAAGGCCGCCAGGCCCATCCGCTCAACGGTGTACTTGAGCCGTGCGTGGATGCGGTCGCCGCGGTTGCCAAAGTCGCGCTGCGTGGTCAGCACCGCCTCGGCCACCGCCAGCACCTGGTCCGGCGCGACAAAGCCCAGGTCGCCCGCCAGCCGCGGGAAGGTGCTCTTGTCCCCGTGGGTGGTGCCCATGCCGCCGCCCGCGAGGACGTTGAAGCCCAGCAGGCGCGCCGGATCGGCTGGGTCGGCGATGGCGATGAAGCCCAGGTCGTTGGCATAGACATCCACGTCGTTGTGGGGCGGGACGGCAACGGCGATCTTGAACTTGCGCGGCAGATAGGTCGCGCCGTACATCGGCTCGGACTCCTCCTCGCCGCCGGCTACGCATTCACCGTCGAGCCACAGCTCGTGATAGGCGCGGGTCCGGGGGAGCAGGTGCTCGCTGATGCGTCGCGCCCAGTCGTAGACCGCGCCGTGCAGGGCGGACTGGTCCGGGTTGGGGTTGCACATGACGTTACGGTTCACATCGCCGCAGCCGCCGAGCGAGTCGAGCAGCACCTGATGGATACCTTGGATGACCGAGCGCAGGTCGCCCTTGGGGATGCCATGGTATTGGAAGGTCTGGCGGGTGGTCAGGCGCACCCTGCCCTGGGCCAGTTCGCGCCCGATGCGGTCGATGGTGAGCCACTGCGCCGGGGTGCAGACGCCACCGGGCAGGCGTGCCCGGAGCATGAAACTGTACTCGGGCTCCAGCAGGCGCTCGCGCCGGTCGGCGCGTAGATCCCGGTTGTCCTGCTGGTAGAAGCCGTGGAACTTGCCGATTTGGTCGTCTTCCGGGGCCATGGCGCCGGTGAGCTCATCCGTCAGGCTTTCGGCCAGGGTGCCGCGCAGAAACCGGCTGCGCGCCTTGTTCAGTTCGTGGGGGGTGGTCGGCGGGGCGATAGGGGTACTCAGTGCGTTCATGGGCGTCTGTCTCTTCACTCAATAGAGGTCGCGCTGGTACCGGCCGTCCCGCCGCAGGGCGGTGAGTTGTTCCCCGGCGTCCTCGCGGTCGCTGCCGGTCTGCGCCGCGATCAGGTCCAGCAGGGCCTCATGGACGGCGCGGCCCATGGCGTTTGCGCCGCACACATAGAGATGGGCGCCCTCTTGCAGCCAGGTGTAAAGCTCGCGGCCCTGTTCGATCAGGCGATGCTGGACATAGCGCTTGTCCGTCTGGTCGCGGGAGAAGGCGACGCTCACCCGGCTCAGGACCCCGGCGCGGCGGTGCGCCTGCCACTCGAGCTGATAGAGAAAGTCGCGCCTGAAGTTACGGTTGCCGAAAACGAGCCAGGTGCGGCCCCGGTCGCCCTGGGCGGCGCGTTGCTGGAGGAAGGCGCGGAACGGCGCCACCCCGGTGCCGGCGGCGATCAGGATGACGGGGGCGTCGCCGTCGTGCGGCAGCCGGAAGGACGGGTTGGTCGCCAGATGGACCGCGACCGGTGTGTCCTGCGTGAGGCGCCGGGTCAGGAAGTCGGAGGCGCCGCCGGCGCGCTCCTGGCCGCCCACCCGATAGCCCACGCGGGCGATCGTCAGGTGGACCTCGTCCGGGAACTCGGCTTGGCTGGAGGCGATGGAATAGAGCCGCGGGCGCAGCGGGTGCAGGGCGGCGGCGAGGGCGGCGGCGTCCGGCCGGCCCGGGTGTTCGGCGATCAGGTCGATGAACTGGCGCCCGGCGGCATAGTCGCGCAGACGGGCGGGGTCCTGGCCCAGGGCGGCCAAGGGTTCGGAGCCGATCAACCCGCCCCAGGCCTTGACCACCGTCGGGTGTAGCCGGGTCAGCTCCAGCCGGCTGGCCAGGGCCTCGCGCAGGTCGTAGGCCGCGCCGTCCAGGCTGAGGGGCGCGTCCCCGTCCAGGCCGGTCGCCCGCAGCACCGCTTCCACCAGGGCCGGGTCGTTGCGGAACCAGACGCCGAGCGCGTCGCCTGGGGTGTAGCTCAGGGCCGCGGGGTCGATGCCCAACGCCAGGTTATGGACCTCGCCCACGGCGTCCGCTGTAGTGACTATGCGGTTTTCCAGCAGGTGGGCGGTGAGCGGCGCCGCCTGGTCGAGCGCCGGCGGTGTCTTTGGTGCCGGCCGTGTGCCGGGCAGTTGGATGATGCGCGCCTCCCGTGGCACCAGGTGCTCCGCCGCCCGTTCCAGTGCCGTCAGTGACCAGGCGCTCGCCGCCTCCTGGAAGGCGACGTCGCAATACTGGGGGGCGAGCAGTGGCTGACCGCCCAGGGCCTTGAAGCGCTCGTCAAAATCTCTGGCCGTCTTGCAGAAGTGTTCGTAGCTCGAGTCCCCGAGCCCGAGTACCCCATAGCGCAGCCCCTCCAGCCGCGGTGCCCGCTTGCCGTGCAGGAAGGCGTGCAGTTCGCGGGCGCTCTCCGGGGGCTCGCCCTCGCCCTGGGTGCTGACCACCACCAGCAGCAACCGCTCGCGGGCCAGATCGCGTGGGCGGTAGTCGGCCATGGAGAGCAGGCGCGGCTCAGTGCCCCGCGCCCGCACCAGCGCGGCCAGTGACTCGGCCACCGTGCGGGTGTTGCCGGTCTGGGAACCATAGAGGATGGTCAGGTTTGGACCTGACTCGGGTGCGTCGGCCGGCTGTCCGGCGCTGCGGTTGGCGGCTGTCGTCAGCCCGCCTAGGCCCGCCAGATAGCCGCTGACCCAGGCCAGTTGGAGCGGTGACAGGTCCACCAGCGCCGTTTGCAGACGCGTCGACTGCTGCTCATCCAAGGGGCTGGTCAGGGGGGAAAGTGGCAGTGGGTTCAGGGTGTTCGCTGTCTTCATGGGTACTGCCGGGTGGGTTGGGTGGCTTGCAATGGATTAAGGTTGCGCGCCGTCGGCCGCGTGGGGCTTAAGAAATCGCGCCGACGCCTGTCTGATGGGTAGGTAGTATGGCGACCGAGAAAATCTTGAAAAACGATTTCTTATTTTCTTTTATCTTATATCAAGATATTTAGATGCGCCGCTTGTCTCGCCCGCGGCCTTCTAACTGGAGGTCGAGCCTTCAGCCGGACCGATCCCGGTTCGACCCGGGTACACTACCCATCCAAGTCCGCGATTTCGAGACTAGAAGCATGAGACATCGGGAACGCCATCGCACTGACCGTATCGCCTGGCTGCGCGCCGCGGTCTTGGGGGCCAACGACGGGATCGTCTCCACCGGGAGCCTGTTGCTCGGGGTGGCTGCGGCCAACGCGACCCAGGGCACCCTGCTCGCCACCGGGGTCGCCGGTCTGGTGGCCGGGGCCATGTCGATGGCCGCCGGGGAGTATGTCTCGGTCCATTCGCAGGCCGACAGCGAGGCCGCCGAGTTGGAGCGGGAGCGCCGTGAACTCGCCGCCGACCACCACGCCGAGCACCGGGAACTGGCCGCCATCTATGTCGGGCGCGGCCTGGAGCCCGCCCTGGCCACCGAGGTGGCCCACCAACTCATGGCCCACGACGCCCTGGGCGCCCACGCCCGCGACGAACTCGGCATCTCCGAGGCCTTCAGCGCCCGCCCCATCCAGGCCGCCCTGGCCTCCGCCGCAAGCTTTGCCGTGGGCGCGGCCCTGCCGCTGCTGGTCACTGCACTGACGCCGATGTCCTACCTGATCCCGCTGGTGGCCGGCACCTCACTGGTCTTCCTCGCCGGGCTGGGCGCCTGGGCCGCCCGCGCCGGCGGCGCCGGGATGGCGGTCGGTGCACTGCGCGTCACCTTCTGGGGCGCGCTGGCGATGGCGGTCACGGCGGGGGTCGGGGCGCTGTGGGGGACGGTGGGCTGAGGGGCGGCGAACCCCGAGCCGGTAGCGGTGTCGGTAAGTCTCTGAAGTAACAAACCGCCTGAGTAGGGAACATTTTCGTTTACCCCAGCGCAGAACAAACGATCAAGGGCTTACGCGCATAGCGTCGGGCGAGAAGCGAAAATTCACCCCAGCAC
>NZ_CAJAXH010000136.1 GCF_903946935.1 uncultured Thiodictyon sp.
AAACATAAGGTACGAGACACCGACGGCAAACACGCCACGGTGTCCATTGCGAGGATGATTGATGACTGAGAGTCCCACCCGCGGCACGCTCTTCCTGGTCGGCATCGGTCCCGGCGGCGAGGCCCACATGACCGCCCGTGCCCGCGAGGCCATCGCCGCCGCCGACACCCTCATCGGCCACGCCACCTACCTGCGTCTGGTGGCCGACTTGGTCACCGATCAGGAGGTGATCAAGAGCACCATGACCGAGGAACTGGACCGGGCGGTGATGGCCGTCGAACTGGCGCAGACGGGTCACACCGTGGCGCTGATCTCATCGGGTGACAGCGGGGTCTACGGCATGGCCGGACTGACCTACGAGGTCCTGTTTCAGTCCGGCTGGACGCCCGAGACCGGCTGTGCGGTCGAGATGGTACCGGGCGTTACCGCGCTGGCCAGTTGCTCGGCCCTGGTCGGGGCGCCGTTGAGCCATGACTTTTGTGCCATTTCACTGTCGGATCTCTTGACGCCCTGGCCGGTGATCGCCCGCCGGCTCAACGCGGCGGCGGCGGCCGATTTTGTCGTCGCGCTCTACAACCCCAAGAGCGGACGGCGCGCCCGGCAGATCGTCGAGGCGCAGCGTCTGTTCCTCTGCCATCGCCGCCCCGATACCCCGGTCGCCCTGGTCCAGTCCGCCTACCGGCCGCGTCAGCGCCTGGAGCTGACCACCCTGGCCGAGCTGGACAGTCGCGAGGTCAGTATGCTGACCACCGTGCTGATCGGTAACAGCCAGACCCGGATCGAGCACGGGCTGTTAATCACCCCGCGCGGCTATACCAACAAATACGACCTGCAAGGCCGCACCACGGTTGACGGGGAGCGGGGCGGGCATTCACTCTCCAGCGGGTTGGACGGCTGGCTCGCGACCATCCGCACCGGCGGTGAGTCCGCCGCCGAGCTCGCGCAGCGCTATGGGTTGCCGCAGGACTATATCGCGGCCGTCTTGGCGTCCGCGGATGCGGCGATTGAAAATTGAACAGCAGTGATGATGAGGACCAAACAGCATGAATAAGATGATCGTCGGCGCGTTCAGCGCACTCTTGCTCGCCGGCGGTGCGACCGGTATTGCTTTGGCGGGCGCGGCCGCGACGACGGGTGACGGGTTGTGGGCCAGACTGACCAGCGGGCGCGATGTCCCGCTGATTACGAGCGAGTCCTACGCCACCGAGTGCGGCAGTTGTCACTTCGCCTACCAGCCCGGGCTGCTGCCCGCCGACGGCTGGGCGCGCATCATGGGCGCGCTGGACGACCACTTCGGCGACGATGCGACCCTGGACCCGGCCGTCGCCAAGGACCTGGGTGACTACCTGGCCGCCAATGCAGCCAATGACACCCGCTCCATCCGCTCCCGCGCCTTCGCCGCCTACCCACTGCCGGCCGACGGTCTCCCGCGCATCTCCAAGACGGTCTTCTTCCAGCGCCGGCACGGCGAGATCCCGGCGCGTCTGGTCAAGGACAATCCGCAGGTCAAGAGCTTCAGCCAGTGCGACAAGTGCCACCGCCTGGCCGCCAAGGGCCACTTTTATGAGAGCTCGGTCATCATCCCCGGGGGGGAAGGCTGAGCGTCATTCCGGCCGGGATGCCGCAAGCCCGCGCCAGGGACGGCTGGCCTCGGGCACGGCGCGCAAGCCCGGAAAGGGCGGATGTCACGCCAAGGCGCCAAGGCGCCAAGGTTCTTTTAGTGGCTTCCGCGCTGGGCCATTCAGCCGGCGGGTGCCTTGAATACTGAACCTATCCTATTTGTTTCTTGGCGAGCTTGGCGCCTTGGCGTGAGCCATTTCCTGATTGACGTAAGTCACTGATCGCTAGTCTTCCCACGGGCGTCCCGGCGGCACCCCGATGGATCGTGCAATCGACCCGCGATTACCGCCCCCCACTCGTGGTAGACTCTCCGTCCGGACCAGCCCCGGAGTGAGAGACCATGGACCCCTGCCACCCCTGCCACCACTGCCTGCGCCCGACCTTCACCGCCCGTCTGGGCGTGGACCTGGAGTGCGAAGCGGCCATCAACCTGATCGCCGCGCCTGGCCAGGGTGCCGGTCGGCTGCTCGATGACCTGCGCGGACTGACCGGCCGGGGGCCGCGGCTGGTCGCCAACCTCAAACGGCACCGCGCGAGCCTGCCCGCGCTGGTCACGGACCTGTGGTCCCAGGCCGGGCTGGGCGGCGGTGCCCCGACCAGCCTGGGCGAGCTCTGCGACCGGCTGGAGCGCGACCTGCCCGCTGCCGCGCTGCTCCTGCACCGCTTCGATGTCCTGCTGGACAATCCCGAGCTCGACCCCGCCTACGACGACGCCTTCATCAATGCACTCAATGCACTGCGCAACCGCGGCCTGTCGCTGGTCTGTGTGAGCGCGCGGCGGCTTGCGCAGCATGTGATCCTGACCCCGGGCGGGGTACGCACCGGCTCCATCCTGGACCTGGCCCGCGAGGACCTGCCGGTCCTGGCCTGGTCCGAGGTCATGGCCGAGATCGAGCGGCGCCACCTGTGCCTGGACGAGAAGGACCGCGCTCGGCTGGCCGCTGCCGTGCTGGATAACCCTTGCCCGTGGGACTTCCTGGATCTGGCCTGTCGCCGGCTGGCGGACGGTGTCAATCCGACTTGGTCCCTGCGCAAGCGGTTGAAGCGGTGGGCGCAGGAGGTCCATCGGGACGGTCGGCGGCTCGGCCCCGGGTCGGTGGTGCGGCTGCGTCATCGGTTGCAGACCTGGTGGCGCGCCTCCGGGCTCGGCAAGTTGCTGCCGCTCGCGCGGCTCGGCGCCTGGATCGGCGGGTTTTTCCCGGGCGGCAGAGGGTAGGGTCCGCTGTGCGGACCGCTCGCCGCCGGCCGGAACCGCTGTGTTGCGACCAGTCGCGCAGCCTCACCCCATGAAATACATCGTCCTCAAGACCGGCGGACGCGAATGCCCGGTGCTCTTCCCCAGCGACTTTTCTCATCGCTATCTGGCGGACCTCTTTGCCCCCGCGCCGGTGGTGGCCGCGGGCTTCGTGCATGAGGGACCGGACGGGATCAGTTGCGGGGGCGAGAGCGCCGGCCTGCGGATCGGCTCCCGGGGCGGGGTGGACGTGGCGCTGATCCGGGGGGCCTTGGGGGAGGAGTGACCCCCAGGCCGCGCAACTTTCTTTCTCGTGACGCCGCTCCAGCGGCGTCAAGCCTGTGTCTGGCGCTCCGCGCCTTGAGGGGCCAGCGGTTGCCGGAGGCCCTCCCGGACCTCCCGGCGCACAGCGCCTGACACAGGTGTGACACCGCTGGAGCGGTGTCACAAGAGAAACAACCACCGACCCAGGGCGTTGCCCTGGGCTGATCTGTGTGACCCCGGTGGGGTCATCGGAAGGAGGTACCAGGCGATGACCAGACCCGAGCGCAATCCATTTGAACTTCCGGCCGAGCCCAGGGGTGGGCTGGACCTGATTTGGTGGGCGCTCTTTGAGTACCAGCGGCTCGATCGTTATGGCGAGACCCTGAGCCGTCGCCGCTCGCTGATCCTGTACCTAACTGCGATTCCGTGGATCTGTTTGTTTGCGATTAGCCTGTGGCTGCTCGGCAGCCTGCTCATTACGGCGCTGGAGTTGCCCTTGAACTTCCCTGGCCAATTCAAAGCAGACTTGATCAGCGCCTTCGCTTCTCACGAAACCTTCACCGGCCGGTTGATTGTAGCTCTCCGCTTGCGTGCGCAGTGGGTTATATTCCTTCTCGTATTTTTTCTGCTAGGAATGGGCTTGGTCGGGGGCCTGGTAGGGCGCCTAGCAGCGGTACTGGCGGGGAGCCTCAGAGTCGGCTTATTCTTTAGCCTGGTAAGTGGCCTCGGTTTCAATCTGACAGTAGGTTTGGGATTGGGCTTCGCAATAGGTCTCGGATTTGGCCTGCAATGGTACCCGCCAGGTATGCTGAGAACGGACTCGCTGAGGAGTCTGGCGGTGGGCCAGGGTTGGGGTCTGGTACTGGGCCTAGCATGGGGGCTGGGAGCCGGCGTTCAGGCGGGGCTCGGGATCGGCATTGGCATGATGATTGGCTGCTTCTTTGCGTATTATCGGGTGCTGTTCTATCTCATTGAGAGCTTCCTTGTGCTCTTTCGCCTGGATTTGTGTCATAACCCCTATCTATGGGACTGGGCGGTCGTGCTGCCCATCTGGCGGGCGCGTCGACGACTCACCGACCAAGCGGCGAAAGACCCCGAGACCGGCGCCGCCTTCATCATGTTTTTGCTTGAGAATCGTCCCTTACAACGTCGGTTAGCGGCGGAGTTGTTGCACCCTGTCCTTGCCGGACTCTGGGCACAGCGACCTCTGGACCATCTGGCACTGACCTCGCCGCCGACGGTGCAGGACCAACCTCGGTTCAGCCCCTCCGATACCTGGCTCAGATCACTGGCGGACCTGCGCGCCCAACTCGAGACCGCCCTGCACGAGACCCAGATCAGCTTCCGCCGCGTCGCCTTTGCCGACTTCGCCGCCCGCCTGGACGCCTTCCGTGCCCAGACCTTGCTTGAGTCCCAGGACTGGGCGCGTCACTACCTGGCGGCACTCGACCGCTGGCGCTCCGAGGCGGTCAAGGAACTGACCCGGATCGAAGACCAAGCGCGTCTGGTTGAACCCATCGCCCCCAATGTCTACCGTCCCGGCTCGCCCCTGCGCCCGGGCCAGGACGCCGACCTGTTCCTCGGCCGCGAAGACCTGCGCCGCGAACTCTCACGCGAGGTACTGACCGCCCGCGAACTACCCCTGCTCCTGATCCAGGGCCAGCGGCGGGTGGGCAAGACCAGTCTGCTGAACTTCCTGCCGACCCTGCTCGGAGCGGGGTTCCGGGTGGTCTTTCAGGACATGCAGGGGGCGGCCGTCACCTCGGTCCCGGCCTGGCTCAAGGACCTGCGGCGGCGGGTGGCGGAGACCCTGCAACTGAAACCGGAGGACTGGGACCCGCCGGACGACTGGGTCGCCGCTTGGGCGGAGCTTGAGCCCTGGCTCACGGCGGCAGCCGAAGGCGCCCACTGCCGCCTGATCCTCGCCTTCGACGAATACGAGACCCTGCACCGGTATCTGGCGCAGGACCCGGATCAGGGCCGGCGCCTACTGGGGGCGATCCGCAGCTTCTCCCAGCACCAGACCCAGGTCTGTCTGCTGTTTGCCGGGGCGACGCCCTTCTCTGAACTGCGCCACCCCGATTGGTCCGAGTTCTTCGTCCAGGCCCTGCGGTTGCGGGTGGACTATCTGGGGCGGGAGGATTCGCTGCGGTTGATCACGGAGCCGGTGCCGTCGCTGCGCTACCCGCTCGAGGTCCCGGAGCGCCTGTTTGATCTCACCCGCGGCCACCCGGCCCTGCTCCAGATCCTCTGCAAACACCTGGTGGACATCGCCAACCGCGACGGGCGTCGCGCCATGACCATGGCCGACCTGGATGAGGCCCTGGTCCGCGGCGTCGACCGTGAGTCCCCCGCCATGGAGCGTTTTTGGAACGAGTTCTGCGTCGTCCCCGGCTGCCGTGCCTGTGTGGAGGATGTCCTGGCCGGCCGCCCGCCCGCCAACCGCGCGGCCCTGACACGGCTGGCCGAGCACGGTTATATCATCGAAGCGGACGGCCGCTGGCGCCTTCGGGTGCCGCTCTTCGAGGACTGGCTGCGGCGCTATCGGGAGGGGTTCGATGGGATGTCGAGCGGGGTTTAGCGGTATTGGTCTCGTCCCGACTATTTTGGGCGCGGCCCCTTAACCTAAGAAAGCGCGGTTCTCACGCCAAGGCGCCAAGCTCGCCAAGGTTTTTCAAAACGTTATTGTCGTTCGCCACTCACCGCAGGGTGATGCCGATGCTGCGCACATCTCGTTGTTTATTATTGGCGTCTTGGCGTCTTGGCGCCTTGGCGTGAGCAAATGCCGGACTTAGGCTTAACGGCCGATGCCGCAAGCAGTGCCGAAAACCTTACGGACAGGGCAAATGCCCCGTCCGACCTGGGAGCGCCGATCAGGCGCCGGTCAGTCGCTCCTCTGCCTCGCGATATTTGGCGGCGGTGCGCTCGATGATGTCTTGCGGCAGGTTCGGACCGGGGGCGGTCTTGTCCCAGTCCAGGGTCTCCAGATAATCGCGCACGAACTGCTTGTCGAAGCTCGGGGGGCTCGTGCCCGGGCTGTATTGGTCGGCGGGCCAGAAGCGCGACGAGTCGGGGGTCAGCACCTCGTCGATCAGGTGCAGACGGCCGTGGTCGTCCAGGCCGAACTCGAACTTGGTGTCGGCGATGATGATGCCGCGGCGCAGGGCGTAGGCGGCGCTCTCGCGATAGATCCGCAGGCTGGCATCCCGTACCTCGCCCGCCAGCTCGGCGCCCAGGAGGCGGATGGTGTGGGCGAAGTCGACGTTCTCGTCGTGGGTGCCGAGTTCCGCCTTGGTCGACGGGGTAAAGATGGGCTCAGGCAGCGCGTCGGCCTGGCGCAGCCCCGCCGGCAGCCCGATGCCGCACACGGCGCCGCTCGCCTGATAGTCCTTCCAGCCCGAACCGATCAGATAGCCGCGTACGATGGCCTCGACCGGCAGCGGCTTGAGCCGGCGCACCACCAGTGCGCGCTCCCCCAGTTGTGCGCGCTCCGCCGGGTCGGTCACGACCTCCTCGAGCGGGATGCCGCTCAACTGATTGGGAATCAGCCCCGCGGTGCGGGCGAACCAAAAGTTCGACACCCTGGTCAGGACCTCGCCCTTGCCGGGGATGGGCTGGGGCAGCACCACGTCGAAGGCGGACAAGCGATCGGTCGTCACCACCAGCAGGTGATCGGTGCCGACGGCATAGAGGTCCCGGACCTTGCCCCGGCCGATCAGCGGCAGGCCCCGGAGGTTGGATTCAAAGAGTGCGGACATGGGTGCTCCCCGGTCGAATGGGCCGACAGTATATCGGCTCGCGGGGCGGCGGGTGGTTTGCATTGCGCGGGGGATGTCTTACCATCTTGCCGCAGTTTCTTGCCCACCACCTTCACCAACGCGGACTCACCAGATGTCGAGACAAATCATCAGCACCGACCAGGCCCCCCAGGCCATCGGGACCTATTCGCAGGCGGTTCGGGTAGGGGATACCGTCTATCTCTCCGGCCAGATCCCCCTGGTGCCGCAGACGATGTCCCTGGTGGACGGAGATATGGAGGCGCAGATCAGGCAGGTATTTTGCAACCTGTCCGCGGTGGCGACCGCGGCGGGGGGCAACCTGGCCGACGTGGCGAAGCTCAATGTCTTTCTGACCGATCTGGCGCATTTCCCCCTGGTTAACCAGGTCATGGCCGAGTTCTTTGCCGAGCCCTACCCGGCGCGGGCCGCCGTTGGTGTGGCGGCCCTGCCCAAGGGCGCGGCGGTGGAGATGGATGCGATCCTGGCGCTGGGCGGCTGACGTGCGCTAAGTCTTGCGAAACTGAGGCCTTGGCTTGCAATCATTAGAGGATGGTTTACCATTCCAGGCTCTGCTACCCAGCCCTCGGGGTGTTTTTGTGCGCGTCATCCTGTCCCGTTCCCGGTCACTGTTTTCGCTCCTGTTGGTCCTGTCGCTGGTGGGTTGCGGCTCCAACCCCACGCGGGAGGTGGGCCGCAATGCCCCCGAACGTTCCTCCCATGGCGGCTATGGAACCAGCAGTTCAGCGACCTTCGCCGACAACCCGGCCGCGCTGCGCTTCGCCCAGATGATGCAGCAGCGCCATGGGTACGATGCCCAGTCGGTGATGTCCATCCTGTCGCGCGCGCAACGCCAGTCTTGGATCATCGCGCAGATGGACAAGCAGGCGAGCCGGCCCGCGCGCAGCGGCGGTTCGTCGGTGCCCACCGGGGGTTGGACGCGCTACCGGGCCAAATTCGTCACCGCCGACAACATCGACAAGGGTGTAGCCTTCTGGCAGCAGCATCGCGGCGAGTTGCAGCGGGCCTCGGCCACCTACGGGGTGCCGCCGGAGATCATCGTCGGCATCATCGGCGTGGAGACGCGCTGGGGCCGGATCATGGGCAAGACCCGCATCATCGACGCGCTGGCCACCCTGTCATTCGCCTACCCGCGTCGGGCGGACTATTTCAGCGGCGAGCTGGAGGCCTTCCTGCTGATGACCCGGGAGGAGGGCATCGACCCCTTCCAGCCGACCGGCTCCTTCGCCGGGGCCATGGGGTATGGTCAGTTCATGCCATCGAGCATCCGTCAGTACGGTGTCGACTTCAACGGCGACCACCATCGCACCCTGTGGCATCCGGTGGACGCCATCGGCAGCGTCGCCAACTACTTCAAGGGACATGGTTGGCGCACCGGGGAGCCGGTGGCGGTGCGCGCGAATGCCGGGCCGGCTGCCGGTTCGCTCAAGGCCGGGTTCGACACCAGTTACTCGCTCGCGACCCTGGCGGGTGCCGGGATCACGCCGAGCGGGTCGCTGGGCGGGGCGACCACGGTGAGCCTGCTCAAGTTCGACGTGGGTACCGGCTACGACTATTGGTTGGGGCTGCACAACTTTTATGTGATCACCCGCTACAACCACAGCGCCTACTATGCGATGGCGGTCTATCAACTCGGCAACGCGGTCAAGTCGCGCCTGGGTGGCGGCGGGGTCCGGGTGGCCGGGCTGCCCTGAGCTCAAAGAGGGGAATTGCTCACGCCAAGGCGCCAAGGCGCCAAGCTCGCCAAGGTTTTTCAGCGTGTTATCCTCGCTGGGCGATCCGCCCGGCGGGCGATCTGGTGACTTCGCCTACCCTATTGTATTTCTTGGCGAGCTTGGCGCCTTGGCGTGACACCATCGCCTCGCTAACCGTTCGCCCCGCGCTCCTCGTTCGACTGGCAGATGGCCTGGCGAAAGCGGTTGCAGCGATCGAGAAATTCTCGGGTGCTCTTGGGCATGGGGACCCGCGCGCGCACGATGTGGGTGATCAGGTCGGCCCCCTCGCGCAGTAGCCGTGCCCCCTCCAGTATTTCACGGATGGCCGCCGCGTCCGGCACCGCCGGCACCTGGGGCTGGATGTTGCAGAGCTGTTCGCGCGCGACCACATAGTCCGACCAGACCTCGAAGATGCTCGGGTCGGTGCGCAGGATCTCGGACTTGCGCTTGGCGGCCCGCGTCAGGTGGTCGATGCGTGGGTCGATATCGGAGAACCGGGTGCTGGTGGAGAAGGCGTCCTTGAGGCCGGTGCCGAGCCGGTCGATGTCCCGCATGGCCATGGCCATCTTGACATAGCGGCTTTCGTAAAAATCCTCGATGGAGATCGAGAACGCCTTGAAGGGCTCCCCCCAGAGTTCGTCGATACCCTCGTCGCCGCCGCGGTGCTTCACCATCTTACCCAGATCCAGGGCCTCCATCAGGCATTGGCCGCACTCGCGCATCAGGGTGTTGTCGTGGGTGATTTCGACCCCCGCCGACTGTAAGTCCACCAGCGAGGTGAAAATATCCGCGGCCCGGTTGAAGAGTGCGCCGGCCAGCATGGCGCCGTTGACCCGCTTGCGCTCGATGTCGGTCTCGGCCTGGTAGGCCGCGCGCGCTTCGCTCAAGCGGCTCCCGGGGATGTTGATGCCATGTTCCACATGGTTGAAAAGCCGCCGGGTCAGTGCCCGGATCAGGCGCTTGCGGATGTCCAGGCTGTTGGCTGGCGGCTCGTAGTGCTTGATCCAGTACCCGTCATAGTAGACGCGCAACTCGCCGTCGATCTCGCGGCGGGTGCCGTTTTCGGTAGACTCGGACATGGGTCTTGTCGTTCGCAGGGGTGGATAGGTTAAGTGTATCGGTGCCGGGCCCGGTCTAGGGCGCGACGATGAGCATGAGATAGGCGAGGAACAGGATCAGGTGAACCGCGCCCTGGAGTACGTTGGTGCGGTTGCCGGAAAAGGTGAGGATAGCCACGGCCAGGGTCAGGCCCAGGAGCAGCGCGTCGGCGGCGCTCAAGCCCAGTTCGACCGGCTTGCCCGCGATCAGGCTGATGGCGAGCACGGCGGGGACCGTCAGGCCGATGGTGGCGAGCACCGAACCCATGGCGATGTTGACCGCCCGTTGCAGCCGGTTCTTCAGCGCCGCGCGTACCGCGCTCATGGCCTCTGGGGTGAGCACCAGGGTGGCGACGATCAGCCCGCCCAAGGGGGCCGGCAGGTGTAAGACCTCAATGCCGACATCCAGCGGGATGGCCAGGGCCTCCGAGAGCACGATCGCCAGGGCCAGATAGGTCAGCAGCAGTGTACTGTGCCGGTAGGGCGAGTCCGGGACCGGGTGCCTGGTGTCCGCGCCCTCGTCCTCTTTGCTATCCCCGTCGTCGGTGAAATAACTACAGTGGCGCCTGGTCTGGATCATCAGAAAGGTGCCATAGAGGCCGAGCGAGATCAGGATCAGGAACACGGACTGGAATCCGTTCAGGGTCGGCTCGGGCGTGGAGATCGTGACCGTGGGCAGGACCAGGCTCAGGACTGCCAGCGGCACGATCACACTGAGATAGGCGCGGGCACCCTGCAGGTTGTAGGACTGCTCCCGGTAACGCAAGGCGCCGAGCATCAGGGCCAGCCCCACCAGCCCATTGAGCACGATCATCACCACCGCGAACATGGAATCCCGCGCCAAGGTCGGGTTGTTGCCGCCATGCAGCATCAGTGCGGCGATCATCAGCACCTCAATGGAGGTGACTGAGAGGGTCAGGATCAGGGTGCCGTAGGGTTCCCCGAAGCGGATCGCCAGACATTCCGCGTGGTGGACCACCCGGGTCGCCGCCAGCAGGATGGTGACAAACAGCCCGGTGAAGAGGAGACAGAGCCACAGCGGTTGGGTCGGGTCGTTGAGCCAGGCCTTGCCGAACGCCAGGAGCACCGCGACGGTGCCCAGGGCCAGCAGCAGCGGCCACTCCGGGCGCCACCGCCTCCAGGTAGCGGCGGGGTGCGCGGGTTGGGTATCCTGGGGCTTGAGGTCGCGATTCATGCGGGCGTTAGGATGGTCCGGCGTTGATATTTCGATGACCCGGTAGACCACGGCCTCCCGCGGGGCGTCGCAGGTCGTGGCCGGTCAGACTGGCGATGTTGGCCTAACCGGCACGCAGCCCCAATGATAACCAAAGACGCGGGTAAGAAGCATACTGAGTGTCAGGTTCTCGGCGGTATCCCGGGGGGCCCCGGCGCGGTAACATCCAACCGCGGACGGGGCGCACCTTGGGGGGCAGTCCCGGATCCGTCGGGGCCTGGGTTTGACCCCTTTTATTCCCAGGTTTCAAATCTCCACCCCACTGAGGATTCATCATGTTTGGTATGCTCTTGTTTATCGCCATCGGCATCGTCATCGGCTGGAACCTGCCGCAACCGCCGTGGGCCAAGGAGTGGCAGCAAAAGGCGATCGACTCCGTCCGCTCGATCACCGACAAGTCGAGCCGCTGAGTCCGGCCAGTGTCCCCAGCGGGGCCGAGCTGACGCGTCAGTGCCCCAGCCATCCTGGCGCGATTTGTGCCTTGTTCAGCCTGTTGGCCCTGCCGTTTGCCGGTAAGTGGGGGCCAGGTGTTGACCTTGAACCTTGAATCTTGCACCTTGAGTGTTCTCCTCCGCCGTCCGTCGACGGCCGGGGCGATCCTTTGACGTAAATCCGGAGACCCCGCCAATGTCCGCAGTCAATCCTGACCAGGCAACCCTGATCCTGGGTGGTAACGAATACCGATTCCCCGTTACGGAAGGCAGCGAGGGTGAGCGCGCCATCGATATCGGCGACCTGCGCGCCAAGACCGGCCACATTACACTCGACCCCGGCTATGGCAACACCGGCAGTTGCGAGAGCGCCATCACCTTTATCGACGGCGAACAGGGCATCCTGCGTTACCGCGGCATTCCCATCGAACAGTTTGCCGACAGCCCCACCTTCACCGAGGTGGCCTGGCTGCTGATCAGCGGCCATTTGCCGACCCCCGCGGAGTATGCCTCGTTCTCCGAGGACCTGACCCGTTACTCCTTCCTCGACGAGGGGATGAAGCACCAGTTCGAGGGCTTCCCGCGTGCCGCACCACCCATGGCCATCCTCTCGGCCATGATCAATTCACTCTCGTGCTTCCACCCGGAACTGCACGAGCTGGAGGACGAGACCCAGTTCAATCACGCGGCGGCCCGCCTGATCAGCAAGATCCGCACCATTGCCGCCTATGCCTTCCGCCACTCGCGGGGCCTGCCCTATATCTATCCCGATCCGTCCCTGCGCTATGTGCCGAACTTTTTGCACATGATGTTCTCCCAGCCCTATCGGCAATATGTCTGCCCCCAGTTGGTGCGCGATGCACTGAATCTGATCCTGATCCTGCATGCCGACCACGAACAGAACTGCTCCACCTCTACGGTACGCATGGTCGGTTCCAGCGGTGCCAATTTGTTCGCCTCCTGCGCCTCCGGGGTGTGCGCCCTGTGGGGGCCGCTGCATGGCGGGGCGAATGTGGAGGTGCTGGGCATGCTGGAGCAGATCCATCAGGGTAACCTCACGGCGGAGGAATATGTGCAGCTGGCCAAGGACAAGGAC
The DNA here is from genome assembly GCF_903946935.1 of uncultured Thiodictyon sp. Classification (GTDB taxonomy): domain Bacteria; phylum Pseudomonadota; class Gammaproteobacteria; order Chromatiales; family Chromatiaceae; genus Thiodictyon. The sequence goes on from NZ_CAJAXH010000136.1 coordinate 12,489, forward strand.
AGCAAGGTGCGGTTGATGGGGTTCGGCCATCGGGTCTACAAGAACTTCGACCCGCGCGCCAAGATGCTCGGTGCCATCGCCGAGAAGCTGTTGCCCCAGTTGAGCGCGAACGACCCACTCCTGAACATCGCTCGGCGGCTGGAGGAGATCGCACTCTCGGACCCCTATTTCATCGAGCGTCAGCTCTACCCGAACGTCGATTTCTACAGCGGCATCCTGCTGCGGGCCATCGGTATCCCGACCAACATGTTCACCGTCATCTTCGCCATCGGCCGGCTGCCCGGTTGGATCGCCCACTGGTGGGAGCAGAACCGCACCATGGCCAACAAGATCGCGCGGCCGCGTCAGATCTATACCGGCGAGACCCAGCGCGACTATGTCCAGCTTGACCTGCGCTCCTAGTCAGGGAAATGGTTGACGCCCCCGATAGCGAGGCGGTCTGGCGCTATCTGTGCGACCTCCAGGACCGCTTGTGTAGCGCCCTGGAGGCGGTCGATGGTGAGGCCGGTTTTCGAGAGGATGTCTGGGAACGCCCCCGGGGCGGGGGCGGGCGCACGCGCGTGATCGCCGATGGGGCGGTATTCGAGCAGGGTGGGGTCAATGTCTCGCGGGTCTGCGGCGAGGCGTTGCCGACGTCCGCCACCGCCAACCGCCCGGAATTGGCCGGGCGGGGTTTTCAGGCCATGGGGGTCTCACTGGTGCTGCATCCGCGCAACCCCTATGTCCCCAGTACGCATCTCAACCTGCGGTTTTTTGTGAGTGAGCACCCAAGCGAGCCGCCAGCCTGGTGGTTCGGCGGCGGGTTCGACCTGACCCCCTATTATGGTTTCGACGAGGATGCCATCCATTGGCACCGTAGCGCCCGGGCGGCCTGTCTGCCCTTCGGCGCGGGGGTTTATCCCCGCTGCAAGCGGTGGTGCGACGAGTATTTTTGGCTCAAGCATCGGTCTGAACCCCGCGGCATCGGGGGGATCTTCTTCGATGATGTGGGGCCTGACGGCCCGCCGGGCGGGGGTGGGGCGGGCGGATTCGCCGCTGCCTTCGACTTCCTGCGCGCGGTGGGTGAGGTCTATCTGACCGCCTATCTGCCGATCGTCGAACGGCGGCGCAACCTAGTCTATGGCGAGCGTGAGCGGTCCTTCCAGAAATACCGCCGCGGCCGCTATGTCGAGTTCAATCTGGTCTGCGACCGCGGCACCTTATTCGGTCTCCAATCGGGTGGGCGTACCGAGTCCATCCTGATGTCACTGCCGCCGGAGGTGAGCTTCCGTTATGACTGGAAGCCCGAACCCGGCAGCCCGGAGGCGCGGCTCTGCGAGCACTTCCTGGCCCCGCGGGAGTGGGCCGACGTGCGCCCTTAGGCGGATAGGAACCACCGTCGCAGCCGACGTCGGTGCGACTTAAGTCGCACCGACACTTGGCGGTATGCTTGCTTCTGCTTTCAAGCACGCGGCGACTTGCGCCTCGATCTGGTCACGGACAAGCTGGCGATACTCCAGGAAATGCTCGATCTGGGCACAAACGGACAAATAACTACTGATGCCACCGGGATTATGCCGAACCATCTTCCATAGGTAGTGCCAGAATTGCCACCGCGTTTTACGTACCACGCCTTGGCGCCAGCAGATGGTGAACAATGCGCGCAACACCTTCCATTGCACTTGCTTCTTTCGGCCTTTGCCCTTTTTCGGGTAAGTGGCCTCACCCAAGAGACGGAAGTGACGGTAAGTGCGGTCCAGGAAGCGTGATGGATCATACAAGTCCCAGAAGGCCTGCACATATTCCTGCGCGATCGTTTCTATTGGTCGCGTGGGTACAAAATTTATCAGCGTGGTCTGGTTGATGTTGCCCGACGTGCCGCTGAGTCGCCCTTCCTTTTCCAGGCGATGCCAGAGTGCGGTATCCGGCAGCGCCTGCAACATACTAAATGAGGCGGTAGGAATCGCCGTTTGTTCGGTAAACTGAACAACCCGCGCGCCGGCGCCTGGTTTTTCGCCATCGAAACCAATAATAAAACCGGCCATTACGCGCAGCCCTGAGCGGGTGATTTTCAACACGGCCTCACTCAGGGGGTTTTTAGTGTTTTGGTGCTTCTTAGTCAAGGCGAGACTTTCCTCATCGGGTGTTTCAATGCCCAAGAAGACCGCCCCAAAATTACACATGACCATCATATCCATGAGCTCTTGATCTTGAGCTAAATCAACAGAGGCTTCCGTGGCAAAAGAAAAGGGATACTGATGTGCAATCATCCAAGGCAGCAGTTCCTTTAAGAATAATTTGACCTTACCCTTGTTGCCAATGAAGTTGTCATCCACCATAAATATGCTGCGCCGCCAGCCTAATTGGTAGAGATAATCGAGCTCGGCTAACAGTTGCTGTGGTTCCTTGGTACGAGGCTTGCGCCCGTAGAGAACAATGATGTCGCAAAACTCGCACTGGAAGGGGCAGCCACGGGAAAATTGCACCGACATTTCCGAATAGGCGTCGAACTCCAGTAAGTCGAAACGAGGAATGGGGGTGGTGCAGACATCGGGTTTTTCACCCCCGGAGCGAAAGACGCCGGCGGTTTCACCACGCCGTAGCGCATCGAGAAACAGGGGTATGGTGATTTCGCCTTCATCCAAGACCAAGTAATCGGCCCCCACATCGGTGACTTCGCCGGGCAGGGCCGTCGGATAAGGGCCGCCCACGGCCACCCGCTTACCATGCCGCTTCGCTTCCTGAATCTGGTCTAAGAAATCCTCCTTTTGCACAATCATCGCGGACAACATCACCAAGTCCGCCCAGGCCCATTGCGCCTGCGTCACCTGGCGAATATTGCGATCGACGAGTTGATAGTGCCATTCCTGCGGCAAGATCGCGGCGACTGTCACCAGGCCCAGCGGTGGTAACATGGCCTTGCGATCCAACATCGCCAGGGTCTTTTCAAAGGACCAAAAGCTCTTGGGGAAGAGTGGATAGATCAGTAAGACATTCATGATTAAATAGTGAGATTACGCAGATAGCATGTTAAACGGGCCAAGGCCTTAGCGGCCCCGATGGTCGTCGCACCAAGGGTGCCGGCGCAACGGCTTCTGGCTAACGGTCATGGAAGCAAGGCCAGCGACCCCTGAAAATATCAGTTCCCGTGGGAGCGGCTTCAGTCGCGACGAGGCCAGGCAGCTTGCGAGGGCGCGTCGCGGCTGAAGCCGCTCCCACCGGGGCCTGGCGCGATTTTCAGGGTGCTCTGTGGTCGGTATGTGGCCAGAGGGGAGGGCGGTCCATACGAAGGCCCGCGGTGCGCACCGGCCTGCATTCCCAGATGCACGGGGTTCGGCGCGACGGCTCCGGGGCCGTCGCAGTGGGCGGTGAGATTTGGGGATGTCCATGTAGGAAGGATTATCCCGCAAAACGTCGTCCGTGACCTCTACTTCGGCACATTTTAGACGCTGGATCTAGGGTGGCTCGTGTTCGTCGGGCTCTGCAAGCGGTTGGAATGCATCCTGGGAACAGGCGGTAAATCCGGCCAGCCAGGCGTTTACCCCCCGCCTGAAGGCGTCGTCGGCCTGGATGGTCACAAGGCGCCGTCCGGCGCAGGGAGGAGCGGCAGCCGCGACTGGGTGATGTCTGGCCCCGCGCTAACCCACTGATACCCGGGATGGATCTATCCAGTGGGGCCATTGATCGATGGTGTTGTGAGCTGGACCGATGATGCCAAAACATACAACGGCGGCTATCGGAGATAGGGCCACCCATGATTGGGCATAAGCGCAGAGCTCCAGAGATAGGGCGGTCCATGCCTGGACATAAGCGCAGAGCTTCAGCGACTGGAAGATACATGGCCGGAGACGCAACGGAGGGCTCCAGAGATAGGACGTATATGGCCGGAGACACAACGGAGAGCTTCAGAGATAGGACGATACATGGCGGGAGATACAACGGAGCGCCTTACGGAGACACAACGGAGAGCTTCAGGGATAGGACGATATATGACCGGACAGACGCGGGAGATCTTCAGAGATAGGAAGATGCATGGCCAGACATACAACGGAGATTTCCAGAGATAGGGCGATTCATCTCTCATCTTACATCGGAGACTTCCGCAAACAGGACGATCTATGTTGAGAGATACAATGGCGGATGCCGGACGCTCAATGCCGGGTCGCTGAAAGTCATCGGTCTATGCAGAAAGATACAACGCCGGGTGCTGCAAAGTCATCTGGCTATGCAGGACGATGCAGCGTCGGGTGCCGGACATAGGCACCCATATCGGGACATGCGACGACGGGTGCCACAGATAGGCGAGCCATACCGGAACATGCAACGAAGGGTGTCCGACATCGATCAATCAGTGATGGGCATGGACGATCGGATCCCGCAAGCACTGCGTTGATGTGGGTACATCCCCGGGAGGCCGCGGCTCTGTCGCGTTCCTACTTTCGGGCCGGCGTTACACCTGCCGCGACGGGTTGCTGCAAGGATTAGTGGTCCACGTGATCTTCAAGATCCATCCCTCAGGTCCCCTCAGCGTAGATCGGCGCTAGTGCCCGCGTGGCAGCTAGATCCAAAGGGGAATTATCTCACGCAGAGACGCGGAGACGCAGAGGAAGAAGAGCAGAGTTAAGGTGGCATCGTTCCCCCTTGCCAGTGCTGGTGTTCAAGGTGTTGCGTGAACCTAAATCCGGCAGTTGCTCACGCCAAGGCGCCAAGACGCCAAGAAGAAACAAAAAGATGTGCGCAGCATCGGCATCACCCTCCGGGCGACTGCCGCAACGCTGATAACGCAGTGAAAAGCCTTGGCGAGCTTGGCGCCTTGGCGTGACAACTGCTCTTTTTAGGGTGAATCATTCGCCTTTTCATTCTTCTCTGCGTCTCTGCGCCTCTGCGTGACTATTCTTGATTTATCTCACGCGGAGACGCAGAGGCGCAGAGTGGGAATGAATGGCGGGGTAGTTCACAGCTCGCCCTTGAATGCCTTGTCGAGGACGGCGGGGAGCAGGGCGTCCAGTTCGGATTGGTTGGCGGCTTGGGCTTGATGAATCGCGGCGATCTGCTGTTGCAGTGCTGCAAAGCGCTGCTGCTTCTCGAACGAAGGTACTGGAACCTCGATTGCCTCCAGCTTTTTGACGCTCAGTGTGCGGTTGCGAGCGATGGTGGCTGGAGAGGCTGAAACGATTTGTTCAAAGCCTTTCCCTGTTTGAAAATAGAACCAAAGAAAGTTCGTATCGGCAATGTCTGGATGGGGTACGCAGGTGATAAAGCGATGGACGCCGATGCGTCCTTGATCTTCAGGGCGAACAACCGCGATGGCACCCTCCCACGCCATGATGTTACTGAATACGAGGTCGCCGGGAACCATCTGAAACATGCTCTTGTGACTGATGTCCGCTCCGAGCGAGTTGCACTTGAAAAACGTTCCTTTGTGAAAGGAGCGTATCCCAATCTCCTCGTAGGTTGCCTCCAGTTCGATCTCAATCGGGCGGCGGACAATGGGGGCAACCTCTGCGAGTGGACGATAGGTAGCGCCTTTGATCAGGCGGTGGAAGACGCTATGCAGCAGGGCCTTGCCGTCGTCTTGAATTCCCTGGCGCAGTTGGCGGGCCGCTTCGAGTCGGGCGGCGATGGATTTGATCGTCCTAACGATCCGATCCTGGTCAGCAATTGGCGGAATCTCGATCTGAATATTGGCGAAAAGGTCTTCTTTCAATCGAACGCGGTTTGTTGAACCTTCGCTCGTGGCACGGCAGGCATCGACGAAGCCAGCCGTCTTGCTCAACCAGTGAAGAAAGCCAACCTTGATTCGTGTCTCGTCGCAGTCGAAGACGGGGAAGTCATTCGTGACCAACGCGCCGTTCAGGTCCTCGGGAACGATCCCAGATGCGCCGTTACGCGCGTCGATTCGCGAGATAATGAATTGGCCTGTGCGGACTTCCAGCCTTCGGTCCCCCGCCATCTCACTTCCCATCCGATAGCCCCGGGCGATTACGCCTTTCCCGTTCATTCGGACGGTCACTTCCTGATAGTTTCTCTCGGGATCGATCATCACCCAACGGTCAGATTTGCGAAGGACGTTACCGAGCTGGACCGATTGCCAACCTCGCATCATGCTGGCGCCTCGTCAATAATTTTTTTGATCTCTGAAAGAATGTGCAAGAGACTATGTTCCTTTTCCATCATATCATTCAGTAAGGATGCTGGCTCCCGATGCTCCAGCGCCTCCAGGCTGTTAGGATTCTTGATGTCCAGATTCACCGCTAGTAGCCGCCCTTGCGCGTCATACTTGATCAGGTCGGCGGCCTTGGCTCGCCAGGCATTCGCCCCCTCCTGACGATCGTTCCACCAAGCCAGACAGTCGGCGAAATCGGCATCTTCCATGGGCTTGGTCTTGGTGTACTTGCGCCGACCCTCCGGGAGCTGAATCTGGTAGTACCAGATGCCGCTGGTCGGGCCGGAGCGGTCGAAAAAGAGCAGGTTGGACGGGATGTCGGTATAGGGCGCAAAGACACCCTCCGGCAGGCGCACGATGGTGTGCAGGTTATAGTGCTTGAGCAGGTCTTCCTTGATGCGGGCCGAGATCCCGTCACCGAACAGGGTGCCATTGGGGACGATCACGCCGGCGCGCCCACCGCGGTCGTTGTCCGCCCCGGGGCGTTTGATCCGGCGCATGATGAGTTGAAGGAAGAGCAACGCCGTTTCCGCCGTCTGTCGGTCCTTGGGGAAGTTGCCAAGGATACCCTTGTCCTCCTCGCCGCCGAAGGGGACGTTGGTCAGGATCAGATCCACCCGGTCCTTATCGGTGATGTCACGCAAGGGGATGCGCAGGCTGTTGCCGGGGTCGATGCGGGGGTGGTCCAGCCCGTGCAGCAACAGGTTCATCTGGGCCAGCAGGTAGGGTAGCGACTTGGCCTCGCCGCCGCGGATGCTGCTGGTTTGTAAGGTCTTCTCGTCGGCCACCGAGTGGCATTGCGCCTGTAGATGGCTGAATGCCTCCACCAGGAAGCCGCCGGTGCCGCAGGCCGGGTCGAATACGGTCTCGCCGAGGCGTGGGTCCATCACCTGGACCATGAAGCGCACCGCTGGGCGCGGGGTATAGAATTCGCCAGAATCCCCGGCGGCGTCGCGCATTTCGCGCAGCAGGGTCTCATAGAGCCGGCTGAGGATATGCATTTCCGCCGTGGCGGTGAAGTGGATGCGGTTGATCAGATTGATGACCTCGCGCAACAGATAGCCGTCCGTCATGCGGTTCTGCATGCCGCGGAAGACGGTGCCGATCACATCGCGGCGGTCCGCACCCTCGGCGCTGCGCAGGCCGCGCAGGTAATAGAAGAGCCCGGACCCGCGGCTGCCATTGGGACGCATGGCCTCGTCGTTGTTGACGAATGCAATGAGGTCCTCGCCGGTGATGCCAGCCGGGTCGGCGCCCCAGTCGCGCCAGCGATACGGGGGCGCGATGTCCGGGCGAAACGGTGTTCCGGCCAGTGCCGCGTTGGTCTCGCGCATCAGTTCCATGTCGTCCAGGAACTTGAGAAACATGATCCAGGTGAGCATGGGCAGGCGGTCGAGGTCGCCATTGAGCCCCTTGTCCTTGCGCATGGTGTTGCGGGCGGACTTGATGATGGCCCCGAGTTGCTGGGCGGTGGTCTGGGGGGCGGCGGATTTCTTCGGGTGCATGGATGGCGGTCTATTGAGTCGAAATGGTGGCCGGGGCGTGGTCAATCAGGGTGCGGGCTGGATGGCAGCTTGGATGTCGGTCAGCGTGAAGTCTCCGCCCTTGAACAAGAGGGGCTCGCCGCGCTGCCTGGCCAAGGCATAGGCGAAGCAGTCGCCATAGTTTAACTTGGCGGGATGGCGGCCCTTTCCGAAGCGAGCCCAGGCATCGTAGGCGATCTGCGCCAATACAAAGTCCATCGGGACGACCTCAATCCCAATGAAATCAAGAAACGCGGTCAACTCCCGAAAACCATCGCCACGGCACCGGGCGGTGGCGAGCATTGCCGTCTCCAGCCAAGTCGGTGCCGCCATTCGCAACTCGGTGGCCTTGCTTAGGGCAGCGGCGTAGCGGTGTGCGTCATCCTCTTCCAACAGCACGGCCATCACCGCAGATGTATCCACGACGATTGCGGTCATTGGTGGGGCAGTCCATGCTCATCATAGCCCATGATCTCGTCTGGACTCCGGGCATCGCTCACGGGCAGGCTGGAGAAACGCCGAGCCATTGCCAGGATCTCGTCCGGCGACGGGCGCCTGCGAACCGCCGCGCGCTCTGCCCGCATTGCTTCGAGTAGTGCGATTGCTTCGCGATTCACTGACCGGCGATGCGCTTGGGCCTGGTGTTTGAGCCAATCATGAAGCTCATCGGATACCCCGCGGATAGTCAGGTCTGGCATCTAGGGCCTCTTTCGGAATGTGGCTCGATAATATGGAAATTTCAGAATTCGCGCTCTGCTTCAGGCTGGTTCCTCAGCGCCTCATCTTGAGCGCGGCGAACATGCGCGAGGAAGTCATTAACGCGCTTAACGTTCCGCTGTTCGGCATTCCACAATACATGGAATTGCGCTAGCTCCAGCGTGTTACGAATGAGTGTCTGTGTATTCCTTCTCTTTAGCCGAAAAGGCGGACTGACAGGCGTCCGCCATCTCCTCTTGGCTTCACCTACGAGCTTCGTGCATGTATCATGAATCGCACCATGTGGTACGACATGATGTGCATGAAGCCAACTTACTTTGCCATTTCTTATTGGAGAACCGTTGTCATTCGCATGCCAACACAACAGCCAATCTCCTTCTTTGATCCGGTATCCTTTCTCAAGAGCGAGGGTGTCGCGAAAATAGGTTTCAGGTACGACTGGAATAATCGCGTCAAGTATATTCTCGTTATATTGAAATGTTCCGTTATACGGCAAAATGTGAATCGTGTATAAATCGCTTTCATAGTCTCTAAGGAGCGGTGCTTCGCCTGATTCATCCTTAATGATATCATGCCAAATTGCAGTATTCCATTGAGTAATCAATTTTCTGAGTCTATTTAATTTAGCCTCCTTGTCTGGATATTGTTTTTTAGCTAGCCTCTTGTAATTTGCGAATGTATCCTCGAGCTCTTGAAGTGATTCCGCGTCTTCTAATAGTACCGCTACCTCCCAACGGCCAATATCGCCTAGTCCATTATCCGACAGATTACAGCTTCCGACGACGGCGGCCTTTTTACCAAGATAGATCTTGGCATGCAGCTCATCGAGAAAATAGACGTTCTCGTGTCCGATTTTCCTCATAATATCTTCAATGGCCCGCGGATTGGACCCAAACGTAGGCGATACCACCAGCTCCAGCTTTTCCAGACAGTCCGCAGCAAGATAGTCGCTCCATCCCTTCCCAACGTAGGCAACTGCAACCTTTGCGGGCTTTATGTGGGTAAGCGCATCGCGAATATCTTCAGCGGTTACAAAAGGTCTTGGGTTACTCATGATGCTCCGGCGTCGGTGTAAAGGAGTGCTTGGAGTTGATTCACACTCTGCCGCATGGCCAGCGGTCCCCCGAACAGGTCGGCGATCTCCATGGCGTTGCCGTGGGCGGCGATGGTCCTGTGCTTCAGTGCCTGAGGGATCTGGAACTCGGCCGGCCCATGTTCCATATATTGGTCGAGCAGGGTGTCGAGAATGCCGCGGGCGGCGGCGCTGTGCTGGTCGAAAAAGTCGGGCCGCTGACGGCGCAGGTGCTCGGCCCGCTCGCGGCGGGTGCGCAGGGGGCGCTGGAATGCGAGATGGCAGAGCAGGTCCAAGGGGTCGGCATCCGGGGTCCCGGTAGCGTCGGCCAGGTCCGCAAAGCGGATGCCGACGAGTTCCAGGCGCGCCAGTAATGTCTCGCGCGTGACCGGGTCGGCCCAGTCGGCGGTGAGCGCATCGGCACTGCGGAACAGGGTGCGAATCTGCGCCGCGGTGTAGTCGGTGTATTGGATGACCCGCAATTGCTGGCCGTCGCCGTCCAATTCGTAGACCACATGCCCGATGATCTTGACCGCGCCGCCATCGACATAGTATTTGCGGGGCGGGGGCTCCTCGATCTCGCCCGGGCCTGGGGTCTCAACTGGTCCGTCATCGTCTGTTTCGCCCTCGGCCTCGCCGACTTGCGGTGTCGTCTGGGTCGTCGGGTCGATGGTTTCGGTGCCGGTTTCGTTACCCTGTCCGTCAATCTCGGTCTCGTCGATCGCGTCCGGGTAGCCGTCGAAGTCCGGGTCCGCAAAGCGGGCCGTGGCCGAGCCGGTATAGTCGATGATATTGAACCAGGTCTTGCCGTAGTCCTCACGCAGCCGGGTGCCGCGCCCGATGATCTGTTTGAATTCGGTTAAGGAGTTGATGACCCGCACCAGGACGATATTCTTGCAGGTGGGCACGTCCACCCCGGTGGTGAGCATCTGCGAGGTCGTCAGGATCACCGGGGTGGTCTCCTCCGGGTCCTGGAAATTGCTGAGGAATCCCCGGCCAGTCTCACCCTCGTCGGAGGTGACGCGCTCCACATAGTGCGGGTGCTTGGCCACCAGGTCCTGGTTCAGGTTGGTCAGGGCCTGGCGCATCGCTGCGGCGTGCTCCTGATCGACGCAGAAGACGATGGTCTTGGCCCAGCGGTCGGTGCGCCGCATGAAGTCGGTCAGGTGCTTGGCGACGGCCTGGGTGCGGGCCTTCAAGACGACGCTGCGCTCGAAGTCCCTGGTTTCGTAAAGCCCATCAGGGATCGCGCGGCCGAAGCGGTCGAGCTCGTCCCGCGTCGGGCGCCAGCCGGTCGCGTCCACGTCGGTGACCACCCGATGGACCCGGTAAGGCGCTAGGAAGCCATCCTCGATGCCGTCGCGCAGGCTGTAGGAATAGACCGGGTTGCCGAAGTAGCGATAGGTGTCGCGATTCTCCGCGCGCTGGGGTGTGGCCGTCATGCCGAGTTGATAGGCGGGCTCGAACCACTCCAGGATCTCGCGCCAGTTGCTCTCATCGGCGGCGCTGCCGCGGTGACACTCATCGACGATGACCAGATCAAAAAAGTCCCGCGGGTATTGGCGATAGAGCCCGGGGCGGACCTTGTCCTTGGCCAGTGACTGGTAGGTGGCGAAATACATCTCCCGACTCAGCTGCGCACGGCCGCCCTCGATCTTCCAGCGGGCATTGCCGAAGGGGGCAAAGTCCTTGTCCTTGGGATCGTCCACCAGGATGTTGCGATCTGCCAGGAATAGGCTGCGGGGCTTGCGCGCCGTGCCATCGCGGGTCCAGCGGGCGGTCCAGAGCTTCCAACAGATCTGGAAGGCGACGGTGGTCTTGCCGGTGCCGGTGGCCATGCAAAAGAGGATGCGCGTTTGCCCTCCCAGGATCGCCCGCACGGTGCGGTCGATGGCGATTTCCTGGTAGTAGCGCGGTGGCTTCTCGGGAACCTGGTAGGCGGGGGTGAGGAGGCGCCGGGTGGCCTCCTCACCAAGACCAGCGGCGGCCTGAAGCCTCGCGAACAACGCAGCGGGCGTGGGGAAGGCGGTGAGGCTGGTCTCGGTGCCGGTCAAAAAGTCGAATTCGACGATCCAGTGCCCGTTGGTGGCATAGGCAAACTTGAGGTCCCGCAACTGCGCATAGCCCTTTGACTGCGCCAGCCCGGTGCCCTCGGGCGCGTCCTCGGGCTTGGCCTCCACGACGGCCAGGGTAAGGTCCTGGGTATAGAGCAGAAAATAGTCGGCTCGCTTGCGCTCGCCGCGGACGGACTGGCCGGCGACGATACGCACGCGGCCAGCCGTGAAGGTGTGCTGTTCGGCGATCAGATGGGGTGGTTCTTCCCAACCGGCTGCACGCAGCTTGGGGGTGACCAAGACCCGGCAGGTATCGGCTTCGTTGAGAGACATCCTGTTGCTCCGAGCAGCATGCCGCTGCAGCGGCAATCGTTCATCTCGTGGTGCGTATCGATGCGCGCCCGGGCCTGGAAAGGCTTGCCGTTATCGCCCGTGCGGGCCAGTCGTCAGTCGGTTTCGAGTCGGAAGCCGATCTTTAGGGTGACCTGGAAGTGGGCGATCTTGCCGTCCACGACATGGCCGGTGGTCTTGACCACCTCGAACCAGTCGATGTGCCGGATGGTCTTGGCGGCCGTGGTGATGGCGTTGTGCATGGCGTCATCGGTGCCGGTGCTGGATGTGCCGACGACCTCAACCAGCTTATACACTCGGTCAGACATCGTGTTCTCCTCGGGATTCGGATTCGGGGACCGCGCCTATCTCTTAGGGGCGGCCCCCCGGCCGCGATGTCTGCCACCCGTGGGTGGCCGACATCATGAATCGAGCCCTGCCTAGAGCTCGTCGGCGCCGATCATCTGCATCAGGCCGAAGCTTTTGACGAAGGGGTTGGCCATGCGCGGGTCCTTGAGCATCCCCTTGTAGTCACCGACCTTGAACTTGAGCTTGCCGGTGGCGAAGGCCATGCCCAGACCGGCCATGCCGATCCCGTTCTCGATCCACTTGAGCCAATCCTTGAGGTCGGCGCGCATGTCCCAACTGGGGGCCGGTGAGGTCGGGGACCAGGCCCCGGCATCCACGCATACGCCGTTCTCGACGACGAACAGGCTGCGCGGATTCTCTTCATTCTTGAAGCCGCAATAGACCACTGAGTTGAAGCCGATCTCTGCGAGCTTTTCGCGCACCTCGGGCTCCGCGTTCCAGGCGTCCTTGTAGGCGTTCATCCAGTCGGCCGAAAAGAGTTGTGCCATAGTCGATGTTCTCCAGTTGATGGTCGAGTGGTCCGGGCCGGGAGGCGTCCCAGCCGGGATTGCCGTGGATCTTATCAGGATGTCAGGCCACGGACGCGGGGCCGCTGCCCCGTTCAGCCCGCCGCGCCACCGGTCTTGTCGGCCTTGTCGGTCTTGGCGGGGGGCGCGGTCTGGTCGTGCTGGGTCGGCGATGCGGTCTCGTCGGCCTTGGGGGCCGTCGCGGGGCCGGTCGTGGCGTCCGGCGGCGGCTCGCCAGTCATGCCGCAGCCCCTGGCGCATGGTGCGTATTCCCGCCGGCAGATGGCCAGATCCGCCCCCAGGCAACTGTAGGGTTCCTGGCAGTTGCGGCCGCCGGTCTTGATGCACCGGTCGTAGTCCGTCACGGCGACGGTGTGTCGCTCGGCGCAGCCGAGTTCGCGGTTTTCCTGGCGCTGCTTGCATTGGGTCCTGAGCAAGTTGCACTCTTCGCGGCAGCGCGGGGTGTCTGGACCGCTGGCCCGCAGCGCGGGTTCCGGGCCGCGCCAAGTGCTGCAACCGGCGAGGAGGGCGATCAGCGCGATCGTCCCGATCCCGGGGATGAGCCAGGCGAACGGCCGGGCCGCGCGGCGCAGCTTAGGGGGGGTGTGGGGTAAGGGCATCGGGGTTCTCCGTCAGGGCCGGCCGGGGCGTCGAGCGTGTGACGCGCGTCGGGGACGGACTTTACCATAGGCCGGGCCGCGTTCAGACGCAGCGCTTGCAACGCCGCCCGCCAGACGTATATTTGCAACCTAGTGAGCCGCTCAGAAATGGGCGCCTAAGCGCGCCGGAGCCAAGTGAGATGACTGTCAGTCCTGACGTAGAAGCGATCGTTACCTCGGAGTACGAACACGGTTTCGTGACCGACATCGCGTCCGACACCCTCCCACCCGGCCTGGACGAGGGCGTGGTCCGGGCCATCTCGGCGCGTAAGGGCGAGCCGGAGTTCATGCTCGAGGCCCGCCTGCGGGCCTTGCGACACTGGCAGACCATGACCCCGCCACGCTGGGCCCAGGTGCATTATCCGCCGATCGACTTCCAGTCCATCTCCTATTTCTCGGCCCCCAAGTCGGGGGACGGACCCAAGAGCCTGGATGAGATCGACCCCAAGTTGCTGGAGACCTACAACAAGCTCGGCATCCCGATCGAGGAGCAGATGGCGCTCTCCGGGATCGCCGTGGACGCCGTGTTCGACAGCGTCTCGGTGGCGACCACCTTCCGTACCCAGTTGGCCGCGGCCGGCGTGATCTTCTGCGCCATCTCCGAGGCGCTGCGCGACTACCCAGACCTGGTGAGGCCTTATCTGGGCTCGGTCGTGCCGCACACGGACAATTTCTACGCCGCCTTGAACGCCGCGGTGTTCAGCGACGGCACCTTTGTTTATGTGCCAAAAGGGGTGCGCTGCCCCATGGAGCTCAGTACCTACTTCCGCATCAACGCGCGCAACACCGGCCAGTTCGAGCGGACCCTGATCATCGCGGAGGCGGGTAGCTATGTCAGTTATCTGGAGGGCTGTACCGCCCCCATGCGCGACGAGAACCAACTCCACGCCGCGGTGGTGGAGCTGATCGCCATGGAGGACGCGGAGATCAAATATTCCACGGTCCAGAACTGGTATCCGGGCGACGCCCAGGGTCGCGGCGGTATCTACAACTTCGTGACCAAGCGCGGCGACTGCCGCGGGGCGCGCTCCAAGATCTCCTGGACCCAGGTCGAGACCGGCTCGGCCATCACCTGGAAATACCCCAGCTGCATCCTGCGCGGGGACGATTCAGTGGGTGAGTTCTACTCGGTGGCCGTCACCAAGGGCCGCCAGCAGGCCGACACCGGCACCAAGATGATCCACCTGGGGCGCAACACCAGCTCCACCATCGTCTCCAAGGGGATCGCGGCGGGGGAGGGCGAACAGACCTACCGGGGGCTGGTGCGTATCGCCGCCAAGGCGGCGGGGGCGCGCAACCACACCCAGTGCGACTCGCTCCTGATCGGGGCGCGCTGCGCCGCCCACACCGTCCCCTATATCGAGGTCAAGAACCCGACGGCGCAAACCGAGCACGAGGCGACCACCTCGAAGATCAGCGATGACCAGCTCTTCTATTGCCGCTCGCGCGGATTGACCGCGGAGGATGCCGTCTCCATGATCGTCAACGGCTTCTGCAAGGAGGTCTTCAAGCAACTCCCGATGGAGTTTGCGGTGGAGGCCCAGAAGCTCTTGAGCATCAGCCTCGAAGGAGCCGTCGGTTGAATGTCTCACGCCAAGGCGCCAAGACGCCAAGTGCATTCAACGCGTTGCCAGCGTCGGGCGATGCCGGCGACGGATGGCCGGTCAGTACAGCGACAGCCTTTTTCTTCTTGGCGACTTGGCGACTTGGCGTGAGCAATTTGCGGATTTTGGCTCAGGCGACGCCTTCGTCATTCTCTGCGGCACCATCTGGGCCGCTCGATCTGTAGGAGATTCTAGATGTTGTCTGTGAAGGGCCTGAAGGCCAAGGTCGGCGAGAAGGAGATCCTCAAGGGGTTGGACCTGGAGATCGGTCGCGGCGAGGTGCATGCCATCATGGGCCCCAACGGCTCCGGCAAGAGCACGCTGGCCCATGTGTTGTCCGGCCGCGACGGTTACACTGTCACCGGCGGCAGCGCGACCTTCGACGGTCAGGACCTGCTGGCACTGACGCCGGAGGAGCGCGCCCACCTGGGTCTCTTCCTCGCCTTCCAGTACCCGGTGGAACTGCCGGGGGTCAACAACACCTATTTCCTCAAGGCGGCGCTCAACGCCATCCGCACCGCGCGCGGGCAGCCGGAACTGGACGCGGTGGCCTTTATGCGTCTGATGAAGGAGCGGCTCAAGGTGTTGCACCTGGACGATTCGCTGCTCAAGCGCCCGGTCAATTTCGGTTTTTCGGGCGGCGAGAAAAAGCGCAACGAGATCTTCCAGATGGCACTGCTGGAGCCCAAGCTCGCCATCCTCGATGAGACCGATTCGGGACTCGACATCGACGCCCTGCGCATCGTCGCCGACGGGGTCAATGCGCTGCGCAACCCCGAGCGTTCGGTCATCCTGGTGACCCATTACCAGCGCCTACTCGACTATATCCAGCCGGACTATGTCCATGTGCTCGCCCAGGGTCAGATCATCCGCTCCGGCGGTAAGTCGTTGGCCCTGGAGTTGGAGGAGAAGGGCTACGGTTGGCTCGGGATCGAGGAGGCGGCATGAGCCCCGCGCCCGGATTTGAACAGTGGCTCGCGCCCGCCCCGGCGAGTGCGGGCGGCCGTCTGGATTGGCTCCAGACGCAACGCGCCGCGGCCCGTCTGAGCGTCGCGGCGCAGGGCGTCCCCGGCACCAAGCAGGAGGCGTGGCGCTACACCAGCCTCAGCCGCCTGCTGGAACAGGGCTTTGTGCCGGCAGTCGAGCCGGTGACCCTGCGCCCGGAGGCACTTGAGCCGCGGCTCATCCCTGAGCTCGATGCCTATCGGGTGGTGCTGGTCAACGGCCGTTTCGTGCCGGGCCTGTCGGCGCTCGAGGGCCTGCCGCCCGGGGTGCGGGTCGGGAGCTTGGCCGAATTGCTGGCGACCGACCCGGACGCGCTCAAGGACCGCCTGAATGCCGTCGCCGGCCCCGACCAGTCGCTCTTTACCGCGCTCAACACGGCTGGCCTGGACGATGGCCTGGTGGCGATCATGGGTCCTGGCGTCTGTCTGCCCCGACCCATCGAGCTCATCCACCTGTCGGTCGGCGCCGCGGCCCCGCTGCTCGCCCAGCCGCGCCATCTGGTAGTCCTGGAGACCGGCGCCCAGGCCCACCTGATCGAGCGTTATGTCGGCCTGACCGATGGGCTGTATTGCACCAACTCAGTCCTGGAGGTCATGCTCGGGGCGGATGCGGTCCTGGAGCACCAGCGCGTCCAATTGGAGAGCCCGAAGGCCTTTCACCTCGCCGCGCTCTATGTCCGGCTCGGCGCCGCGAGCAACTATCGGTGTATCAATATTGCGGTGGGCGCCGCCTGGGCGCGAACCGACCTGCGGGTGCGTTTCACGGGCGAGGATGCCGTGTGCGACCTCCAGGGGCTCTATCTGGTCGGGGAGCGCCAGTTGCTGGATATCCATCTGGACGTCGATCACCAGGTGCCGCGCTGCCGCAGCCGGGAGTACTTCAAGGGCATCCTCTATGGCAAGGGTCGGGCGGTATTCGACGGTCGGGTCCATGTCGCCCGCGACGCCCAGCAGACCGATGCGGCCATGACCAACCGGAATCTGGTCCTGTGCGAGGGGGCGGAGATCGATACCAAGCCCCAGTTGGAGATCGAGGCCGACGACGTGAAATGCAGCCACGGTACCACCGTCGGCGAGTTGGACCCGGAGCAGTTGTTTTATCTGCGCTCTCGCGGCATCGGCGCCCCGCTTGCGCGGCGTATGCTGTGCCTGGGATTCGCCGCTGAGGTCCTGGACGCGCTGGGTCCCGAGGCACTGCGTATGCACGTGGCCGAAGAGGTCGGGCATCGCCTGGAGCAGGCGACCTGAAGCCGCCCCGCACGCTCGTGACACCGCGCCGGGATGTCGTGCCGGGTCCGCTGTGCCGTGTGTGCCCTGGAAAATCGAATGCACAGAATAATGAGGCCCCTTATGAACCGTTTGGCCCGCTTTGCGGGTTTCGGCCAAACCGAAGCGCAGCCCGAACCCCCCCAGCAGCACACCGAGGTCGTCGTCGAGCGCATGGACGCCGAGCAGTTGCGCGAACCGATCATTGAGTCGCTGCGCCGAGTCTATGACCCGGAGATCCCGGTCAATATCTATGACCTGGGCCTGATCTACAGCATCGAGATCAGCGCGAACGGCGATGTGGCCATCGATATGACACTCACCGCCCCCGCCTGTCCGGTGGCCGGCATGATGCCGCAGATGGTCAAGGACGCGGTGTCCGGGATCGAAGGGGTCGGCGAGGTCGCGGTGGAGTTGGTCTGGGACCCGCCCTGGGGCCAAGAGCGCATGAGCGACGAGGCCAAGCTCGAGCTTGGGATGCTATAACCCGAATGTCTCACGCCAAGGCGCCAAGCACGCCAAGATTTTGAGTGTTTTTCTCGTTCCCACGCGGAAGCAGCGCTGGCCTTGATCAAGATTCCGGCCACTTGGGCTCGCCGGGTGCGTAGTCAGGCCATCTTGGCCTGACACCGCCAGGGCTGGAAGCCCTGACTACGCACGCCGCTGGCCGGGATTATGATCGACGCCGCAGCGCTGCCATGAAGTATGGCAGTGACGCAGGAGGGTGGGATCACGTCCTGCGGAACCTGTCGCGGCCGGGGGCCGCTCCTACGCGTGCCGACTGAGCCTCATCGCGATGCGCCGCATCATCGCCGGGCTGTCGTCAGGACCTTGGATATAGAGCGGCTTACCATCCCGGCCAAAGGTGAACTGCACTGGGCAGGAGGCCGCGTCGATGTCACCGAAGAGCGCCCGCGCGTTGCGGTAATCCTCATGCGGTTCAAAGCCTAATGCCTTGGCATAGTCCACTGCCCCCTCGACCAGCTTGCGGGCGTAGGCCGGGTCCTGTCGCTCGAGTACCTCGGTTGCACCTGATCGAATGTGCGCCAGGAGTGAGGCATATTCGGCTTCATCCACCACATTGTACAGGGCGTTCTTGACCCCCAGGCAATAGGTGTCGACCACGAAACCCGCAATGGCGTAGCGTCCATCCGGCAGCCGTCGGTTGAACCACACGGTTCCCATGCCGACCGCCGAGAGATCGGTGGGGGCGAAGACATCGGCAATCGGTGCCTGCGCCGCGCTGGCCCAGCCGTGGGGCAGCGAGCGGCCGCCTGATTGACGTGCCACGGTCGTTTTTGCCTGCTTGCGCTTCAACTCCCGCTTGGCCCGTTTTTTCTGCAATGCCTTCTGATCGAGCGCCATTGAAATTTCTCCCGCAAGAGTGAAGTGGATAGGCCTGTCCTGGCGCCGCTCGGAGATTGGGCGAGTATTTCACTGAGCGGTGTCACCGAGTGGTCGGCGCTCTTCCCCTAGGATTGTTCAGGATAACGGCCATGGCGCCCGCGCCATCCAGAACCATGAAAGTGGCGGGCGCCGGCCGTTCCCCCACCCCGCCCTCCCCCACGAGGGGAGAGGTGGAGCGCGCTCCCGGCGCGACTTTCACGTAAGCAATGCGCCCCGTTGGCGCCTCCCGCGCGCCGCGCCGAGGCCGGCTCCCGCTGGTCTGCCCCGGCGCCGATCCTTGGTCCTGGTCCGGTCGCGAAGCGCACAATACCGGGCTCGGTATTTAATCAGAAAGTGGTCGTGCTGTGTTGGCACTTCTTCACAAAAATGGCCTTAACCCTAAAAAAAATAATTCTGACAATTCGCAAATTTTGAATAATAATGGCCTATCGTTTTACAAAGTTTTACAAATTTTCTTAGCAAACGATGCAACCCAAGCTGGTGCCGGACAATCTCACTGCCCCGTTGCCGGAAGACCTCGGGCAACCCGGGATGGAGCCGATTTTCTGGCAGGGCGCCGACCATAACCTGCTGGTTCCAGACTGGTATCCCCCAGGACCCATGATCGAACATTTGGCGTACAGCGTGGCGCGGACCCCGGCGGACCTGACGGCCCATACCCGGCGGGTGCTCTTGTGTCTGAACCAAGCGGACCCGGCGGCACTCTTCGGCAGCCTCGCCGACCTGTTTATCGCGTTGGGCCAGCGGGGGGAGGCATTGCGGCGGCGTCTCTTCGACCTGGCCCGCCCGTTACTTCCCGAGGCGCAGGCACGACCGCTCGCCGCCTGGCTCGAGCAAGGCGGTGTCGACGACCGGG
The DNA here is from genome assembly GCF_903946935.1 of uncultured Thiodictyon sp. Taxonomy (GTDB): domain Bacteria; phylum Pseudomonadota; class Gammaproteobacteria; order Chromatiales; family Chromatiaceae; genus Thiodictyon. The sequence continues at coordinate 32,001 of NZ_CAJAXH010000136.1, forward strand.
TCCTCCCGGACGATACCCACGCGGTGCTGGCGGCTCGCCCCCGCGGGCGTCCACTGATCCTCGCCGATTGAACGGCTCTCCTGTGCCCCGTCTTGACGAGGACCTGTATCTGGGTGTGACGCCGGCCGGTGCCTACCATGCCACCGCCGCCCAGGAGCCGACGCCGATGCGCCGACTCCTGTTTAGGCTCCTCAAGGAGCGCCACACACCGCGTGTGGGGGATGTGCCATGGGGCGACTGGTTGGGGGCAGAGTCGTCCCAGTCCGCGGTCGAGCTGGTCGCGCGGATGGAGACCCTCGGCTGGCTATGGGGCCTGGAGGCGCCCGCCCACTGCCCGTCGGAGCCGCTCGAGCCGCTCTTGCCGGGGCTGCTGCCCTCCTTGAGCAGCCTGCGTCAGGCACTGCTGGCCGACCGCCACGGTCTACAGATCGGCTGCGCCGGATTCGACGAGTCCCAGGTCCAGGGCCTCGCCGCGGTCAGCGCCGATGCGGTGGCGCTGGCGTTGCGCTGTCGCCGGCTGTTGGGCGGACTGGAGCAGGTCGGGCCCGGCGCCTGGGGCATGATCGATGCGGCCGGTCACAGCCAGATCGGCGTTTGGCCCTTGTTTCTGGGTAGCGAATGGTTCGCACTGGTCCTGGGCGGACGACCGCGCTTCAACCATCCCGATTTCCTACGCCTGGTCTGGAGGTTGTCAAGAATGGTGGGTGGGGCACCGGACGTCGTTTCCGCGTTCGGTACAACCGCGATAGCAACGAGTCCTGAAACCTATAGAGAGTAAAGAAGAATGCGTGACGACGTACTCAAGTCTATTTTGAGCGAGCTCAACGGCTCATCCGCCGACATCGAGGCCTCCGCGATCGTCTCCAGCGACGGGTTGATGATGGCCTCGCTCCTGCCTGCGGGTCTGGAGGAGGACCGCATCGGCGCCATGGCGGCGGCGATGCTGGCCCTGGGCGGCCGCACCGCCGACGAGCTGGCGCGTGGACACCTGGAGCAGGTGCTCATCAAGGGCGCGAACGGCTATGTGCTGCTGACCTATGCGGGGAGCGACGCGGTGCTCGCCGTGATTGCCAAGGCGAACGCCAAGCTTGGACTGATCTTTCTCGACGTGAAGCGCGCAGCGGAAAATGTTGCCAAGATCATTTGATAATCGGGAGACGCCGTCATGGGTGCCTTTTTTCTGCTGCGACTCAACGACCATATTCAATACCTGAACCGGATCAAGGCCACCTTGAACGGCACCGGCGATTTCCGCGGCGGCAGCCACCACGACTGTAAGCTGGGCAAATGGATGGACGGCGCCGGGCCGGCCGAGGCGGCGGAGGCCGGTCCGGCGGCCAAGGCCGTGTTCGACTCGCTGGCCGAGCCCCACCAGCAATTCCACGAGGCCAGCGCCAAGGCACTGGAGCTCTCGCTGGCCGGGCAGGCCAGTGAGGCCGAGGCGGAGATGACCGCCATGCACACGCTCTCCGGCGTCCTGGTCGATCGGTTACTCGAGCTGGACCGGCTGTCGGGGGCAGCCAAGTAATGCCTCCCGGAGCACCTGCCTCTGGGCGCGGCTCCGTGACCGCGGGGCCGGTTGTGGGGCCGCCGCTGCGGGTGGCCGTGGTTGGCATGGAGGTCCGCCAGGTCAAGACGCTGGAGCTGGCGTTCCAGGGACCCTGCCGCGATGCGTGCATGCTGGTCGATGAGCCGCAGGCCCAGGCCTGCATTGTGGATATGGACAGCTACCAGGCCAGCACCGCCCTGGCGGAGTTGCGCCGCCGCGACCCGCTGCGCCCCTTGATCCTGCTGTCGCTGGCACCCTTGGCGCCGGCGGTGGTCGCGTCGGACCTGGTGTTGGCAAAGCCCATCAGTCTGGATGACCTGGTCGCGCGCCTGGGCGTGCTGCGCGAGCGGGTCCGCCAGGCGGCGCTCGCCGCCGCGGCGGCCCAGCGCGAGGCGGCGACTGTGCCGCTTGCCGACGACGCTTCGGCCATGATCGTGGTTGCCAAGCGCATCGACGATTGGGGGCGTCCGGCCGTAGCGGGGGACCCGCAGGCCCGCAGTCGCGTCGCGCGGCTCTTGGATCAGGAGCAGGCGAATGCCTTGATCGGTACCGCCCCGGATATCGATCCGAGCGATCCGCACCAGTTAGTCAAGGCCTATTACGACCCCAGCCGCTTCCTGCAAAGTATTGTGATTGCCGCCCGGGATTCGGCCCACGCGCGCGGCCAAGGGGTCCGCATCCAGGGACCCTGGCCCGAGATCGTACTGGACCCGCTCCGCGGGCTGGCCCGGATCGCCGACGCGGACCACCGCCTGCGTCCTTACGGCCTCCAGCCCGCGGCGCTGCAGCAGAGCCGTTTGGAGTACATTGAGCGGCTGGTCTTGCTGCACGGTCAATTCCGCACCGTCGCATTGGACGCATTGATCTGGAAGCTGGCCCTCTGGGCGGCCCGGGGTCGGCTGCCCCTGGACACACCGGTGGACGTACCGGTGCAGTTGCAGCGTTGGCCCAACTTCACCCGGCTGACGCTGGCACCGGGCGCCATGAGCATCGCCGCGCTCTGGGCGCGCGAGCCCCATAGCCTGATCCGTACCGCCGAGGTGCTGAACCTCCCACAGCGATCCGTATTCGCCTTCTACAGCGCCGCCGCCGCATTGGGGCTGGCGCAATGCCGTGCGGACGCTGCACCGAAAGCGCTCGCATCCAACCGCCCGCTCGATTTTGCGGCCGATGCGCGGCGCGGGCTCCTGGGTCGTATCATGAAACGCCTAAACGTTTTTTTCTGAGGAGCCCCGGCCATGTCCCATCACAAGATCGTTTTTTCCGGGCCGGTGGGGGCCGGTAAGACCGCCGCCATCGCGGCGGTGAGCGATACGCCGCCGATCAGCACCGAGGCCAGGGCCAGCGATGCCACCCGCGAGCTCAAGTCGGCGACCACCGTTGCCATGGACTACGGCCTGATCCGTCTCGACGGCGGCGAGCAGATCCATCTCTACGGCACGCCCGGCCAGGAGCGTTTCAACTTCATGTGGCAAATCCTGAGCGAAGGTGCCCTGGGTGTGGTGCTGCTGGTAGCCAACCACCGGCCGCAGCCGCTCGCCGATCTGCGCTACTACCTCGACGCCTTTCGGCCCTTCATCGACCAGACGCGACTCGCGGTGGGGGTGACCTACATGGACCAGAGTGCGGAGCCGCGGCTGGAGGACTACCACCGCACACTCGCCGATGCGGGGATGAAGGCCCCGGTGTTCGAGGTCGACGCCCGCGAGCGCCGCGACGTGGCGCTACTCGTCCAGGCACTGTTGCTGTCATTGGACCCTGGGGTGGATACCGGTGTGGCGATCTGATGCGAGGCCCGGACTGATTGTTCTCGACGCAAGGCGCGCAGCGCAAATCGCTGCCAAGATGGTTCGATAATTGGGAGACGCCGCCATGGGTGCCTTTTTTCTGCACCGACTCAATGATCATCTTCAGTACCTGAATCGGATCAAGGCCACCTTGAGCGGCACCGGCGATTTCCGCGGCACTGGCCATCGCGACTGTAAGCTGGGCAAATGGATGGACACCGCCGGACCGGCCGAGGCGGCCGAGGTCGGCCGGGAGGCGACGGCCGTGTTCGACTCGCTGGCCGAGCCCCACCAACAGTTCCATGAGGCCAGTGCCAAGGCGTTGGAACTTGCGCTGGCCGGGGAGGCCAGCGCGGCCGAGGAGGAGATTACCGCCATGTATAGGCTCTCCGCCCTCCTGGTCGATCGGTTGCTGGAGCTGGACCGGTTGTCGGGGTCAGCCAAGTAACGGCCATGGCGCCCGCCTTACCTCGAACGATGAACGTCCGCCGTGGAAGCGGCTTTACCGTGAAAGTCGCGCCGGGAGCGCGCTCCAATGCTCCCTCCCCTATTGGGGGGAGAGTGGGGAGGGGCGACGGCCAAGGCGCCCGCCACGTTCATCGTTCGGAGTGGTGCGGGCGCCATGGCCGTTAGCCGCGACTACTCTAAGTAGGGGGGTGAGCCGGACACCGGCGCACCGTTAGACAGAATGAACATCAGCACATTGCCGGGCTCCGATAGGGAATGGCGGCAGCCGCCTTGATCATAAATCCGGCCAAGACCTAGTCGTGACGCCAAGTTATTGCCCGCAGTTGGAGGGGGAAGGAGTTTCCCATCGTCCTGCATCGTTTGAATCGACTCATCGACGATTTGGCACAATTGATCATATACTTGAACCTCGTCGTCGCCATGACAGCAAGGACCGATGATTCCAGGGCATTCGCCGATGAAACATTGATCTTCGTTAGACCATTCGACAAGTTTTAGGTATTCTGCGCTTTCTTTCATTTTCTTGACTCCTCAATCTTTTGCCTTACTTCTCGCTCCTGATAAAATTTTGCATCATCTCCTATCTGACCGGAAATCGTTATTCTTATGCCTTATCTTGTGTTCAAGATTCCGATGGCTACCTTTTCCGCCCCTGTTGCTGAATCCAGCCCGTTCAAGGTCATAAATGAGTTCTCTGATTTTCCTTGGCATGATCTATGGGCTAGAACCCGCAATGGCATTAGCGTGTTGGCCTAACGTGAAACCTAAATATGCGCGCGCTCGCTTCTAAGGCGTAGGTTAGGCAATTTCTTGGGTTTCATAATTGAGCCGGAGAGTAAGCCGGGTTCTCATCGCAGGTTAGACAGACGTTGGTGTTCTCTGTTGCCGCCTGGTTTCCCGGCGGTGCCACAATATCTCTGCCATACAGCGATTCGTTCCCGGCTCCTCGCAGAACCGGACT
>NZ_CAJAXH010000137.1 GCF_903946935.1 uncultured Thiodictyon sp.
ATTGTTGACGCTCGTGATCGGTTACGAGGACAGGCGCAGGACGAAGCAAGGGCATCGAAAAAACCAGAGTGGATCACGAAGTTTGCATCTTACAACGCGCTCTTCAGAAACGGTATTAGGATTTTCATCCTGCGGTACTAGGCCGCCTCGCCTGGATCGAAGACCAGGCCGGCCGCGAGGCCTATTCCTACGACGCCCGCGGCACTGTCGCCGGCCAGGTCCGACGCCTCAACGGTCTCGACTTCATCACCCGCATGGACCACGATGCGCAGGAGCGCCTGACCCGCCTCACCTACCCGGACGGCACGGCGGTCGATTATGTCTATAACACGATGGGCAAGCTCACGGCTATCCCCGGCTTCGTCACCGCCATCGACTATGCACCCACTGGCCAGAAGACCGCATTCACCTTCGCCAACGGCGTTCAGAGCACCTATGGCTACGACAGCCGCCAGCGGCTCGCTCAACTGCGCAGCACCCGGGGCACCGCAGTCCTGCAAGACCTGGCCTATAGCTACGACGGGGCGAGCAATATCGTGCGCATCGCCGACCGCCGCCCGGTCAAGACCCCCGAAGACCGTAGCGCCGACTATGCCTATGACGACCTCTACCGCCTGACCCAGGCCACCGCCCCCGCCTGGTCCGAGGGTTACCGCTACGACAGCATCGGCAATATGACCTTCAAGTCCGACCTGGGTGCCATGACCTACGGCGCCGGCAGCGCCGGACCCCACGCACTCACCGCCGCGGCCGGCATCAGCTACGGCTATGACGCCAACGGCAACCTGGCCGCCAAGCAGGGCTTTGCCTATGGCTTCGACTACCGCGACCGGCTCACGCGGGTCGACCGCACCGGCGACGGCGCCGTCATCAATTATGCCTACGACTCCGGATTCGACCGCAAGCGCAAGACCGTCACCCTGGGCGGCCAATCCCAGACCACACTCTATGTCGACCGCTATACCGAACTGCGCGGCGACCGGCTCATCAAGCAGCTCTACGCCGGCGACCGGCTGGTCGCGCGAGTCAGCGTCGCACCCTTCCGCCCCAGTATGCTGGCCGGCTGGAACCCGCCCCGAACCCCGCTGGATCTGGATGTGAATCCCAAGGACGGCGTCATCAGCCTCGGCGAACTGCGCGCCTCGGGCGCCAACCCCGCCCTGGTCGAGCCGGGCGAGGCGATCGACGCGCTGCGCATCTATCAATTGAACCGCGAGGCCAATCCCGGGCTGCTGCCCTTCGCCACGCTCGCCGCCGCACTGCACGAGCAGGGGGCTCTTCCGCCGCCCGCGGAGAGCCGAACCTTGTTCTATCTGCCGGATCATCTGGGGAGCGCCAGTGCGGTGATGGACTCCGGCGGGGGCTTGGTCGAGGAGTCGGTGTTCTATCCATATGGGAAGGATCGGGTACGCACCGGGGGGTATGAGAGTGAGTATCGGTTTACGGGGAAGGAGTTGGATGGGGAGACAGGGCTGACTTATTTCGGGGCGAGGTATTATGATTCACTCACTGCGAGTTTTATCAGTGTTGATCCTATGACTTTTGAAGGCAAGCCTACTGCGGCCAGTGATCGCACTGCTCTGCCTAACTACAGATATGCGAGTTCAAACCCGCTGGCACTGCTGGACCAGAAAGGATTTGCATCGGTGGGAAGCAAAGAATGGAATCACGAGCTAATTAACTCAAGAAGCAATGATCGCCCTAAATTTGAAGCAATGAAGAAAGAATACAAAATCTGGCAGCAGCACGGCGGCCCAGAAAATGCAGCTCAAATGGCATACAACGAAGAATACCTCAAAGGCCTTAATCGAACGATAAATTTTGTCCAAGGCGTAAAGGGGGTTGCTGACATTTTTGTTCACTTTGGTGGAGCGCTTGCAGGCCCCATGGGGCAGAAGATTGTAACCGTATACGACGCGGCGGATAGTATCGTTCCGGCGGCTGTCACATGTCTGCAAGATGGCTGCAGTAAAGAATACGTCGCAAGGGAAGCGGCTGGCATAGCGACGAACATGTTCGTGGATAAGGTTGCAGGGCATCTCATGGATAAATATTTCCCGATTAGCGTGGAAAATGGAAGCATTCCTTTATCGAAAGTCACTCTGGAAAATATCGGTGTTAGCATCAATTTAGGACGTGCACAAGCCGAGGCCGCCTATACTGGTGGATCGCTTCTCGTTAAGGAGGTCTTTTTCGGGCATTGAACTGGTTACCACGTTCTGCTTGGGAAACCGATCGCGGAAGGACCGTAGGTTTGGGTGACGAAGGAACCCCAACGCCAACCATCGGCGGTCGGCAATGTTGGGGTTCGTCCCTCACCCCAACCTACGCCGACCGGGCGATGACGCAATGGCGTAGGACCGTAGGTTGGGGTGACGAAGGAACCCCAACAACAACCATCGGCGGCCGGCGATGTTGGGGTTCGTCCCTCACCCCAGCCTACTGTGATGTAAAGATCGACGGAGGCGTGGAGAAGAATGCGATACCGGCGAGCGATCATCGAGGGCGCGACCTATTTCTTTACGGTCAATCTCGCTGATCGGTCACGCCGGTTATTGGTGGAACAGGTGGCGGACCTGCGCACGGTGGTGCGGCGCGTGCGCCAGGACCATCCGTTTGACATCCTGGCCTGGTGCGTACTGCCGGAGCATCTGCACGCGGTCTGGGCGCTGCCGCCCGGTGACGCGGATTATGCGATGCGCTGGGGTTTGATCAAGGCGGGATTTTCACGCTGCGTCGCCCAGGGTGAGCATATCCGTGAGAGTCGTTTGATGAAAGGGGAACGGGGGATCTGGCAACGGCGCTATTGGGAGCATGTGATCAGAGATGGCCAAGACCTGGAACGACACATCGATTACACGCACTTCAACCCGGTGAAGCATGGCTATGTGCAAGCAGTTCGCGATTGGCCCTATTCGTCCTTTCACACCTATGTACGCGCGGGGTTGTTATCGAATGATTGGGGATATCCGGCACCCGGCAATGGTGAATCCGGCGAAGACTGTAGGTTGGGGTGACGAAGGAACCCCAACACCAACCATCGGTGGCCGGCAATGTTGGGGTTCGTTCCTCACCCCAACCTACGGTGGAAGGCAGGTCAACAACGGTAAGGCAAGATGACCATGAAGACGAGCACACTGAACTGGCTGGCGGCCTGCTTTGCCTTGGCCGCCTCATGCCCGGCCGCCGCGGACACCGCAAACCCGCTCACCGGCACCTATTACGGCACCGCCACCATCGACACTCCGGCCAGCATCGGCACCATCGACCTGGCCTTTTATCTCGATGTCACCGGCTCGGCCATCCAGAGCGCCCGGAGCTACATCGACTTGGGCCAGACCCTGCTCTTTCCTGCCGTCGCGCCCCCGATCGGCGGCAAGGACGTGGGGCCCCGGGTCAGCGGGAGCCTGGGTCCCACCGGCTTCAGCCTGAGTTCCCAGTCGTTCCAATCGGTAGTCAGCGGCAAGACCGTCAACCGCCGGATCGTGCTAAACCAGGCCACTGTCGGTAACGGCGGGACCTCCCTCTCCGGAACCTATACCGAGACCGTCACCGGCCTCACGCCGGAGGACCTGGTCATCAGCGGGACCTTCATCCTCGCCAAGCCCCTGCCGATCACCGCCAGCAACGCCGCGGATCTCAACGGCGATGGCTGTCTGACCCTGGCCGAAATCCGCGCCGGCGGCAGTGACCCGGCCGCCATCGAATTCAGCGACCTCAGCGCCGCGCTCAATCTTTTCCACCAGACCGGGGCCAGCCTGCACGTCGGCGACCCGCCGGGTCCCAATTGCACCAACGGTGAACAGACGCTACAGCAGGCCCTGCGGGACTATCAGGCGGCCCAGCACTAGCGGCGGGGAACACGGCAGGCGACGATCAAGCCCACGGCGACCACGAGGCAAGAACCATGAACGGCAAACGGATCAGACAGCTTCTCAGCGGGGGGCTCGCACTCCTGGGTGCGGCCGGCGTCACCACCGTGCAGGCGGCGGGCGAGGCCTTATCGCTGCGGATCGGCCCCGCCTTGGCCAATGGTGTCACCACGGCCGTGGTCGAGATCCGAAACCCCGCGGACGTGGAGGCCTTCAGCCTGGAGTTGAGCTTCGCGAGCGGTCAGACCCTGAGCCTGCCGACCACGGGTTGGTTCACCCGTGGCGGTTATTTCCCCGCGTCACCCTTCGGCCCGGCCCCCGCTGCCGAACTGAACGACTACATCGACAGCATCGCCCGCACCCGGGTCTATCTGGATGGATTCCATCCGTCCGCCGGCTCGGGTGCAGTCGGTGGTGTGACCTTTAAGGTCGCTGCCGGGGCCAAACCGAAAATCGATGATGACCCGGCCGACGCCCAGGTCATCGCGCTGTCCGGGAAGTTCTGGTCCCGTTCTCTACAACGAGAGATCAGCTTTCTCGCGGTCACCGCCGAGTTCACGGTGGCCGCCTCCCAAGACGGTGACGGGGACGGCATCCCGGATAGCCTGGACAACTGCCCCACGGTGAATAATCCCGATCAGACCGACAGCAACGGCAACGGTGTAGGCGATGCCTGCGACACCCCGCCGCTGGACACTGACGGCGATGGCATTCCGGACTCGATCGACCCGGACGACGACAACGACGGCGTGCTGGACGCGAGCGACAATTGCCCGCTGGTGGCGAATCCGGATCAGGCCGACGACGATCGGGACGGCATCGGCAATGCCTGCGATCCGACACCGCGCTTGTGCCGGGAGTGTCTGCCAGGCCGGGGGGGGTGGCGGGCAATCCTGCATTAGCGGCGAGCGAGGGCGACCCCGGCCGATGCCCACGGCGACAATCGTGGGCATGGCCGCTAACCGGCCCGGTCGCAAGACCGCAGCGCTCCGCCCGTCGGCCGGGCGGCGCGTCTCAGTCCAGGTCGGGCGTCTCGCCGGTCGCGATATAGACCACCCGCTCGGCGATATTGGTCGCGCGGTCGGCTACCCGCTCGTAGAGGTGCGCGACCCGGGAGAGCGCGAGACCCGGTGCCGCCTGCGCCGGGTCCTCGCGGATCGCCGCGACGATGGCCGCGACCAACTCACCCTCAAGTGCGTCGACCGCATCGTCGCGGGTCGCCACCGCGCGCGCCATCGCAGCGTCGCCCCCGGCACACCCGTAGGCCGCCATGGCGTCGCAGAACATGGCCACCGCCGCCGCGCCCATCTCGGCGATCGGCGCCACCAGCGCCGCCGGGAAGCGCGGCTGCTCATGGCGCAACAGCAGCCGGGCGACATCGGCCGCGTAGTCCCCGATCCGCTCCAACTCAGCCACCAACTCCATGGAGGCGCCAACGATCCGCAGGTCGAGGCCCGCCGGCTGGTAGGCGGCCAACACCAGCAGGGCCTCCTGTTCCAGCAGACGGCGCTGCCGATTGATCGCCGCGTCGCCGGCGACGATCGCCCGCGCCAGTTCCAGGTCCTGCCCGCTCAGTGCCTCCAGCGACTGGCGCAGGGCCAACTCGACCTGAGCCCCGAGGGCCAACAAGGCCTCGTGCAACGCCGCGCGCTTCTTTTCCACCAACAACCGTGACTGGGGCAACCTGGCTTCTCCTGCTGTTTCATGTCGATATAGGTTTTCACCTCCCAGCACGCTATGCAATAGCCTTGCTGCAACAAAACCTGGCTAAAGTGTAGGCGGCTCACCGGCGCCCCGGGCAGAATGCCGATCACCTTTAACCTAGAAATAGCAGTTGTCACGCCAAGACGCCAAGCTCGCCAAGATTTTTTTGGTGCGTTATCGGCGTTGGGCCAGTCACCCGGAGGGTGATCCGGATAGCGGCTCTACCCGATTGTATTTCTTGGCGAGCTTGGCGCCTTGGCGTGAGCAATTCCCGGGTTAGGTTTAAGAATCAGCGGAGGTTCCATGTCCCATCGTTACCGTGAAAGTCGCGCCGGGAGCGCGGTCCACTTCTCCCTCCCCTGTTGTGGGAGTGCGGGGTGGGGGAACGGCCACGGCGTCCGCCACTTTTATCTTGCGGGGTGGTGCGGGCCGGTGCGGGCGTCATGGCCTTTAGCTAGGCTGTTCGCCGCCGCGCTCATCCTGACACCGTCCGCCGCGTCCCTGGCCGCCGCACCCGACGAGACCGCGGCGACACTCCGCAAGATCAATCACTTCGTCATCATCTATCAAGAAAACCACAGCTTCGACAATCTGTACGGGGGCTGGGAGGGGGTCGCCGGGCTGGCCAGCGCCGACCCGACCCACCGGCTACAGGTCAACCAGGCGGGCGCGGCCTTCGACTGTCTGCATCAGGTGGACGTCAACCTCAGCTCACCACCGCAACCGGTCACCTGCACCGACGCCGCCAACGGGATCGCCAGCGCCTTTACGAACGCGCCCTTTCGGATCGAGGCCTGGATCGGCGCCGCCGACCGCACCTGCCCGGGGCCCGACACCCGGACCCACCACGGGGTCCCTAAGGGCGAGGGCCGGCCCGGCGGCTGCACCGCGGACCTGATGCATCGGTTCTACCAGGAGCAGTATCAGCTCGACGGTGGGCGGATGGACCGCTATGTCGCCGGCAGCGATGCGACCGGCCTCACCATGGGCCACTACGACACCAAGCAGCTCCCGATCTACCGCTATCTACACGGGCCGTCACACCCGCCCTACGCCATCGCCGACCACTTTTTCCAGGCGGCCTTCGGCGGGTCCTTTCTGAACCACCAATGGCTGATTGCCGCAGCGACCCCGGTGTTTACCGGAGCACTCAGCGACGGTTCAGCGGCGGACCCGCACTCGTTGGTGGACGCCGCCGGGATGCCCAGTGAGGCACCGCTCTACCGCCCGAGCGGGCCGGTGAAGGACGCGCCGCTCACGGTGCAGTGCCCGGCCCCGGTCGCGGGTCTCGCGTGCGGGGACTTCGCGGTCAACACCATCCAGCCGGCCGCCCAGCCCTATCGGCCCAACACCCCAGCCGGCCAACGACTCCCGGCCCTGAGCCACCGCACCATCGGGGACAGTCTGAGCGCGGCCGGGATCGATTGGGCCTGGTATGCGGGCGGCTGGTCCAACGCCAACGGCGACCTCGGGGCCGCAGGCTGGACCAACGGCAACGGTCCCCAATGCACGGACCCGGGCGCCGACCCGGCTGCCACCTTCCCGCACTGCCCGGATCGGCTCTTTCAGTACCATCACCAGCCGTTCAATTATTTCGCCGCCTATGCTCAAGGCACGCCCGCGCGGGCGGCCCACCTGCGCGACGAGCAGGCGTTCATCGCCCTGGCACAGACCCCCGGGGACGCGTGCCAACTCAAGCCGGTCAGCTTCGTGAAGCCGGGCGGGGCGGACAATGAGCACCCCGGCTACGCGAGCGAGGCGGCCGGGGGGGAACACCTGGTCAAACTGCTGCGGGCGGTCGCGGACGGGCCCTGTGCCAAGGACACCATGGTCATCGTGACCTATGACGAGTTCGGCGGCCAGTGGGACCACGTCCCGCCACCGGGGCAAGGCGACACCCCGGGGCCACACGACCAGTGGGGCCCCGGCACCCGCATCCCCGCCCTGATCGTCGCGCCCTTCCTCGCCGCCGACCAGGTGGTGGATCGGACCCCGCACGACACCACCTCGATCCTCGCAACCATCGAGCACCGCTTCGGATTGGCGCCGCTCGGACCCCGCGACGCGGCGGTCGCCGACCTCGCCACGGTCTTTGCAGCCCACTGAGCGGGAGCGGTCGCGGCCCGGGGGCCATCAGGCGGCCCGCCGCCACATTCCTCGCCTCTCGTTCCCAGGCTCCGGCGTCACTGCCATTGAGTTAAGGGTTTCCCGTTCGCCCTGAGCCTGTCGAAGGGTGAACGGGAAATCCTTAACCTGCGGAAGTTAAGCCGTCCGTGGTTCGACAAGCTCACCACGAACGGCTTAACTTCATGGCAGTGACGCCGCAGCGTGGGAGCCAGAAGGTATGAGATCAGGCCGCCGCCGCCTCCCCTTTGCGATTCTCAAAATAACGCACACCGACATAGGTGAGCCAACCCAGCAGCCCCATCGCCACGACTACGCCGCCATAGGCCAGCGGCCAGGGAATCCCCTGCGTCATCATCGAGAACTCGGACATGCCGCCGATCCCGGCCAGGATATTGAGCGGCATGAAGACCACGCCGAAGACGGTCATCTTACTCAGCCGCTTATTCTGATTGATATTGATCACGCCGATCGTGGCATCCATCAGAAAGTTGATCTTATCGAATAGAAAGGCGGTGTGACTGTTCAGCGAGTCGATGTCGCGTAGAATCTGTCTGATCTCATCCAACTGAGGCGGCAACAGGACCTTGCAGCGCATCAGGAAGGACAGCGCCCGCTGGGTATCCAGAATATTGCCCCGGATGCGCCCATTGAGGTCCTCCTCCTCGGCAATGTCGGCCAGAATGGTCGCCGCCTCATTGTCGCTCAGATTCTTGCTCAAGACCTGGCGTCCGACCTTGCCGAGTGTGGCATAGATGTCTTCCAGTGAGTCGGCCGAGTATTCCACGTCGGTGGCATACAGATCGAGCAACAGGTCTTTGGCATCGGCAACATATCCCGGCTGGGTACTGGCCCGCCGGCGCAGTAGGCGGAACACCGGCAACTCCTCATTGCGCACCGAGAACAGCATGCCCTGATGCAGAATGAAGATAACCGGCACGCTGCGCGCATCGCCCTCGCGGTCGAGCAGGAAATTGGAGTGCAGATGGATGTCCTGCGCTTCATCGACCTGGAACCGCGAACTCACCTCCAAGTCAGTCGCCTCCCCCGGGTCCGGCAGCGCCAGCCCATAGTGCTTGCCGAGGCAGGCGCGCTCGGCCTTGGTGGCATTGAGCAGATCGATCCAGATGGCACCTAAGCCCACCAGGTCCTGACGACGCTGGATACTGACCTGCCGCAGACGCCCCTCCACCAGTTCATAGGCATTCATCTGACTATCGGAGAATCCGGGTTCCTGAGCACCCACCAACCGCTCCCCCAAGCGGTCGGAGACCTCCCACAGAATGTCGGCTTGACGCTCCGGTGCCACCTGGGTCCAGAGCCGTTCGGCATCCTCCGCGGGCAGCGATTCCAAGACCGCGGCGATCTCATCGGCCGGCAATTGGCCCAACAAATTGTGCAGCTCGCCCAGGTGTTGACGCTGCACGATGGTCTCCACCAGGGCCTGGCGCGGCTGGTTTTGGCTATGGACCAGTTCTTCCACCAGCCGTTGCTTCTTGAGCAACTCAATCATTCGTTCCCGGGACATCGCACTGAATCCTGCTATACCGTGAAAGTCGCGCCAGGAGCGCGCTCAAATTCTCCCTCCCCTACTGGGGGAGGGCGGGGTGGGGAACGGACAAGGCGCCCGCCACGTTTATCTTTCGGGGTGGTGCGGGCGCCATGGTAACGAGCGGCGCCAACCGACATCGTGAAACAATGATGAATGTCACGAGATGTTCACCCGCTCGGCACGGCTCGGCAACAGAGTTTTCGGACCATAGTCCAAACTCACAGTCGAGGGCGGCACGGCGATGTCAGACGTCACGCGCATCCAACCCCTGCGTTACCGCAGTATCTTTATCTCCGATATCCACCTGGGATTTCGCGGCTGCCAGGCCGCCTATCTGTTGGATTTTCTGCAAGCCACCCAGTGCAAACACCTCTATCTGGTCGGCGACATCGTCGACCTCTGGGCGATGCGCCGCGGGGTCTACTGGCCGGAGACTCACAATGCGGTGGTGCGCGAGGTGTTGGAGAAGGCCCGCAGCGGCACCCAGGTGATCTATTGTCCGGGCAACCACGACGAGCTGCTGCGCACCCACCTGGGTGCCGACTTCGGTAACGTGCTGATCCGCGACGAGGTGATCCACGAGACCGCCAACGGCAAGCGCTTCCTGGTGCTGCACGGAGACCTCTTCGACAGCGTGGTCCAGGCCGGCCCCTGGCTGGCCCGGCTCGGCTCGCGCGCCTACGACCACCTGCTGGCCCTGAACGGACTCTTGAGCCGGGTGCGGCGCCTGCTGGGACTGCGCTATTGGTCGCTGGCCGGCTATCTCAAACACAAGGTCAAGAACGCGGTGGCCTACATCGGCGACTTCGAGCGCGCGGTCGCCACCGAGGCGCGCCGTCGCGGCGTGGACGGCATGATCTGCGGCCACATCCATCACGCCGAGGTGCGCGAACTGCACGGCGCACTCTACTGCAACTGCGGGGACTGGGTCGAGAATTGTACCGCCTTGGTCGAACACCACGACGGCCGCCTGGAGTTGCTGCGCTGGACCGATGCCGTCCCGGCCGCGATCAGCCGCCCACGCCCCCGGCTCGCCCTGGCGCGGGTCAATTGAAGCGCGCGGCGGCAGACCCGCGATTGCGTATTAGGGCACTGAGTCGCGCTGATTCGCGTTGCTTATGGGCTCATGGCCGTATTCGGCTTTTTGTTGCTCCTAGGTCGTACGAGCGCCCCCTGGCCGCGACGGGCCGCACCGAAAGCCGGTCAATACCTCAGCGCCGCCCGCAATGACACGCTAGCCGCGCAGTCACCAAAGAGTCACAGTCGATCGCTAGACTCATCGCTCTAGCGCATCCACCGAACTCAGCCCATCCAGAGCCCTGACGTGAAAGCTGCCCTCACCCTTCGCGACCACATCGACCACGCACTCTTCAACGCCATCTACTCCAGATCGCTCGTCTACAACACCTGTTGGGAGGACCCGGCGGTCGATCGTATCGCGCTCGCTTTGCGCCCGGACGATGCCCTGCTCGTCATCACCAGCGCCGGGTGCAACGTGCTCGATTATGCCCTGGCCGGACCCCGGCGCATCCACGCGGTGGACGCCAATCCACGCCAGACCGCACTCCTGGAGCTCAAGCTGGCCGGCATCCGCAACCTGTCTTTCGAGGACTTTTTTGCACTCTTCGGCTGCGGCATCCATCAGCGCTTCAGGGCACTCTATCACGAGTCGCTGCGCGCGCAGCTGTCACCCTTCGCCCAGCGCTTCTGGGACGAACGGCTGCATTGGTTCAGCCCACAGACCGGCGGATTCTATTTCCAGGGGCTCGCCGGCACCGTCGCACGCGCCTTCCGCGCCTATCTGCGCGTCCGCCCGCAACTGGCGGCGGGTATCGAGGAGCTGATCCAGGCCGACTGTCTCAAGGACCAGCGGGCCATCTATGACAGCCAGGTCCACCCATTGATGTGGGGGACGGGGATGAACTGGACCCTGTCGCGCCAACTCACCATGAGTCTGCTGGGTGTGCCCTATGCCCAGCGTCGCCAGGTCCAGGCGCAGCACCACCGCGGCGTGGCTGGCTTCATCCGCGAGGCGGTCGAATATGTCTTTCGCGAGCTGCCGGTCTGGACCAATTATTTCTGGATGGTCTATATCACCGGACGCTATACCCCAGGTTGCTGCCCAGAATACCTCAAGCGGGACAACTTCGCGGCCCTCAAGGCGGGGCTCGCCGACCGCGTAGTGCCCCATACCTGCACCGTCACCGCCTTCCTGCAGCAGACGCAAGAGCGCCTGTCAAAATTCGTCCTGCTCGACCACATGGACTGGATGAGCTCCTATTACCCCGAAGCCCTGGCCGAGGAATGGACCGCCATCCTGGAGCGCGCCACGCCGCAGGCGCGGGTCATCTTCCGCAGCGCCCATGCCGCCCCCACCTATCTCGACCGGATCGAGGTCGGGACGCAACCGCAACGGCTGCGCGACCGCTTGGTCTTCCACGACTCCATGGCCCGCGACCTGCAACGGCGCGACCGCGTCCACACCTATGCCGGCTTTCATGTCGCCGACCTGGTCGGGGCCTGACCATGGCCCGCCCCGACGCCCAAGTCCTGCTCAGTCTGGTCCGCGGCCAACCGCGCCACGGCACCCTGGCCGAGCGACTCGATGCCTTTTACGCGCCCCAGGCAACGCACTATGACGGCTTTCGCGAACGCCTGCTGCACGGGCGCGCCGACCTGATGTGGCAGTTGGCCCCGCCCGCGGGGGCCACGGTAATCGAGCTGGGCGCCGGCACCGGGCGCAACCTGGGCTTCCTGGGCGACCGCCTGTGTACGCTGGGTTCGGTCGAGCTCGTCGACCTGTGCCCGGCGCTGCTGAATCAGGCACGCCGCCGCACGCGCCGCCTGCCCAATTGCCGGGTGGTGGAGGCCGACGCGGTCAGCTACCGCCCCGCCGAGCCGGTCGACCTGGTCTATTTCTCCTACTCGCTCACCATGATGCCGGACTGGGAGGGGGCGCTGCGCAACGCGCTCACCATGCTCAAGCCCGGCGGCACCCTGGGTGTGGTCGACTTCTATGTCTCGGACCCCGCCCCCGCCGCCGGACTCGCCCGCCACGGCCCGCTCACCCGCTGGTTCTGGCCGCGCTGGTTTGCCCACGACGGCGTGCGCCCCTCCCCTGCCCACCTGCGCACCCTGCGCCGCCTGCTGCCCGACCATTGCGTATTCGAGCACCGCGCCCCCGTCCCCTATCTGCCCGGCCTGCGGGTGCCCTATTACGTCTTTGTCGGGCGGGTGCCGGTGGCGGCCTGAGCAACGCGCGGCTCATTGCGTCGCGGCCTGGGGGCCGCTCCTACCCCGTAGGAACGGCCGCCAGGCCGCGACCGGTCGCTATCACCGCCGCCGGCTGGACTGATGGTCAATCATCATCGCGGTGAGTCATCAGGCCAATCAATTCGCCCGCCCCGTCCACCTCGGCCTGGAACTCAATCGGCCGACAGCAGACCGGGCAATCCTCGATGTAGCGCTGACTACCCCCGGAACAATCCACCAGGCTAGCGAACGCCTCGCCGCAATACGGACACTCCACGCGCCGTTCTTCAAGCATAGTCACCTCCCATAGCACCAAAGTAGTGTCTGGTGTCGCCCGCGCGTCACCGCTCAAGAGACTGAGCGCCGATTGTATTTCTTGGCGAGCTTGACGCCTTGGCCTGAGCAATTCCCGGGCCCAGGGTGAAAGAGCACGCTGACGATTTGCTGACAGGTGCGTTCAGATAACCTCTAACCGGCCTCCGTTATGCTGTGTCCCAAGGTCGCACCAAGCGCCGCCCACTGACAAAGAAACAGCCCTGAGGATCAGCCGATGTATACCTACCCCATTCACTGCCCCAGCTCACGTACTGCCACGAAGACCCGTCCCGCGCCGATCGCGCTTGCAGTGGGTACCAGGTGCGTCAAGGGGATACGCCCCGCGGCCGCCGCCCGCGCCGATCTCGACGCGATGGCGATCACCGAGATGCTGGTCAGCGCCTTCCACGACAACGGGTCGCAGCTCTATCGTGACATTTGAGCGATGGCGAGGACTGAGCGAGTGCGGGACCTTTGCTAGACCTGCAAGTGCGCGGCGGCTGAGAGGTTGCCGTCCCAGATCCAAATTCCGGCGTCCCGGCCGGAATGGCGATCAAGACCCTAGGGGGGACTTGATCAAAATTCCGGCCACCGCGCGAAGGGCAAGGTTGTTGCTCCGCGTAGCGGACCCTACGGCTTGCGCGACCTCAATCAACGCCCGGGTCCGCTGTGCGGGCCGAACGAATGACCTCGACCGACTCATCGAAACTGCCGCAAATACCACCACTCGAAGGCGCGCTTGAGCCAATGGAAGAGGCGCATGGAGGGCAACACGATATTGAACCGCTCGGTGCGCCCCACCAGCATGCCGCTGTCATTCGTGTCGACGATACAGAGTAGCTCGACCCGGAAGGTCGCGGTGGGCTCCTGGCCTTGCAACTCGGCAGCCAGGTTGCGGGCGGCGGCGCGCGCCTGCAGATCCGCCATGTGACCCTGCTTTGGCATCCAATCGGGCCCCGGGAAGCTGCCCGCATCGCCGGCCACATAGACCCGCGGGAAACCCGGCACCCGGCATTGGGCATCGGCCTGGAGCAGACCGCCGGGGGAGCGCGGCAGGTCGGTCGCGTCGAACCAGGCGTTGCCGGTCATGCCGGGCATGAAGAGGATCAGGTCCGCGTCGAAGGCGCCGCCCTCGGTCGTCACCTGCCGCTCGCTGAAGCCCTTGAGCTTGTGGCCCAGATGGGTCGCGATGTCGCGCCTGGCCATCTCCTTGAGCAGGCCGTCGACGGCCTTGGGTCCCAGGCGATTGCCGGGGCGCTCGGCCGGGGTGAAGAAGACGAGCTTGAAGCGCTCGCGCCGCCCCTCTTTGCGCAGTTGGGTATCCATGCCAAACAGGAACTCGAACATGGGCCCGCCGCGCATGGAGCTCTGCTCATTGGGGTTGCCGGCGAAGCCCATGGCGATGGTGCCGCCGTCCATCGCCCGCACCCGGTCGCGGATGGCCAACGCGGCGGCGATGCCCTCGCAGGGGGTGATGGCGTGCTTAATCCCGGGGAGTTTTTTGATGAAGCGCCCGCCGCTGGCGATGATCAGGCCGTCGTTGTTGATGGGGCCGACGCTGGTCTCCAGGGTCCGGCCGCCGTTGGCAAGGCCGGTGGCCTCCGCCGCGACATGATTGACCCGCTGGCGCTTGAAGAAACGCGCCAGATCGATGCGCAGGTCCTCACCGGTGCGCAGTCCACTCGGGACCCAGATGAGACCGGGGTAATAGACATATTCAGGCCGGGGGCTGACGACCGTGAGGTCGGCGCTCACGCCAGAGGCGCGCAGTTGTTTGACTGCGGTTAGGGCACCGAAGCCCGTACCGACGATGGTGATGCGATGCATGGGGGCCTCCGGGCCTTACAGGGCGGCCGCAGGGCCGACGCGGGGGATTGTAGCGCCATGCACAGTGCCCGGTCCTTGATGAATCGCGCAGCCGGCCGGGCGCCTCAGTCGGCCGGCGGCTTGGCGGTCGCGAGCAGCGGTTCGAGCGTCGTCCAGACGTTGTCGAGGATACGCGGCTGGGCGGCAGCGCCCGGGTGGAGCCCGTCGGCCTGCATCAGCGCGAAGTCCTCGTCCACCCCGGCGAGCAGCAAGGGCACCAGCGGCACCCCGGCCCCGCCCGCCACGCCCTGGAACACGACTTGAAAGACCTTGTTGTAAGCCGCACCATAATTGGGCGGCAACTGGATGCCGATGAGCAAGACCTGGCTGCCGGCCGCCTGCCCCAGCCGGACCAGCTCGGTGAGGTTCTGGCGGATCAGCGGCGGCGGCAGGCCGCGCAGTCCGTCATTGGCGCCGAGCTCAATCAGCAGGATGGCCGGGCGGTGGCGCTCCAGGAGCTCGGGCAGGCGGGCCAGGCCCCCGGCGGTGGTGTCCCCGGAGATGCCGGCGTTCACCACCCGAAAGTCCAGACCGCGCTCCGTGAGACGCCGCTGGAGCAGCGCCACCCAGCCGTCCTGCAAGGCGATCCCATAGGCAGCGCTCAGGCTGTCCCCCAGAACCAGAATCGCCGGCGCCGCGGCGCGGGCGGGCAGCGGCAACGCCGCGCTCAAGGTCAAACAGGCAATCCACATCAGGCGCATCATGACAGTCAATCCGGTCGCAGTCGTAGCCAGGGCCCAGGGGTTGGGCAAACATGTTACCGGCCCCAGCGGTACTTTGACCATCCTGGAGGGGCTCGACCTCCAGGTCCAGGCCGGCGAGGCGGTGGCCATCCTCGGTGCCTCCGGCTCCGGCAAGTCGACCCTGCTCGGGCTGCTGGCCGGGCTCGACAGCGCAAGCTTCGGCGAGGTCTGGCTCTGCGGTCAACCGCTGACCGACCTCAACGAGGACGGCCGGGCGGAGCTGCGCGCCGGGCGGGTCGGCTTCGTGTTCCAGAGCTTCCAATTATTGCCCACCCTCACCGCTCTGGAAAACGTCCTGCTGCCGTTGGAGCTGACCGGGAACGCGGACGCAGCGAGCCGGGCGGACGAGGCCCTGGGACGGGTGGGCCTGACGCCGCGCGCCGGCCACTACCCGCGCCAACTCTCCGGCGGCGAGCAGCAGCGCGTGGCGATCGCCCGCGCCTATGCCCCGCGCCCGGCGGTCCTGTTTGCCGACGAGCCGACCGGCAACCTGGACCAGGCGACCGGCGAGCAGATCATCGACCTGCTGCTGGACCTGCGCACCGAGTCCGGCGCCGCGCTGGTGCTAGTCACCCACGATCCGCGCCTGGCGGAACGCTGCGACCGACGGCTGCGGATGCACGATGGGGCCTTAGAGGCGATCCAATGAACCGCGCTCAACCTAAGTCCGCCAATGGCTCACGCCAAGACGCCAAGACGCCAAGAAAAACAACGCAGCCCCTGCATTCACTTAAACAGACGCTGGGTAAATCGCCCAAGGCTGGGCACACACGCAATCACCTTGGCGTCTTGGCGTCTTGGCGTGAAAACTGGTTTTGCGGGGGTCACTGATGGCCACATCGACATGGCGAATCACCCGCCGGCTGCTGCGCCAGGACTGGCGCAGCGGCGAGCTCTATATGCTGGGCGCGGCCCTGATCCTGACGGTGGCGGCCATCAGCGCGGTGGGCTTCTTCACCGACCGCATCGAGACCGGCATGATCCGTCAGGGCGGGGAGCTGATCGCCGCCGATCTGGCCATCGACGGCTCCTCGCCGCCCCCCCAGGACTATCTGGAACAGGCCACGCGCCGCGGGCTCGTCGCGGCCCGCACGCTGGAGTTTCCCAGTGTCGTCATGGGCACCGAGGGCCCGCAACTGGTCCAGGTGAAGGCGGCCGATGCACCCTATCCCTTGCGTGGCCGGCTGCGGGTGCAGGACGGATTCACCGCCCCGGAGCGCACCGTCGAGCAGGGGCCGCCGCGCGGCGAGGTGTGGGTGGAGGCGCGCCTGCTGCGGCTGCTGGGAGAGCCGCTCGGCGCCGCGGTCGGCCTGGGCGAGACGCGGCTGCGCCTCGGCGCCATCCTCAGCTATGAGCCGGATCGCGGCGGGGGGCTCTTCCAATTCGCCCCGCGGGTGCTGATCAACGCGGCTGACCTGCCCGCCACCGGCCTCGTCAGCCCAGCGAGCCGGGTCAAGCATCGCCTGCTGCTCGCCGGCGACCTCGCCGCGGTGGACGCCTATTCCGCCTGGCTCAAGCCCCGCCTGCCGGTCAACCTGACCCTGGTGGACGGGCGCACCGCCCGCCCCGAGTTCGAGTCCGCACTGGACCGTGCATCGCGCTTCCTGCACCTGGCGACCCTGGTGACGCTGCTGGTGGCGGGCAGCGCCATCGCGCTGGCGAGTCGGCGGCTGGTGGAGCGCCAGATAGACGCGGTGGCCATCATGCGCTGCCTGGGCGCACCGCGGCACCTGCTGATGCGGGTCTTCGTGCTGCGCCTGGCGCTATTCGGACTCATGGCGAGTCTGGTGGGCTGTCTGGTGGGCTGGCTCGGGCAGCTCGCCTTGGTGGCGACCGTGGCCGAGTGGTTCGGGGCGGACCTGCCGCCGGCCTCTTGGCGGCCGGTGGCGGTGGGGGTGGCAACCGGGATGATCGCACTCCTGGGCTTTGCGGTGCCGCCCTTGCTGCAACTCACCCGGGTCTCGCCCCTGCGCGCCCTGCGTCGCGACCTGGGGACACCGCGCGCCTCCGCGGCGCTCGCGGTGCTGGGGGCGGCGCTGGCGCTGGCGCTGCTGATCCTGTGGCAGGCGCGCGACGCGGAGCTCGCCGGGAAGCTCCTGGGGGGCGTGGCGCTCACCGTCGGCACCCTGGTCCTGTCCGTGCTCGCGCTGGTGCGGCTGGCCCGCGAGCTCGCCGGGCGCGCCCGCGGGGTCTGGCGACTGGGGCTCGCGGCCCTGACCCGGCGGCCGACCTTCGCAGTGCTGCAGATCGCCGGCTTCGGGCTCGGCATCCTCGCCCTGCTGCTGCTCGCGGTGGTGCGGGTGGATCTCCTCAAGACCTGGCAGGAGGGCCTGCCCCCGGGCGCACCCAATCACTTCCTGGTCAACATCCAGCCCCAGGAGGTGGAGCCGGTGCGCGCCTTCCTGCACGGGCAGGGGATCGCCCAGGCGGAGCTGTTCCCGATGATCCGCGGGCGCCTCACCCGCATCAATGACCGACCAATCAACCCAGCGGATTACGAGAACCCGCGCGCCGAACGCCTGGCCGCCCGCGAGTTCAACCTGAGCTTTGCCGAGCGGCTCCAGACCGACAACGGCATCACCGCGGGTGAGTGGTGGCCCAGCGGCACGCGCGCGCCGGCGTTCTCGGTGGAACAGGGACTGGCGGAGACCTTGGGCATCAAACTCGGCGATCGGCTGACCTTCTTTATCTCCGGCCATGAGGTCGCCGCCCCGGTGACCAGCCTACGCAAGGTCCGCTGGGACAGCTTCAATGTGAACTTTTTCGTCGTCTCCCCACCCGCGCTGTTGGGCGCGGAGGCGGCCACCTATATCACCAGCTTCCACCTGCCGCACGCGCGCGAGGCCATGATCCCGGAGCTCGTGCGGCACTTCCCAAGCGTCACCCTGCTTAATGTCGATGCGCTGCTCAAACAGGTGCGCGCGGTGGTGGAGCGCGGGGTGCTCGCGGTGGAAACTGTGTTCCTCTTCACCCTGGCCGCCGGGATGCTGGTGATGTTCGCCGGTATCCAGGCGAGCCTGGCGGAGCGGCGCACCGAGCACGGCATATTGCGCACCCTGGGCGCCGGGCGGCGCGCCCTGCTCGGCAGCCTGGCGGTGGAGTTCACCGCCACCGGACTGCTCGCCGGCCTGCTCGCGTCGATCTTTGCGGAGCTCACCGGCTGGCTGCTGGCCGAGCGGCTGTTCGGGCTGCAATTCGGCTTCAACCCGGCGCTCTGGCTCACCGGAGTGCTGGGCTCTGGGTTGCTCATCGGCCTGGCCGGGACGCTCGCTACCTATCCGCTGCTGATCCGCCCGCCATTGCAGACCTTGCGCCAGGCGGGGTGAGTCGGCTGCGCGATGATAGCGATAGCGCCGGGGCGGGACGCCCCGACTCCTAATCATCCTAAAACCCGGAAATTGCTCACGCCAAGGCGCCAAGCTCGCCAAGAAATACAATCGGGTAGAGCCACTCTCCAGATCACCCTCCGGCTAAGTGGCGCAAGGCTGATAACGCACTGAAAAACCTTGGCGAGCTTGGCGCCTTGGCGTGACATCGGCGTTTTTATAGTGCTACGAATGGTATCGGGATCTGCGCTTCGCTGCGCTAATCTTCAATCGCGTACCCCTGTTCATTGAAAATCCGCAGGCAGGCATCCACCACAGCCGCATCGAACGTCACTTCAATTTGCGCGCCACCACCGTCCCGGCACGACTGCCCGACCAGGGGCAGGTCGGCTCCGTGATCTCAAGCGCAATATCCACCACCTCGGTGGAGAGGTTCAGGAGGCGCCCCTGGATCAGGGCAAACAGCAGAAAAAGGTCCGACTCGCGCCGCATCAGGTAGGCCAAGGCGCGCGTCACGCCGGACGCGCTGTGGCGCAGCAGCGCCGTGGCCTCACGGGCGACATAGCGGCCCATGTGCCGCTGAACATCGATGACCGTGCGGCAGTCGACGCTCAGTGTGTCGAGCGGCGGCGGCAGGGCCGCCAACACGGCGGCGAAGGTCTCGATATTCACGAGTGCCAGCAGGCGCTCCCGGTGCATCAGGCGCATCGACGGAATCAGCTGGTAGAAGGTTTCCGAGGGTGAGAGCTGGTATGAAAAGCGAAAACGCAGCAGCCACAGCAGCGCCATCCGGTCCAGTTCAGCACCGATCAGCTGTTGCAGCGGGTGCCGACTCGCGTCATGAAACTGCGTGAGCTGGCGCGCCAGACCCAGGTAATAGCGCTGGTCGATCGCCGCCTCCAGGGCGAAGGGCTCGCGCCGCTGCTCGTAGATCTCGCGCGCCTGACGGGCGATCAGGCGTAAGGGCCCAGCCTCCAGTTGGCGCAGCAGTTCCAGTACATTCTCGGCGCGCAGCATCTCCTCATCGGGTAGGCGGATGAATGATTGGAGGTCGAACAGGCTGTCGCGGATCACCTGCTGGTCCAGGTCATAGAGCTTGCCGCGGATCAGGGTCTTCAAATTGAACAGGGCGTATTTGCGACCCCAGGCGAGCACCAGTGAGCGCTCCATGGCGTTCATGGGCCGCACCAGGACCTGCAATTCGGCGAGCAGCAACTGGATCAGGGTCTGTTCGATGGCGCGACCACGGCTCTTGGCACTCTGGTGCTCATCCAGCAGCGGGGCCAGTCCGAAGCGCTCGGCCAGCTCCGGCAACGGCATCTGCGACAGCCGCCCGATGGTGTCCGGATCGAACAGACGCGTCGCCATCACCGAGACGCGCGTGTTCAGATAAGCGTGGGCGGCGGGGCGCATACGATCACCTAGCGGCTGGGGTCGATCATGACCTGGAAGGCGGCCTCCAGGGCCTGATCCTCACGTTGTTCGGCCTGGTCGCGCAACTGCACATGGCGCTCGTCGTAGCGGCGGCGCAACTCGGCAATGGTCAGGTCCGCCCGCTCCTCGGCCCGGGCGATAAAGGAGCGATGCAGTTCGGGCAGCCGCCCACTGAAGCGCTCGTTCTCCGCCTTGGCGTCCGCCAGGGCGGTCTGGATGAGGCGCTCCTGCGCTTGCTCCGCCTCACTGGCGAGCTGCTCCGCCCGCAGTTCGGCGGCCAACAGGCGTTGCAGGGTGTCTTCCATCGCGGATACCTCGTCGACCGGTTGCTCAGGATCGGCCTACCTTACGACAAGGTTCGGAAGATTGCGCGGGCAGCGCGCTTGAATCAGGGTCCGGGCCCCGTCAGGCACCCCAGAAAATCGAGCGTGATGCGCGCGGTGACGCCCCACAGGAGCTCGCCGTCGTACTCGTCGAAAAAGATCAGGTCGCGCGCCTGGGGGTGCCCCGGGGCCGGGTAGGGGCGCACCCGATGATGGCGCGGGGCAGCGAGCCAGGCGAGCGGGATGCTGAAGATGCGCGAGACCTCTCGGGGTTCGGGCCGCAATGGTTGGGGCCAGGGGATCTCGCCCACCACCGGGGTGACCAGGAACTGGCTGACGGTGTAGAGGGGCCGCAGCCGCCCCAGCACCCGGACCCGCTCGGGCGGCAGGCCGATCTCCTCCTGCGCCTCGCGCAATGCGGTCGCGGTACTGTCCGGGTCACGGTCCTCCCAGCGCCCACCCGGGAACCCGACCTCGCCGCTGTGCCGATCATGGGCATGCACAGCGCGACGGATGAAGACCAGGTGCCAGGCCCCATCCCGGCAATAGAGCGGCAACAACACGGCGGCGCGTTGGGCCTTGGCGGTCGGCGCGGCGATGATCCCCGGGCACTCTGCCAGCGGGCCGTCGTGGCAAGCGCCTGGGCTCAACCGTTCGCGAATCCGCTCACAGGTCAGCCGAGCGGGTATCAACCATCTATCCACAATGGGTCCGCGAAACTCAGCCCCCGGACTGCCGCACGCGCTCGGCCTCGGCCTCCAGGCTGGCGAAGCTGGTCGCGATCCGCACCGGGTCGCCGCCACGGGCCGCACGCTCCAGCGACTCGGTGGCCTCGTCCAGCGCCGGCACGCCGCAATAGCGCGTGGCCCCACGGACCTTGTGCGCGTGTTCGGCGAGCCCATCCCAGTCGGCCGCGGTCACCGCCGCACGCAACGCCGCGAGTTCATCCGGCAAACCCGCCAACAGGGCGGCAAAGAGTTCGGCGGCCAAGTCCGCGTCGCCCCCGGCGACGGCCAAGGCCGCCACGGGGTCCCGCGCGGGGAGCGGGGAGAGACTGGCGGTGACGCAATGGTGTTCCAAGGTTAGGCTCCTGGCGGTATGAGTCTGCAAACACTCTAAGGGGAGAGCACGGGACAGTCCAGATGTACATGCAGCAACCCTATTATAGAGTGGCAGGCCATCCACCGGTTAGGACCGGATCGGCGCGGCGCGGCACGCGCACGACCATGGTTGCCGTGCCAGCGTGCCCTCGCTACAATGGGGTTGCATCCGTCGCGGTCGTTCGCACGACTGAGGCGTGACGCTTCCAGGCTGATTTCCACACCCCCTACAGAGGAAATAATCCTCTTTAGGATCTGACTATTGCGATTGCGCGAAGGCGGGGTGGGAGGGGGTAGCATTCCTTATCTTTCACGTTTCGTGTCTGACTCCCTGGTTCTGTCGGATTCACGGAGTCGCTCAAGACCTTGAGGAATCAACGCCGTGATGAAATCCAAAAACACCTTACCCATTCTTGGCTGCGTCGCCGCACTACTGGTCGGCTGCGTTGGCATGCCTGGCGGACCTGGCGAAAGCCCGGGCGCGATCCCACCGCGGCTCGTCGCGGGAAAAGACGGTCGCCTCTGGGATAATTCGACCACCTTCGGAAAAGTGCCGCCTGGGCGTCAGGCCGAAGGTAATGCGGTATGCCAACAGGCCGATTTCACCCGTGCCACCGGCTTCCATCCTGACGCCCGAAACACGAATGGGACGCGGTTTCCGCGCGGCGGCTTTTACTGCGAGGGCAAACGCCAGAAGGACTCATCGTCCTCGTCGACTGGGAGCTGACCCAGTTCAGCAAGCGAGGGATGCGCGGTGGGCGCGGCTACCCGTTACGCAGGCGACCGTTCGTGACGAGGTCCGCGGACATCGTTGCAAACGGGTTGCAGCGACGCGAAGGAGCGGACCGAATGGCCAGCCGAACGGGTACACTAGGCCCGAACGGCCGGGCCCGCACCAGGTGCCTCGGCATCGGTACCTCATCACTGCCCGGAACCTTCGCATGATCTCCCTTCTGGACTATGGCGCCGGCAATGTCCGCAGCCTGCGCAACGCCATCCACGCCCTGGGGTTCGAACTCACGCAGATCGAACGCCCGGGGGATATTCTCAAGGCGGAGCGCCTGATCTTCCCCGGCGTCGGCGCCTTCGGGGCGGCCATGGAACGGTTGCACCGGCTGGATTATGTGGAGCCGCTCAAGGACTATCTGGCAGCCGGGCGGCCCTTCTTAGGGATCTGCATCGGACTCCAGACGCTGTTTGAGGGGAGCGAAGAGTCGCCGGGCGTGGCGGGGCTCGGGCTGATCCCGGGGCTCATCCGGCGCTTCGATGACCCGACGCTCTCGGTTCCGCACATGGGCTGGAACGGGGTGCGAGTGGAGCGCCCCTCGCCACTGTTTGCCGACTATCAGGGCGAGAAATTCTATTTCGTCCACTCCTACCGCGCCGAGCCCGGCCCGCAGAACGCGGACTGGCGGCTCGCGACCACCGACTATGGCCGACCCTTCCTCAGTGCGGTGAGCCGCGGGCGGGTATCGGCCGTCCAGTTCCACCCGGAGAAGAGCGGGGCGGCGGGGCTCAAGGTGCTCAAGCACTTCCTGGCCGGGGAGGAGCCGGTCGAGCGGTCTGCGGCCGCCCGAGAGGGCGCCGCGACACCGACCCGCCTGGCCAAGCGCATCATTGCGTGCCTGGACGTACGCGCCAACGACCAGGGCGACCTGGTGGTAACCAAGGGCGACCAGTACGATGTCCGCGATCGGGACGAGGGCGGCGAGGTGCGTAACCTGGGCAAGCCGGTGGACCTTGCCGCACGCTATTATGCGGAGGGGGCCGATGAGGTCGCCTTCCTCAATATCACCGCCTTCCGGGACTTCCCGCTCGACGACCAACCCATGATGGAGGTGCTGCGCCGCACCTCCGAACGGGTCTTCGTGCCGCTCACCATCGGCGGTGGCATCCGCGCATTCACCGACGCCCAAGGCCGGCACCAGTCGGCCTTGGACGTGGCGCACGCCTATTTCCGCTCCGGCGCAGACAAGGTCTCGATCGGCTCGGACGCGGTGGAGACGGTGCTCGAGGTCCTGGCGCGGGGCGGCAAGGACGGCACCAGCTCGATCGAGCAGATCGCCCGGGTCTACGGCAACCAGGCGGTGGTGATTTCCATCGATCCCCGCCGTGTTTATGTCGACTCCCCGGCGGCGACCCGGCATTTCACCGTCGAGACCGCCACCCCGGGGCCTGCGGGCGAGCGTTTCTGCTGGTTCCAGTGTACGGTTAAGGGTGGGCGCGAGGGGCGCGATCTGGACGTGGTCGCACTGGCACGGGTCTGTGAGGACCTGGGCGCCGGTGAGATCCTGGTCAACAGCATCGACCGTGACGGGTCCGGGGCGGGCTTCGACCTGGAGTTGATCCAAGCGGTGCGGCGGGCGGTCAATATACCGGTGATCGCCTCCAGCGGGGCGGGACGGGTGGAGCATTTTTCCGAGGTCTTTGCCGCCACCGGCGTGGAGGCGGCCCTGGCGGCGGGCATCTTCCATCGGCGCGAGGTACCCATTGAGGCGGTCAAGACCCATCTGCGGGCCCAGGGGATCGAGACCCGGGCCTAGGACCCGCCGAACCGGGCGGGCCGCCCTGGTGCAGTCGGCGTGGAGAGCGGAAGCTTGCGGTATCTGAGTGTCCGAATCCTATTGACCTTGCTGGCGCTCGGCCTGCTGCTCGCCGGCTGCGCCGTGGGCGGCGGCGCGGGGCTCGACCCCGGGGCGGCGCCAAGCGAACTGGACCGGGATCAGATGCTGTCCGAGATGGCCGCCTGCCACCTGTTGCGCGTCGCGCAGACCGCCGACAAATCAGTGACCGACGCCACGGTGTTGAACGCCGCGCGGCGCTTCGACTTCTCACTGGAGGCCGTGGTTACGCGGGCCAACCAATTGGTCCAGCGCTACCACTCAAACGGCGCCGCCTTGGGGCGACGCGCCGTAGCGGCCTGCAATCGCCTGGCAGCACTCACACAGATAGCCCCAGCCCTGGTGCGCTTCGAGGAGAGCGGCCAGTCGCGTAGCGTCTGGCTGCGGGTGAGTGCGCAGATCACCAAGGGATTCGCCGACCGGGTCATCCGGGAACTACGGACCCGGCGGGCGGTCGGACTCATCATCAACAGTCCCGGCGGCTCGGTGTTTGAGGCGCGTAAGCTCGGGCGATATCTGCGGGCCAATGGGTTGCGCGCGGCGGTCGATCAGACCTGTGTGTCTGCCTGTATCGACGTGCTGGCCGGCGGGAGCGAACGCTATGCCACCCACAACGCCCGGCTCGGCATCCATCAAAGCCATGTCCCCGGCCGCTACAGCAGCCACGAGGGCGGCCAGCTCTATGTGGCCGAGTCCTTTCGCTACCTGCGCGAGATGGGGGTCGACCCGGACGTGGCCATCGCCGCCGCCTCGATTCCCAATAACCGGATCCTGTTGATCCCGCTGCGCGATGCGCTGGCCACCCGACTGCTGACCGGCGTGGTGGAGCGGCTCTAAGGACGAAGGCTAAACCAAAACATTCCTTGTAGAATCAACGAGGGCATTCAAATGAAAACCTTATATGACATCTTGGAAGTAAGCGCACTGGCCAGCAAAGAAGCGATCGACGCATCCTACCAGAGGCTGCGCGCGGGATGGCAACCGCAAGCCGATCAGGCAGCAGGCAATCAGACAGAGCATTTGCGACGCGATGCCATCGCACGGGCCTACGCGGTGTTATCCGACCCCGACGAGCGAACAGCCTATGACGAGCGGATCAGGAATGATGAAGCGCGGCGAGACCGGCGGCGAACCCAGGACTCCGGCGGCCTGTTTTCCGAGTCCTTCTCGTTTGCAAAGAAACCCCTGTTATTTCTGCTCGCCGCACTTGCCCCAGTCTTCGCTATCGGCTACCTGCTAGCTGCCCACAAGAGCCCATCAAGCGCCACTACAGCCAGCGAGACCAGCCACCGGGACCACCAGAGCGCGGTACCTGAGTCAGATGAGGACCTGGAAAGCAAAGGGCCAGAGACAAGGGGCAAAGGGCGCGATAGCGCCGACGAAATCGCCGCACTCCAATTAGAGGCACAACGACTGGAAGTCGAAAACCGGCGACTGCAAAACGAAGCACTAAAGAGCGAACAGGAACGGAGAGATAAACAGACCGCGGCAGAAGTGACTGAGACAGATCGCGGTATGACAATACAAGAAAAAGATCAAGCCATCAGGGCAAGTGAAATAGCGGCCGAGAGAAAGCATACGGACGAACTTGACCAAGCCGAGGCAACCCAGCGCAGGGTGGATGAAATTTATCGGACAATCGAGGTGGTGAAGGATAAACAGGCGGCAGAAATGAACATGACCCGTCGCCAGTACGACAAATACCAGGAGGACACATCGAGCTATTGATGGCGGACGCGTTCTCGTCAACGTCACTCAACACCGTCAGAGCACTCAAGCGCTACGGCGCTCAGTCCGCCCGTGCCGGCCCGGCGCTCACCCACTCATAGGTCTCCACCTGTGACTGGTCGCACTTGCCGCAGCCGCTCCCGCAGGCCGCACCATTGGCGATCCGGCGTACCCGACCGCGGCGCTCCAGGGTCGCCAACATCCCGCGCAGCGCGTCGGGGCTGGCGTCGAAGTGGGTGGCGAGATCGATCAGGGGCGCGCGTCGGTGCTGGGCCAGGTAGCCAGTCAGTTCGGACAGAATCATAGTCAGGCCCCTTTGACGACAGGTTGCGCGGGCCGCAGCGGTCCAGCGCGGTCGGCCAGCAAGCGCATCGCGACGACCACGGCGAGGAACAGGCCAACCATCGCCGCGATCCAGGCCGCCGAACTGGCCGGGTCACGCCCGAAGATGGCGCTCTGGTAGAAGACCGTGGCGATGCCATAGCCGAGGCCGGTGGTCCAGGCCACGGCAAACAGGGTCCAGCCCGGTGCGGTCTCCCGCCAGATGGCCGCAATGGCCGCCGTGCAGGGTGAATAGAGCAGGATAAACAGCAGGTAGGCGAAGGCACCCGCCGCCCCGTCGAAGCGCGCCGCCATCGCCCCGAAGGTGCCGGCCTTGACCGCCTGCCGCTCGGCGGCCGCCTCGGCATCGCTCAGGTTCCCCAGTTCCAGCCCCAACGGATCGCCCCAGTGGCCCAGGGCCTTACCCAGGTTGGCCGGGATGGTGAGCAGGGCCGCGTGCAGGCCGCCGAGGAGGCTATAGGGTTGCTGCGGGGCCCGCCCACCCGCGTCGGTGACCGCCAGGGCGGAGTAAGTGGCATCGAGGGTGCCGACCACGGCCTCCTTGGCCAACAGCCCGGTGAAGATACCGACGGTGGCGGGCCAGTTGTCGGCGTTCAGTCCCATGGGCGCAAAGGCCGGGGCGGTGGCGCGGCCGAGCCCGGCCAGTACCGAGCGCTCGCTGCCCTCGTTGCCGGTGCTGCCGTCGGTGCCCAGGCTGTTGAGCACGGTGAGCACCAGCACCATGGGCACGATCACCCGCCCGGCCCCGACCACGAACCCCTGGGTACGCTCCCAGGTCCGCAGGACCACACCCTTCACCGTCGGCAGATGGTAGGGCGGCAACTCCATCACGAAGGGGGTGCTCTCGCCCTTGAGCAAGGTGAATTTCATGATAAAGCCGGTCAGCACGGCCACGGCGATGCCGATCAAATAGAGCCCGAACACCACATTCTGCCCGCCCACCGGGAAGAAGGCGGCGGCGAACAGGGCATAGACCGGCAGGCGCGCCCCGCAGGACATGAAGGGGGCCATGAGGATGGTCAAAATGCGGTCGCGCTGGTTCTCCAGGGTGCGGGTGGCCATGATCGCCGGCACGTTGCAGCCGAAGCCGACCAGGAGCGGCACGAATGACTTGCCGGGCAGACCGATGGCGCGCATGAAGCGGTCCATGACGAAGGCAGCGCGGGCCATGTACCCGGAGTCTTCCAGCACCGACAGGAAGATATAGAGGAAGCCGATGATGGGGATGAAGGTCGCGACCACCCGCAAGCCGCCGCCGATGCCATCGGCCAGCAGCAGGATCAGCCAGCCGGGCGCACCCAGGCCGGTCAGGACTTGGGTGGTTGCGCCGACGAACAGGGTCGCCGCGGCGCGGTCGAAAAAGTCGACGAAGGCCCCACCGATGTTGATGGTGAACATGAAGAGTCCATACATCACGGCGAGAAAGATGGGAATGCCCAGCACCCGATTGAGCATGACCGAATCGATGGCGTTGGAGAGGTCGCGCGACGCCCGCCCGGTCTGAGTCACGACCGCCTGAGTCAACCCATGGGCCAGGCCATAGCGGGCATCGGCGAGCAGGATATCGACATCGTCCACCTCCGCGCCCAGCAGCGCACGCACCTCGGCGGGGCTCACCGCCTCCCCCACCAGGTCGCGCACCAGGTCGTCACCCTCCAGCAACCGGGAGGCGAGCCAGCGCGGCGGGTCCCCGGCGGCCGCCGCAATCGGCGTCAGCCGCGGCAGGAGGACGGCGATGGCCGACTCCAGGGTGTCACCATAGGTAAGCTGCGCACTGGCCACGGGCGGGGCATCCATGGCCTCCAGGACCACCAGTTTGAGGTGCTCGATGCCCTCGCCGTCGGCCGCGGAGACCGGCACCACCGGGCAGCCAAGCCGCCCCGCCAAGGCCGCCACATCAATGCGCAGGCCATGATCGCGGGCGACATCGATCATGTTCAGCGCCAGCACGAGCGGACGACCCATCTCGATCAGTTGGGTGGTGAGATAGAGGTTGCGCTCCAGGCTGGAGGCATCCAAGATGTTGAGGATAAGGTCCGCCTCACGGGCATGCACAAAGTCGCGGGCGATGCGCTCGTCGAGCGACACGTCCTCGTCGGTCCCGGCCGCGATCACGTCCAGCGAGTAGGTCCCTGGCAGGTCCACCAGGTTGAAGTCTGCACCGCCGAAATGGTAGCGCCCGGTCTTGCGCTCGACCGTCACCCCAGGCCAGTTACCGACGCGCTGGCGGGAACCGGTCAGGGCATTGAAGAGGGTCGTCTTACCGCAGTTGGGGTTGCCAACGACGCCGATGGTAAATTCTTTGTGCGGGTTGTTCATCGGGCGCCCTCATCAGCTATCTAGGCCAGGCGCTCTACCCGCAGGGCCGCCGCCTCGTCGCGACGCAGGCTGAGGTTTGAACCGCGCACCCGCACCTCCACCGGGTCGCCCAGGGGGGCTACCCGCAACACCTCAAATTGCACCCCCGGGGTCAGCCCCATGGAGAGTAGTTTGCGCCGATAGGCCCGCCCCCCCTCTTCAAAACCCTTCACCCGGCCGCGCTGCCCGATCCGCAAGGCCTTGAGCGTGGTCTGAGGCGACACGTCCATGGGTTCAGCGGGGCCGCTGCGCTGGAGCGCGGACCAGAGCGAGCGGGCCAGCGTCCCCAGCACCCCGGAACTGGACACCTCGTGGCAACACCCCCCGGGGCCGGGGCAATCAGGGCAGACAGTGTTGAAGTTGAGCATGATGGCAGGCGGATGCCGATGGGTAACGAGAATGATTCGCATCTTAAACGCGGAATCACCCCGATGCAAATGTCACCGGATCGCCAGGCCCAAGCCCCAACACCACATCGGCGCGCGCCTGGTTGACCGCGATCTCGACCAGCCCCAAGGCGTTCTCATACCAGAACGCCTGTCCGGGCGGGACGTCACAAAAGGTCCGGGCCGCCCCCAGGGTCCGCCCGGCCGCGATCAGTTGCGCCGTGGGCGGGTAGCCCTGCGCCCGCAGCCCGGACATCAGGTTGCCGTAGCCATCGACATACACGACTTCGGGCCGGTCGTCCGCCCAGTCCGCACCAATGAGTGTACCCACATCCAGTTCGGTAAGCGCCGGGGTCTCCCCCCGGCACAGGGCGGCGGCGACCGGGGCGAACCAGTCACGGCCGTGGAAACTCGGCGAGGCCCCTCGTGGTGGCCGCCAGTCGATCCGGCGCAAACGCGGTCGCACGGCGCGCCGCGCGACCTGGCTCAACAAGCCGTTATCCGGACCAACGAACAGGTCCCCCCCGGCAGCAAGGACCAGCCCAGCCCGCTCGCCGCCCACACCGGGGTCGACCACGCACAGATACAGTGTCGCGCGCGGCAGGTCGCGCACCAGGGCCGGCAGGAGATAGGCGGCCAAATCCGGACGAAAGGGCGGCAGGTCATGCACCAGGTCGATGATCGGCGGCCCCGGGGCCAGAGCCGATAGCCGGGCCATCACCTGGCCGACATAGATGCCTGCACCAAAATCGGTGACCAGCACGATTCGCTCGATGGTAGGGGCTTGAGCAATAGACGAACGGGCGGCCATTCTGAATCCTAAGTCCGGCAATTTCTCACGCCAAGACCCAATGCAAAAACCGGGCATAAGCCCGGCTTTTGCACTCCCGACGCCAAACTCAACGGCGTCAGTCTTCGTCAGCCGCCGTCGTGTCGCGTTCCGGCCGGTCGACCAACTCGACATAGGCCATCGGCGCCGCATCGCCGGCACGAAAGCCGCATTTCAAAATGCGGAGATACCCGCCAGGACGCGCCTGGTAACGCGGGCCCAATTCCAAGAAGAGCTTCCCGACCACTTCCTTGTCGCGGAGCCGGGCAAAGGCCAAGCGACGCTTGTGGACCGAGTCGATCTTGGCCAGGGTGATCAGTGGCTCGGCCACCCGCCGCAACTCTTTCGCCTTGGGCAGGGTAGTCTTGATCAGTTCGTGCCGGAACAGGGAGGCCGCCATGTTGCTGAACATCGCCTGGCGATGCGAACTGGTACGATTGAGGTGCCTTCCGGCTTTGCGGTGACGCATGGTCCGTGATTCCGGTAACAGTTAGCGAATGCTGAGTTCGTCGATATTTTCAGGGGGCCAGTTCTCTAGCCGCATCCCCAGCGACAAACCACGAGTGGCAAGTACGTCCTTAATTTCGGTCAGGGACTTCTTACCAAGGTTAGGCGTCTTCAGCAACTCCACTTCAGTGCGTTGAATCAAATCGCCGATCAGATAGATATTCTCTGCCTTGAGACAGTTGGCAGAGCGAACCGTCAACTCCAGATCGTCCACCGGACGCAACAGGATCGGGTCGATTGCCGGCGCCGCCGGCGCCTCCGCAGCGGCATCGTCATCCGGCGCCGAACCCTCCAAGGCGACGAAACTGGCCAATTGATCGCGCAGTATCTGGGCCGCCCGCTGGATGGCGGACTTCGGATCAATGGTCCCGTTCGTCTCCAAATCGATGACCAACCGATCCAGATCGGTACGCTGCTCCACACGCGCCGACTGCACCTCAATGGCGACCCGGCGCATCGGGCTGAACGAGGCGTCCAAGGGCAATTTGCCGATAGGACGGTCTTCGGCCCCTTCCACATCGCGCTGGGTTGCGGGCTCGTAACCAATGCCGCGGCGCACGGTGAGCGTCATGCTCAACTCGGCGTCCGTGGTGATATGCGCGATGATCAGCCCTGGGTTGGCAATGGCGCCGGAATGCCCAAGGTCGATATCCGCCGCGGTCACGACCCCTGGCCCCTTCTTGCTCAACGCAAAAGTGGCCTCGTCCTTACCATTCAGCGTAATCGCCAAGTTCTTGAGATTCAGAAGAATCTCAAGCACATCCTCCTGCACCCCGGCCAAGGTGGTGTACTCGTGAAGCACACCGTTGATCTCCACCTCAGTGACGGCACAGCCGGTCATGGACGACAGGAGGATGCGCCGCAACGCATTCCCCAGGGTGTGCCCGAAACCCCGCTCCAGGGGCTCCAGGGACACCCGCGCATGATTCAGGCTGCCGTCGACCGGTTCGACCTGAACGATCCGCGGACGAAGAAACTCGCCGATAGCTTCAGTCATTCGGTACCCCCTTTGAAAACACTCCTTACTTGGAGTACAGCTCGACGATCAGCGACTCATTGATGTCAGCAGGCAGATCCGAACGATCCGGGACGCGTTTGAAAACGCCCTTCAGACCCTTGGCATCGACCTCGACCCAATCGGGAAAGCCGTACTGTTCGGCCAAGGCCAGGGCGTTTTGTACACGCACTTGCTTCTTGGCCGCTTCCCGCACCTCAACGGCGTCGTCGGGACCCACCGGATAGGACGCGACATTCACCACCCGCCCGTTGACGAGGATGCACTTGTGCGAGACGAGCTGCCGCGCCTCGGCCCGGGTGGAGCCGAAGCCCATCCGAAACACGACGTTATCGAGACGGCGCTCCAGCATCTGCAACAGGTTCTCACCGGTTGCACCCTTCGACTGGGCCGCCTTGGTGTAATAGTTGCGGAACTGACGCTCCAACAACCCATAGATCCGACGGACCTTTTGCTTTTCCCGCAACTGCACGCCGTAATCGGAGACGCGCCGCCGACGGTCGCCCGTCTGGCCGGGCTGCTTCTCCAGATTGCACTTGGTATCGAGTGCGCGCGCCCGGCTCTTGAGAGACAGGTCGGTGCCTTCGCGCCGCGCCAGTTTGCAGGTTGGGCCTGTATAACGTGCCATGATTTATTGCTCCCTCAGACGCGCCGCTTCTTGGGCGGCCGACAGCCGTTGTGGGGGATCGGTGTCACGTCAGTGATACTGGTGATCTTGAAACCGGCGTTATTGAGTGCGCGCACCGCGGACTCCCGGCCGGGGCCGGGGCCCTTCACGTTCACATCCAGGTTGCGCACGCCGTATTCCTTAACGGCCTGCCCGGCCTTATCGGCCGCTACCTGGGCGGCAAACGGGGTGCTCTTACGCGACCCGCGGAACCCGGAGCCACCAGAGGTCGCCCACGCCAAGGCGTTCCCTTGACGATCGGTGATGGTGATGATGGTGTTATTGAAGGATGCGTGGATGTGGGCAACCCCATCCGCAACCTGCTTACGGACCTTCTTCTTTACGGTACGAGTCGGTTTAGCCATTCGCCTTTACCAGCCGGGGCGCATCATGTGCGCGGCCTTAACGCTTGATGGGGCGCCGCGGTCCCTTCCGGGTCCGGGCGTTGGTACGGGTCCGCTGGCCACGCAACGGCAGCCCGCGACGATGACGGATGCCGCGGTTGCAGCCGAGGTCCATCAAGCGCTTAATGTTCATTGAGATCTCGCGACGGAGATCGCCTTCCACGGTGAACTTCGCAACCTCGACGCGAAGCTTGTCCACTTCCTCTTCCGAGAGGCTTTGGACCTTGGTCACCCGCGACACGCCCGCGGCGTCGCAGATTTCACCGGCCCGCACCCGGCCAATACCGAAGATCGCGGTCAACGCGATCACCGTGTGCTTTTTTTCTGGGATGTTAACGCCGGCTATACGGGCCATGGCTCGGAACCCTCAAATCCTGAATGCGGAGCGGTAAACCGCGTATCATAACAGAAGTCTGGCCTAAGTCAACCAGCCGATGGTTAACCTTGACGCTGCTTGTGTCGGGGATCCTTGCAGATAACCCGCACGACACCCTTGCGACGCACCACCTTGCA
Organism: uncultured Thiodictyon sp.; assembly: GCF_903946935.1. Classification (GTDB taxonomy): domain Bacteria; phylum Pseudomonadota; class Gammaproteobacteria; order Chromatiales; family Chromatiaceae; genus Thiodictyon. The sequence continues at coordinate 32,982 of NZ_CAJAXH010000137.1, forward strand.
GTTGCGACACAGTTTCTTGACCGATGCACGTACTTTCATTCTCGTCTCCTAAAGATGCTTGGGGCCCCCTGTCAGCGCAGCATGCCTGCGCCGGGAGCCTTCAGGTTGGCCTTCTTCATCAACCCCTCGTACTGGTGGGACATCAGATGAGCCTGAACCTGGGCCATAAAGTCCATGATCACGACCACCACGATCAAGAGCGAGGTGCCTCCAAAATAGAAGGGTACGTGATAACTGACAATCAGGAACTCCGGCAGCAAACAGACCGTTGTGATGTAAATCGCACCCACGGCCGTCAGGCGGGTCATCACGAGGTCGATATACTTGGCGGTGTTCTCACCCGGCCGGATACCCGGGATGAAGGCCCCTGAACGTTTCAGATTGTCTGCCGTCTCTCGCGCATTGAACACCAGCGCGGTATAGAAAAAGCAGAAAAATACGATCGCTGCCGAGTAGACGATGACATAGATCGGTTCCCCGGGCGACAGCTTGGAGGTGATGTCCGTCACCCACCGCAGCTTTTCGTCGTTCGCGAACCACTGCCCCAGGGTCCCCGGGAACAGCAGAATGCTGGAGGCGAAGATCGGCGGAATCACACCGGCCATGTTGATCTTCAGCGGCAAATGCGTACTCTGCGCCTGCATCAGCTTGCGCCCCTGCTGGCGCCGCGCATAATTCACGGTGATCCGCCGTTGCGCGCGCTCCACGAAGACCACGAAGGCGGTGACCGCGACCACCATGGCCAACATCACCAGTACGGCCATCGGGTTCATCTCGCCGTTCTCAACCAAGACCAGCGTACCCCCGAGCGCGGCCGGCAAGCCCGCCACGATACCAGAGAAGATGATCATGGAGATCCCGTTGCCGACACCCCGCTCAGTAATCTGCTCGCCCAGCCACATGAGGAACATGGTCCCGGTGACCAGCGAGACCGTCGCAGTAAAGACGAAGCCCGGGCCGGCATTGCTGACCAAGGCGGTACCGCCCGCGGTCTGCCCCTGGAGCGCCAGCGAGATGCCCAGCGCTTGGAAGCCCGCCAGTGCCACCGTGCCGTAACGCGTGTACTGGGTGATCTTGCGACGCCCCTGCTCGCCCTCCTTCTTCAACTGCTCCAGAACCGGTATCACCGACGTCATCAACTGCACGATGATCGACGCCGAGATATAGGGCATGACGCCCAGCGCAAACAGACTAGCGCGTTGCAGGGCGCCACCGGAGAACATGTTGAACATGTCCAGGACGGAGCCCTTATTCGACTCGAAGAGAATCGCCAGGGCCTCGGGATTGACCCCGGGGACCGGAATAAAGGTGCCGATGCGGTACACCAACAACGCCCCAACCAGGAACAGCAGGCGTTGCTTCAATTCGGTCAGCCGCCCCATCCCGGCGAGCGACTGTCCCATCAATGAGGGATTTTTAGCCATCGGCAAGGGTCCTTCTGTTATTCCTCGACCTGGTCGCTGGTCGCTTCCTCGACCTTACCGCCCGCCGCCTCGATGGCGGCACGCGCACCCTTGGTGACAGCAATGCCACGCACCGTCATGGCGCGCTCAACCACACCGGAGAGCATGATCTTGGCGGCGGTGGTCGAACGCTTGATGAGCCCGGCCTCCAGCAGCGTCTTCAGGTCCACGACGTCGCCGCTGATCCGGCCGAGTTCGCTCAGGCGAATCTCTTCACGGTTGCGGGCGGTCAGTGAGCGAAAACCCACCTTCGGCAGCCGACGCTGCAAGGGCATCTGGCCACCCTCGAAGCCCACCTTGTGGAAGCCGCCGGCGCGGGATTTCTGGCCCTTATGGCCACGGCCGCCGGTCTTGCCGAGCCCGCTGCCAATGCCGCGACCGCGACGCTTGGCCGGCGCCTTACTACCGGCATCGGGCGTGAGTGTATTTAATCGCATCTCAGGCCTCCCCCACTACCTTGACCATATAAGAGACAGCGTTGACCATGCCGCGCGTGCAGACATTGTCTTCGACATCCACCACCTGATGCATCCGGCGCAGGCCCAGTCCACGGACACAGGCCTGGTGCTTGGCCAGCCGTCCGTACTGGCTACGGACCAACTGCACCTTCATCATCTTCTTGTCTGGCGTGTTATTTGGCATTGCCTACCCCAGGATCTGTTCGACCGTCTTGCCGCGCTTGGCGGCAATGGTCTCGGGATCGTTCATGCCCTTGAGCCCAGAGACGGTCGCACGTACCACGTTGATCGGATTGTTGGTCCCGATGCACTTGGCCAATACGTTCGCCACCCCCAGCACCTCGAAGACCGCGCGCATCGCGCCACCGGCAATGATCCCGGTGCCATCGGAGGCGGGCATCATGAAGACCTTCGCCGCACCGTGGCTACCCTGCAGCGGATACTGGAGCGTGGTCCCCCGCAGCTTCACGTCGATCATGTTCTTACGGGCGCTTTCCATCGCCTTCTGGATGGCAACCGGGACCTCGCGGGCCTTGCCGCGACCATAGCCGACCCGGCCCTTGCCGTCGCCGACCACCGTCAGCGCGGCGAAGCCGAACTGCCGCCCGCCCTTGACCACCTTGGCGACGCGATTGACCGCCACCAGCTTTTCCAAAAGGCCATCGCCTTCCGGCTTGGGATTGAAGTTCGACATGGTACAGCCCCTAGAATTTCAGTCCGCCCTCGCGGGCCGCATCAGCAAGCGCCTTCATGCGCCCGTGATAGCGGAACCCGGAGCGGTCGAACGCCACTTGTTCAATGCCCTTCGCCAAGGCGCGTTCTGCGATGGCCTTGCCGATGGTTGCCGCGGCGCCCACGTTACCCTTGTGCCCCGTGATCGATTGACGCAAGTCCTTATCGACCGTGGAGGCACACGCGACCACCAGGTCCCCAGTGGGGGCGATGATCTGCGCATAGATGTGCTGTGGCGTGCGATGGACACAGAGCCGATACGCACCCAACTCACTAATCTTCGCGCGGGTCTTGGCCGCCCGACGCAACCGAGCGTGTTTCTTGTCCATTGGCTATACCCCTTATTTCTTCTTGGCTTCCTTACGCAGGACATCTTCGTCCGCGTAACGAACACCCTTGCCTTTATAGGGCTCCGGCGGACGATAGGCGCGGATCTCGGCCGCGACCTGCCCAACGCGCTGGCGATCGGCGCCGCTGACGACGACCTCGGTCTGGGTCGGCGTCACAATCGTGATGCCGGCGGGGACCGGATAGTCGATCGGGTGCGAGAAACCCAGGCTGAGCGTCAGCACATCGCCCTTGGCCGCCGCGCGATAGCCAACGCCGACCAGCGTCAACTTGCGCGAAAACCCGGTGCCGCAGCCGACCACCATATTATTGAGTACAGCACGGGTGGTACCCGCCATGGCCCAACTGTTCTCTTGGCCGGCCGCCGGGGCGACCGTGATGACGCCATCCTCGTACGCCACCGCAACCGTGGGGTGTATTGTCCACTCCAGGGCGCCTTGGCTGCCCTGAACCTTCACCAACTGACCGTCCAACTGCACCTTCACTGCGGTGGGGACGTTAATCGGGGCCTTTGCAACGCGTGACATGAGCTGCTCCTCCGTTAGGCCACGAAGGCGATGATTTCGCCGCCGTATCCGGCCTGGCGGGCCGCGCGATCAGTCATCAGCCCGTGGGAGGTGGAGACGATCGCCACCCCCAGACCGGCCCAAACGCGGGGCAATTCGCCCTGGCCGCGGTAGATCCGCAACCCGGGACGGGAGACGCGCTTCAAGAACTCGATCACGGGCTTGCCGCGATAGTACTTGAGCTTAACGACCAGTTGCGCCTTGACGCCATTGGTCTCGACCTGCGCGTCGGCAATATACCCTTCCTCTTTCAGCAGGGCCGCGATGGCGACCTTCTGCTTGGAGGACGGCATCACAATCGTGATCTTGCCGCGCTGCTGGCCGTTGCGGATGCGTGTCAGCATATCCGCAATCGGATCCGACATACTCATGTGTTGCTCCTAGTGACACACGTGGTGGGTCAGGCCACCGTCACGGTGCGATACCCGAAGAAGTGGATGTCGGCCCGGGACGCCCAGGCCGAAATACCGGAGATATTACCAACTCGCCTTGACGACACCCGGCACGTCGCCGCGCATCACCGCCTCGCGCAGCTTATTGCGCGAGAGTCCAAATTTCCGATAGACCGCATGCGGGCGACCGGTGATCCGGCAGCGCAGCATCTGGCGCGTCGGACCGGCGTCCCGCGGCAGCTTCTGCAGCTTCGCGAGCGCCTCGTCGAGCGCTTCCGGCGTCGCGCTGCGGTCGTTGATCACGGCCTTGAGCGCGGCGCGCTTGGTGGCGTACTTGGCGGCGATCTCGCTGCGGCGACGGTCGCGTACGATCATGCTGGTCTTAGCCATCGTGTTTCCTTAAAGTCCGGCCGCGCGTCAGGTGCGGAACGGGAAGTTGAACGCCTCGAAGAGCGCACGGGCCTCTTCGTCGGTGCGGGCCGAGGTGGTGAACGTGATGTCGAGACCACGCAGGGTATCGATCTTGTCGTAATCGATCTCCGGAAACATGATCTGTTCCTTCACGCCCATGGAGTAGTTCCCACGGCCGTCGAACGACTTGGCGCTCAACCCCCGGAAGTCACGGATACGCGGGATGGCGACGCTGATCAGCCGATCCAGGAACTCGTACATCCGCTCCCGGCGCAGCGTGACCTTGCAGCCGATCGGCCAACCGTCACGGATCTTAAAGGCGGCCACCGACAGGCGCGCCTTGGTGACAATTGGCTGCTGCCCGGCAATGGCACGCATATCCGCCACGGCAAAATCCATGACTTTCTTATCGGCGATGGCCTCGCCGACCCCCATATTCAGGGTGATCTTCTCGAAGCGCGGCACCTGCATGACACTGCGGTAGCCGAATTTCTCCTTCAGCTCCCCGACGATGCGCTCGCGGTAAACGGTCTGCAATCTGGACATTTCGCTACCTAAATCATTCCAAGGCCGGGCCGTGACGCCGGACTATACGTCAACCACTTCGCCATTCGACTTGAACACCCGAACCTTACGACCGTCATCAAGGGTTTTGAATCCGACCCGATCGCCAGCGCCCTTCTGCGGGTTGAACAGTGCCACATTGGAGATCGCCAGCGGCATCTCCTTGTCGATGATGCCCCCGGCCTGCCCCTTCTGGGGGTTGGCCTTCTGGTGCTTCTTGACCATGTTCACGTTTTCGACCAGCACCTGGCTGTCAGCGAGAATCCGGCGCACGGTACCGCGCTTGCCCTTGTCCCGTCCGGTGATGACGATCACGTCATCCCCTTTCTTGATCTTTTGCATGACAGGGGACTCCTTACAGCACTTCGGGTGCAAGTGAAATGATCTTCATGAACCGCTCGCCGCGCAGCTCGCGGGTCACGGGTCCGAAGATGCGCGTACCGATGGGCTGGAGCTGATTGTTCAGGAGCACCGCGGCGTTCCCGTCGAAACGGATCGCCGACCCATCGGGGCGACGCACACCCTTGCGGGTACGCACGACGACCGCGCTGTAAACATCGCCCTTCTTGACCTTACCGCGCGGAATCGCATCCTTGACGGTGACCTTAATCACATCGCCGATGCCCGCGTAACGCCGATGCGATCCGCCAAGCACCTTGATGCACATGACGTTCCGGGCGCCGCTGTTATCAGCGACGCTCAGATGAGTTTGCATCTGAATCATTGTTCTCTACCTAGTGTTGCTGATGGCGACGACCGCAATGCGACGTTGCGAGCCCCCTGAGTCAATCAGCGGGGTCGGCTAGCGGGCCTTCTCGACGATCTCGAGCAGACGCCAGCTCTTGGTCTTCGACAAGGGCCGGCACTGCTCGACGCGCACCAGGTCCCCTGCACCGCAGGCGTTGTCTTCATCGTGGGCGTGGATCTTGGTCGAACGGGTCAGAAACTTGCCGTACAGCGGGTGCTTGACCCGCCGCTCGATCAACACGGTGACGGTCTTGTCCATCGCGCTGCTGACCACGCGCCCACTCAGCGTGCGGTTGACCTGATTTTCGTCGCTCATGATTTCGCGCCCACCTTCAATTCCGTCATCACCGTCTTGATCCGGGCGATCTCCCGCCGTACCGCCCGCATCTGGGAAGGTCGGGTGAGTTGCCCCACCCCCCGCTGCATACGCAGGTTGAACTGCTCGCGCAGCAGACCCTCGAGCTGCTCCTGCAGCGTCTCGGTGCTCTTGGTCCGAAGCTCTTTCGCCTTCATCACAGAATCGTCCGTCGCTCAAAGGTGGTCTGAATCGGCAACTTGGCCGCCGCCAGCACAAAGGCCTCGCGGGCCAACTCTTCGCTGATCCCTTCGATCTCGTAGAGGACACGACCGGGTTGGATCAGCGCGACCCAGTATTCTACGTTACCTTTGCCCTTACCCATACGAACTTCGAGCGGTTTTTTTGAAACCGGCTTGTCCGGGAAGACGCGAATCCACAATTTGCCGCCGCGCTTGACCTTGCGGCTGATGGCGCGGCGGGCGGCCTCGATCTGGCGGGCGGTCAGGCGTCCACGCCCCGTCGCCTTGAGTCCGAACTCGCCAAAAGAAACGCGGTTACCGCTCTGGGCCAGACCACGGTTACGTCCGGTCTGTTGCTTACGGTATTTCGTGCGCTTGGGTTGCAGCATGACTTATCCCCTCTCCCGCCGACCGGTCTGCTTGACCGCCGGCTCCTCGGGGAGTTGGTCGCCGAACACCTCGCCCTTAAAGATCCAGACCTTGACGCCCAGCACCCCATAGGTGGTGCGCGCCTCGGCAAAGCCGTAATCGATATCGGCGCGCAGGGTGTGCAACGGCACCCGCCCCTCGCGCGCCCATTCGCGGCGAGCAATCTCGGCGCCGTTCAAACGGCCACCGACGCTCACCTTGATGCCTTCGGCACCCAGACGCATGGTGTTCTGCAAGGCACGCTTGACGGCCCGGCGGAACATGATGCGGCGCTCCAACTGCTGGGCGATCCCTTCGGCCACGAGCTGCGCATCCAGTTCCGGCTTGCGGATCTCCTCAATGCTGATATGCACCGGGACCCCGAGGATCGCCGACACCTTGGCGCGCAGCTTATCGATGTCCTCGCCCTTCTTGCCGATCACCACCCCGGGTCGCGCCGTGTGGATGGTGATGTGGGCGTTCTTGGCCGGCCGATTGATCTGGATGCGGCTCACCGAGGCGCTCGCCAGTTCCTTCTTCAGGAAGGCGCGCACTGCAAGGTCTTTGTTGAGCATATCCGCGTAGTCGCGGGTATTGGCGTACCACTTGGACGTCCAATCTTTGACGATGCCCAAGCGGAAGCCGATCGGATGAACTTTCTGTCCCATACTGGTCCCCTGGCCCCTTAGGCTTCCGCCACCGTCAAGGTGATATGACTGGTCCGCTTCATGATACGGTTGGCGCGCCCCTTGGCACGCGGCATGATCCGCTTCATGGTCGGCCCCTCGTTAACCTGAACCGACTCGACGCGCAGGGCATCGATGTCGGCGCCCGCGTTGTGCTCGGCGTTCGCAATCGCGGACTCCAGCACCTTCTTGATCAGGGCGGCACCCTTCTTGGTGCTGAAGGCGAGGGTGTTGAGTGCCCGTTCGACGTGGAGGCCACGGATCTGGTCGGCGACCAGTCGGGCTTTCTGCGCCGAGATTCGGGCATATTTTAGTTTGGCTTCGGCTCGCATCTCAGACACTCCGGCTACTTCTTCTTCGCCTTTTTATCGGCGGCGTGTCCCCGGTAGGTCCGGGTGAGCGCGAATTCGCCGAGCTTGTGGCCGATCATGTTTTCGTTGACGAGCACCGGTATGTGCAAACGTCCATTGTGGACCGCGATAGTCAGGCCCACCATTTCCGGCAACACCATCGAGCGGCGCGACCAGGTCTTGATGGGGCGCTTACTGTTTTGCGCGACCGCCTCTGCGACCTTTTTCGCCAAATGATGGTCGATAAAGGGTCCCTTTCTTACTGAACGTGGCACTTATGCAACCTCGTCTTGCTTAACTGCGGGTTTACTTACGGCCGCGACGGCGCACAATCATGCCGTCCGTCCGCTTGTTCTTACGCGTCTTGTAGCCCTTCGTCGGGACACCCCAAGGGGTTACCGGATGACGGCCACCGGAGGTACGACCTTCACCACCGCCATGGGGGTGATCGACCGGGTTCATCACGACACCACGAACCGTCGGGCGGACACCGCGCCAACGGGTTGCACCGGCCTTGCCGAGCTTGCGAAGATTATTCTCCGCGTTGCCCACCTCACCGATCGCCGCGCGGCAATCGGTATGAACTTTGCGCATCTCGCCGCTGCGCAGACGCAGCGTGGCGTACTCGCCTTCGCGGGCCACCAACTGGGCGGAGGCACCGGCCGAGCGGGCCAACTGCGCACCCTTGCCGGGCCGCATCTCGATGCAATGCACCTGGGCACCGATCGGGACATAGCGCAGCGGCATGCAATTGCCGACGCTGATCGGCGAGCCTTCGCCGGACTGCACCTTGCTGCCGGTCTTCAGACCCTTGGCGGCGATGATGTAGCGACGCTCACCGTCGGCATACTTGAGCAGGGCCAAGTGTGCGCTACGGTTGGGGTCATACTCCAACCGCTCAACGACGGCTGGAACGCCGTCCTTGTTGCGCTTGAAGTCGACGATCCGGTAATGCTGCTTATGGCCGCCGCCCTGATGACGCACCGTGATGCGGCCTAGGTTGTTGCGACCGCCGTGGCGGGTTTGCTTCTCGACCAACGGGTGGTAAGGAGCGCCCTTGTGCAGGTCCGGTGACACCACCCTGACGACAAAACGGCGTCCGGGAGAGGTCGGTTTGGACGTTACGATTGGCATGTTCGTCTATCCGCTAAGTCCGGGTTTAATCCGGGTTTGATCCGGGTTGAATACGGCCGGGCTCAGGCGCCGACGCCGAAATCGATGGTATGGCCGGGCTTTAACCGCACATAGGCCTTGCGCCAATCCTGACGCCGACCGATGCGCTTGCCCACGCGCTTCTCTTTACCCTTGACGTTCAGCACCTGGACGCCAGCCACCTCAACCTCGAACATCAGGGCCACAGCGCGACCGATCTCGCGCTTATGGGCATCGCCGACGACGCGGAAGGCGTACTGGCCGGACTCGCCGATCAGGGTCGTCTTCTCCGACTGGAGGGGTCCAAGCAGAACCTTCATCAGCCGTTCTTTGTTTTGGCCGGCATTCAGATTCATGACAGGCGCTCCTCTAGCTTGCGGATGGCCGCTGCGGTCGCCACCACGCTCTCAAATGCCATCAGGCTCACCGGGTCCACTTCCTGAGCGGACATCACGTCCACCCCCGGAATATTACGGGCGGCCAGATAGAGGTTCTCTTCGAGCTCGTCGGTGATGATCAGACAATCGCTGACCCCCAAGGTCTTCAGATGCCCAAGGAGTTCCTTGGTCTTGGGTGCCTCGACCGCAAACTCATTGACCACGATCAGACGCTCGGCACGGGCCAGCTCCGACAGGATCGAGCACACGGCACCGCGGTACATCTTGCGATTCACCTTTTGGGTGTAATCGCGCGGACGGGCCGCGAAGGTCACGCCGCCGTGACGCCACAGCGGGCCGCGGGTGGTGCCGGCACGAGCGCGGCCGGTGCCCTTCTGGCGCCAAGGCTTTTGCCCGCCGCCAGAGACCTCGGCACGGGTCTTCTGCTTCTTGGTGCCGGAGCGCCCACCGGCCATATAGGCCGTGACCACCTGATGAATCAGCCCGGTCTTCAGTTCGGCGCCGAATACGGCGTCCGAAACCTGGACACTGCTGGCGCCGCCAGCGTCAGTGCGAATCGCGAGATCCATGACTATTTGCCCTTATTCTTGTACTTCACGGACGGCACCACAACCAGGCGACCGCCGGTGGGGCCGGGCACACCGCCCCGGATCAGCAGCAGGTTACGCTCGGCGTCGACCCGCACGACCTCCAGGCTCTGCTGGCAGCGAGTCACGGCGCCCAAATGGCCGGCCATCTTCTTGCCTTTCCAGACCCGGCCCGGAGACTGGTTCTGACCGATGGAACCCGGCGCCCGGTGCGAGACCGAGTTGCCGTGGGTCGCATCCTGGGTGCGGAAGTGGTGGCGCCGCACGCCGCCGGAGAAGCCGCGGCCCTTGGTCACACCGCGCACATCCACCATCTGGCCCGGGGCGAAGATCCCAACCGAGATCTCGTGCCCGACCTCGAGGTCGGCGCCCTCGTCGCCTTCCAGGCGGAACTCACTCAGGCACTCACCGGCCTCAACGCCGGCCTTCGCATAATGACCCGCCATCGGCTTGGTCACCCGCGACGCCCGGCGGGTGCCGAAGGCGACCTGCACGGCACGATAGCCGTCGGTGTCTGTTGTCTTTAACTGGCTTACCCGGTTCGGCGGGACCTCAACCACCGTCACCGGGATATTTTCCCCGGCCTCGGTGAAGATGCGGGTCATGCCGGCTTTACGCCCGATCACTCCAATCGTCATGATTCCGCCCTCAGCTCAGCTTGATCTGGACGTCGACGCCCGCCGCCAGATCCAGTTTCATCAGCGCATCGACGGTCTTGTCGGTAGGATCGACAATATCCATCAGACGCTTATGGGTGCGCAGTTCGTATTGGTCCCGCGCGTCTTTATTGACATGGGGGGAGACCAACACGGTCCAGCGCTCCTTCTTGGAGGGCAGTGGGACCGGGCCGCGTACCTGGGCGCCCGTGCGCTTGGCGGTATCGACGATTTCGCGCGCCGACTGATCGATCAAACGGTGATCGAAGGCCTTCAGGCGTATGCGGATTCTTTGGTTATTCATTGATCTACTCGATGATCTTGGCGACCACGCCGGCGCCGACGGTACGGCCACCCTCGCGGATGGCGAAACGCAGGCCCTCTTCCATGGCAATCGGGTTGATCAGCTTGATCACCATCTTCACGTTATCCCCCGGCATCACCATCTCAATGCCTTCCGGCAGGGTGCAG
>NZ_CAJAXH010000138.1 GCF_903946935.1 uncultured Thiodictyon sp.
ATACGACTTGCAGCATCAGTCCCACGAGCGACGAGAACAGAATGTCACGCGTGTATTGGGTCTGGCGCGTGACCTCAAACCACTGGTCCAGTTTCTCGGCATTGAGCAACTGCTCCAGCAGGGCGCGTACCATGACGGTAGTAGGACTTTTCTCGGCAAATTTCTGGAGGATTTCGCCAAACATGGCTGCTGGGGCTCTCGGGTAGCGCTGAAAATACACTTATCTTACAATATGTTGATGACACCTTAAAAGGGCTGCTCAGTGGAACCAAAAAGTGCGTCAGGTGATTCCACGAAGAGAACGTCAGTGAGTTTCTTGAGGAGCTTAACCACGGCGGAACCATTAGCATGCACGGTCTGTACAACCGCGGCAAAGGGCTTGTACCGCGGGTTCGTGACGTTTGATGTATCGACATTTGGCCGATACGACAGATACCGCTCGCCGACCCGCTCCATGGGTGCATTGAGCATGGCGGCGATGGCCTGGCGGATCGGCCCCTTGATGCTGGTCCCCGGGATCAGGACGCGCCGGGTCGCCCACGCAGTATCCGATGCGACTGTCCCTGGTGGCACCGTCGCCGGCTGGCCTGACTTGAGGTCGATGACGGCCGGTTCGAGGATCTTCTTTGCCGGGCGGAAATGGTCCGCGAGCAAGGGCTCCCCGTCGGCCTTGCGCAAACGGCGCCACTCGTAACGGTGTTGACCGGCGAGCAACGGGGTGAGCGCCTTGATTTCGATGCGCAACTCTCCGCTGAAGCGATCGGTTTCCGGTTGACCGTCATGCAGGATCGGGGCTGCGAGGTGAGCCGTCACGCTGCCGCCCTGGGTGTGGACGGGTACGAAGGTATAAGGGGCAGGGGTCGTCTCCCGAGTACCGGGCAGGGTCGCGGGCGGCTGATGCTGATTGCACTGACGGGGCGCGATGGTCGCTGTCTGAGATTCATGCGGGCGGGCGGGCGCGGGCCGGTTATCCAATGCTGCTGACGGGCGCACGGGTTGCCCTCCTTGCGCTAGAGGTGTCGGTAGGGGGGCAGTCGCGACCGGTTCCGGGTCGGCGGTCGGGTTGGGGGTTGGCGTGGCGGGCGTGGCGGCGTTCTGCTGCGCGGGCGGCACCGCAAGAGCAGGCTCGGACGTGGGGTCTCGTAAGTTGACAGCGAACATGAAGCCGGCTCGGCCCTCGCTATCGAAAGCAATCTTGGTCCCGACGGCAAGCCGCAAGTCTGCTGGTGCGCCGGCGATGGCCTGGGCGTCCAGGATCCGGAGGCCGCTGCGGGGCGTCTCGGGTTGGACGTAGCCTCGATTGTGGCCATCCGGCAGTGCGGTGATGGTGCCTTTCATGTCAGCGGCCCTCCTCGGGTGGTGATGGTCCAGGCGGCGATGGCGCCGTCGGCCCGATAGGTCTTGATGCGCAGGGTTCTTGGTAGTCCGGGGGCGGTGCCCGGGAGGCCGAATCGTGCGAAATCGCGGCGGGTCAGGACGGTCTCGAGGGCACCGCCCTCCAGTTCCCGTGTGGCCTCGTCGGCCAGCCCCAGGTCCTCGATCGCGCGGCGGGTGGTAGTGGGTAGACCCGCCTCGACCGCCCAAAAGGACCAGCGGGTCTCGTCCCCATCGGCCAGCAGGTGCAGGCTGGCGGCGGGCCAGAACAGCCGCCCCTCGTCGAAGACGGGGTCTGACAATCATCGGAACGAAAACTTACGCTAAGGACCAGTCATCGTCCTCCGGCCCCCGGAGGGGTCGCATCCCGCCGCGGGCGACCTGCTCGGCCAGCAAGAAGGCGTAGCGGCCCAAGACGTTGATATGATGGG
>NZ_CAJAXH010000139.1 GCF_903946935.1 uncultured Thiodictyon sp.
CGTCGGTAAACAGGCAGACTAGCAGGCTGTCGGACTTAGTGATGCAACCGATTGAATGCAAAGAGTTTCCTCTTTTGCGCCAAAAAGTCGTTTTCCTGTTTAATCAATCGGTTACGCCATCAAGTCCGACAGGCTGCTAGGGCCTGGCGGGCGGCGGCGCCGAGGTCCAGTGGCGAGGCGCGCTCGCCGGTGGCCAGGCGCAGCCGGTCCGGGACGGCGGTGAAGGTGGCGCGGCGTACCCGCAGCCCGGCGCGGCTCAAGTCACGCTCGATCTGGTCGGCCAGCGCGACCGCCGGGCGGGAGCGCAGGCGGGTGTCGAGCCAGAGCCAGACCTCGCGCTCCGGGCAGGCGCGGGCAAAGCGCGGTACCGGGAAGCCGCAGCGGGCGCTGGCGGCGACGGTGTCGAGGACGTCGAGGCGCGGCGTGCGCTGCTCGGCGGCGAAGCGCTGCACGCCCCAGACCAGCTCGCGGCGCTGGCCGCCGTCCAGCAGCATCGGCAGGTGCAGGTCCGCGGCGGACCAGGTGAAGACCGGCTCGCCGTTGGGGTCGTAGCTGACGCCGCGGGAGGGCGGGCGTTGTAGCCGCCAGGCGCGCTCCCCCAGCCACGCGAGTGCCAACAGGCCGCCGCACAGCAGCGCCAGCGGCGGTAGCCAACCGAGCAGGTCGGCCGGGTCGCCGAAGACCGGGACCCAGTCGTTGAAGGTCGGGAGCGGGACGGACGGGAGGGTCCCGGCGGTGGGCGGTGCGGGCTGCGGGATCGGTGCCGGTGGCGTGGCCGGCGGCGCGGGCGGTTCCGCGCGGTGCCAGGTCAAGGTCAGGAAGAGGATAGCCAGGCCGAGGGCGGTGGTCAGGGTCGCACCCAGGGCCAGGCGCCAGAGTGGCCAGGGGTGCTGGGGCGGGGTGATGATCACCGGCGCTGCTGGTTGGGCCTCGCTGGTATCTGGTGTGGCCGGGCTGGCGGGTGGCGTGGCGCCCAAGGGGGCGGCGGCGCCGGGTGCAGGCGTTGGCCGCTCCAGCGGCGGGAAGTCGCGCCGGAACTCGCGCCGGACGGTGCCGCGGGCCGCCTCGTCCTTGGCCAGGAGCGTGACCAGGAGTTCCCGGGCGGCGGCCCATTCCAGGGTCCGGTCCGGCGGCAGGACGCGGGCGATGCGTACGAAGTCGAGCGGCAGGACCGGGACGCCCAGGTCCGGCAGGCGCCGCAGCAGGCGGGCGAGGCGCGGGTCGCCGCCGGGGGTCAGGGGGGCGGGCATGGGGTGGGGCGGTGGTCCGCGTAGGGTCCGCTGTGCGGACCGCGCCCGCGCGGCGCAGAGCGCCTGACACAGGCGTGACACCGCACAGCGGTGTCACGAGAGTGGTCCCCCCCACCCCAACCCTCCCCCACAAGGGGGGAGGGGGCAAGCGGATCAGGCCAGGTGCCCATAGTCCTCGTGGTCCTTGATCAGGCAGTGCAGGGCCGGGAGGTCGGCGAGCCCGGGGGCCGCCAGTTGCTCGCCCGTGGCCCCGGCGGCGGCCAGCACCGTGAGCCAGATCAGGAACTCGGCCGCCCCGGGCGGGCGTCCCGCCCGGCGCTCCAGGCGCTCGCGGACCTCCAGGAAGCGTTGCAGGGCCTGGCCCTGCACGGGCGGCGGCAGGCGGTCGGCGAATTCGCCCTGCCAGGCGCCCAGGATGCGCCCCAGCAGGTCTGGCGTGAGGTCGATATGGTACACGATGCAGCGGCGCAGGAAGGGGTCCGGCAGGCGGCGCTCGCCGTTGCTGGTGACGATGACGATGGGCGGCGGCTGGTTGCCGCGGTCGATCGGCGCACCGGGCGGGAAGGGGTGCTCAAAGCGATAGTCGGCCAGTTCCTGGAGCAGGTCGTTGGGGAAGTCGCGCGGGGCCTTGTCGATCTCGTCGATCAGGAGCACGCACTCGCCGGGGTGCTCGTAGGCCAGCCACAGCTTACCTTTGTGCAGGTAGCGCCGGTCGGTGCGATCCGGGGCAGCCCTGTGCGCGGCCCGACGCTGGGTGAGGTTCAGGGAGGTGAGATAGGCGTCGCGCAGGTAGGCGACCGCGTCGAAGTCGTAGCGCAGGTCACGCGCGCTGCTGTCGGAGTGGACCTGATAATGGAAGAGTTCGATGCCGAAATAGCGTGCCAGGTAATAGGCGACCTGGGTCTTGCCGGTGCCGGGCTCGCCGGTGAGGAGCAGGGGCGAGCGTGAGGCGATGGCGGCGTTGATGGCATTGACGAGATCCGGCGGGGGCATGAAATGCTCGGCGCCCTCGCTCAATCGGCGGTGGCTCGCGACCCGTGCGCTGTCTTTGAGGCGGGCGCAGGCCTGGGCGGCATCGTGGTGGTCCCAGTCGATGGGGTCCGCGTGCTGGGGGAGGAAGGTGTAGGCGTCGATCATGCTGGGTCCGGTGCGTTCAATGCGTTCTGAAAGTCGGCATAGCCGGTCTTGTATTCGGCATAGATCAGGTCGACGGTCGGTTCAAACCGGCCGCCGGTGCGCGTCAAGAGATAGTCACTCAAGGCCTCGACCACCCGGCGCTCGTCATTGGGCGGGGCGCTGGCCAGCGGTGGCGGCGGCAGTTTGGCGGCGCCGGCGCCGATCAAGGCCGCGACGCCCAGGCGTCGGCGCAAGTCGCGGTCGCTGCCATAGAAGGCGGACAGGTCTGGCGCCGTGAGCACGTCGAGCGGCCGTTTCATCTGGATGGGGTACACCTGCGCGGCCTCGCTGTTACCCCAGAGCAGGTCCTCGTCGAGGCGGGTCTGCACGGCCTGGGCCATGTGCCCATGCCGCTGCGGCCAGCCCTGCGGCCATTGGATACAGGCGCCGCAGAGGATGCGCAAGCCAGCGGGAATCTCGCCCTGGTTCAGGGTGGTGGTCATAGCCTCCCGCCAGGCGACCAGGGCGCCCGCGAGCTGATCCACAGTGAGTTCCGATGGGACCTCCAGCAGCCAGGACAGGGCCACCACCGCCAGGGTGTCAGCGTTGGCCGGCACCGCAAAGCACTCGCCCAGGGCCTGCTCGTAGGTCCGGGGGTAAAACACGTTGAGGTCCTGTTTGAGCTGATTACGGAAGTCCGCCGCCGCGATCCGGTCCGGGTGCAACAGGAAGGGGATGGGCCGGGGCTCCACTTGGGCGCGGGGGTTGAGGTGCTCGATGAACCCAGAGCAGCGGTTTGCGCCCGGCGCGTGCCGGGTCGCGGAGCCAACGGATCAAGCCGCTCAAATCGGCATAGTCAGGCGACAGGCCGTCGTGCTTACCGAGCAGCAGGCGGCCCGCGGGGTCCAGTTGGGCGTAGCAGTAGATGAGGTCCGGCCCCGGCTCCTGCTGCAAGGCGACCTCCAACTCGCGGCCGTCGCACGCCCATTGCGGTTGTAACCGGGGGTCCACCAGCAGACGGCGCAGTTGGGCGCTGACCTGGCCGACGTGGCCGCGGGCTCTGATCGCATGGGCAAGTCGCGGGGCGGCGGGGGCGACGATGAGTGGATTGTCCAGCGCGATGGTGAGGGATGCGCCCACCGCCTGATCGAGTACCGCGAGCAGGGTCGCCGCCGGGATCAGGTAGGAGACGGGAAAATAATCGCTGCGGGCCACCACCATGCCGATCACCAGCGCCTGGGTCTCATCGAGGAAGGGGCCGCCGCTGAAGCCGGCCTCAATCCTTGTTGCTCCGACGTCATTGATTTGCGTATAGCCGCTCCACTGCTCTCCCGCCAGCTCGCCCTTGGCCCAGATACCGGGGTCGCCGCGCTCGGGGAATCCGAAGGCCCAGCCCTGATCGCCGGGCGGGCTTGGTTGCGCGGGTCGCGGTACCGGCAGGCTGGGGACGGTCGGGTCCGATGCGGGGAGTTCGAGTAAGGCGATATCGACGAGTTGGCCGGGTGCGGGCGCCCGGCTGGCCGGGTGCCAGGCGATGACGTTGGCTACTTGGCGGTCGGCGATGCCTGGCGTCGCGGCCAGGTCGAAGGGGATCGCGACGGTTGGCCGGTCGGGATCATAGTGATCGCGGCCCAGCGCTTCGTTGACGACGTGGGCGCAGGTCAGGGCGTGACGATCACCAACCAGGAAGCCGGTCCCGACGGGCGCCGGGGGTCGCTGGTCGCGCTGAGGATGCGCAGGATGCTGCGTACGGCGGGCTCCGTTGCCATCGCGCGGGCCTCACGCGGCCGGTGGTGGGGCCGGTCGCGTATTGTTCCAGGTCAGTTTGACCTTGAACCCGGCCGTGGTGTCGGCGCTGGCGATGAAGGCGCCGACCTTGCCGGAGAAGCCGATGGCGAATTCCAGCTCGTCAGGTCGCTGGTCCGCTGTGCGGACGGATGGCCTATTGTTCCCATCCGAGCTTACCCCCGCGCAGGAACTGCCAGGTGCGCACGATGTCGAGCACGTCGGTCTCGGCGGCGATGTCGGGGGGGAAGGGGGAGTAGGGGGCGGCGAGGTTGACGATGTCGATCGCCGCCTGGTCGAGCAGCGGGTAACCGGAGGAGCGCACGATGCGGACCCCCTCCACGCTGCCGTCGGCGCGCACCGCTACGTCCAGGATCAGATTGCCATAGAGGTGCTGGTCCTTGGCCGCCTGGGGGTAGTTGATGTTGCCGATGTTTTCCACCTTGCGCGCCCAGGCCCCCAGATAGTTCGCATAACGGTATTCGCGGGTGCTGGCGCTGACCGCCCGGCGTCGCTGCCGACTGGCATAGGCGTTCGCGCGCGTTTGCAGGCTCGCGGTGAGGCGGGTGATTTCCTGGTTGCGGCTGGCCAGGATCTGGGAGGCGTCCACCGTCCTAGGTGTCTCCTGCCGGGGCGGCTGGGGCGGTGAGGGTGGCGCAACCTTGCGTGCCGGCCGCGGCTTGGGGGCTGCGACCAGTTGCGGCGGTGGCGGCTCTTGGATCGGCGGTGTCGGCGCCGGCGGCTCCGGCGTCTGGGGTACCGCGTCCGGCGGGTGCGCGGCGGGGCTTGGCAATTCATCGACTGGCGCGGAGACGACGGCGTCCCCCCGCGGCGAGTCGCCGACGCGTGAGCGCTGCGACAGGGCCGCGTCCGCTGCCGGGCGATCGGCGGTCGTGCCCGGGTCATTGAGCAGCACGATGTCCATGGTCTGCTCCACCGGTACCTGCCGGTGCGGTTTCGGCAGTTCAAATGAGACGGTGAGCAGGATGAACAGGTGCAGCACCGTGGCCGCCAGCAGGGCCAGCGGCAGGACGGGGGAGGGGCCCTCGCCCAGGGGTACGGTGAGGGCGCGGGGGAGCTGGGCGGCGTTGGTGGCGGTCACGGGCGCAGGGGCGCAGGTCCGGATCAGGGCCGTCTGACGGCGGGCGCGGCGATCCGCTCGGCGATGGCGTCCAGCAGATCGCCGGCGATATCCAGTCCGAATCCGGCGTCCAGTTCGCGGATGCAGGTGGGGCTGGTCACATTGATCTCAGTGAGATAATCGCCGATCACGTCGAGGCCGGCGAACAGGATGCCGCGGGCGCGCAGTTGCGGTCCCACCTGCCCGGCGATCCAGTGGTCGCGCGCGGACAGGGGCTGGCCGTGGGCCGTGGCCCCCGCCGCCAGGTTGCCGCGGGCCTCCCCGGGGGCCGGGATGCGGGCCAGACAATAGGGCACCGGGGTGCCGTCGACCATCAGGATTCGCTTGTCGCCCGCGCCGATCTCCGGGATGAAGCGCTGGACCATGCACAGGCGCCGCCCGCGGTTGGTCAGCAGTTCAACGATCACGCTCAGATTGGGGTCGCCCGCCTCGACCCGGAACACACCGCTCCCGCCCATGCCGTCCAGCGGCTTGAGGATGATGGTCCCATGGGTGGCCTGGAAGGCGCGGATGTCGGCCAGGCGCCGGGTCACCAGGGTGGGGGGCGTACACTGCGGGAACTCGGCCGTGAACAGCTTCTCGTTGCAATCGCGCAGCGCCCGCGGGTCGTTGACTACCAGCGCGCCGCCGCGTTGAGCGTGCTCCAGGAGATAGGTCGTGAAGACATAATCCATGTCGAAAGGCGGGTCTTGGCGCATCAGCACCGCATCGAGCTCCGTGAGCGCGCGGGTGCTCTCGGCGCCGAACCGATACCAGCCGCGCGGGTCGTCGGTCACAGTGACGGCGCGCAGGCGCGCCTGGGTGCGCCCCTCGCTCAGGAACAGGTCGCCCGGTTCCAGATAGGCAAGCGACCAGCCGCGCCGTTGCGCCGCCAGCATCATCGCGAAGGTGCTGTCCTTCTTGATGTTGATAGACCCGATCGGGTCCATGAGGAAGCCGAGTTCGATGCTCATGGGGGCAGTGTAACCGAATGCCCGCCAGGTCCCTACTGCGCCTTGGTGGGGAGGTGCCGAGAATCCCGCGCTTGGGTAATGGTTTTCGCGGGCACCGCGGCCTGCGCCGGCCGCTGGCGCGCCCCAACCGGCGGCCCAGGCAGCGGACGGGCGCTGGTGTTATCCTGAATGTCCCCCGCAGCGGAGGATCTTTTGTGCAAACTGTGGATACCAAGCGAGATCAAGGATCGCTCGATGCTGGCGATTTCCCAACGTGTTAGCGTCGTACCCGTGCCCCCAATGTCTTGCCGATCGGGTTAAGTCTATGAGAGTCGATGTCATACTTAGAAAACGCGGTAATCGCTACCTCGCGCAGGTCAGCAACCTGCCTGCAATCCAGGTTAACGAGGCGTCCCGCGATGCTGCATTGACCGGTGTTGCGCAGCGCGCGCGGGATTATTTCGCCCAAGTGGAATTGGTGCGGTTGGATATCGGCGAGACGCAGGGCAGCAGTCCGCTGCTTGAGCAGTTTGGCAGTTGCGCTGATGATCCGACCTTCGATGACTGGCAGGACGAGATCGCTGCTTATCGCCGCGAACGCAACAGCGTACCGGAATAGCCGCAACGATGCCGCTCTTCGTTCTGGACCCGAGTATCACTTGTAACATAAAGAATTTGGCGGCTAACGCGCCGAGCCCGAGTAACCGGAGTGACGACCATGCAGGCAATCGAATTCGATGCGATCATAGCAGACCAAGCGATTCCTCTGCCAAAGTCCGTCTTCTTAACCGGCGGACAGACCGTCAGAGTTGTCGTGATGTTCGATCCGCCAAACGCAATGGATGATGCCAAGCCGCATGAAGGAGCTATCGCGCGACTTTCACGCAATCCTTTGGTAATTAAAGGATTTACAGCGCTCTCGCGGGATGAAGCCCATGAAAGATAATATCTTTGTGGACTCCAACCTGTGGCTCTATGCCTTTATTCTGCGACCGGGTGAGGAGGATAAGCACTCCCGCGCTTTGGTGCTGGTGGATGCGGGCAACCGCTATACCATCAGCACCCAGGTGGTGGCGGAAGTCTCGGTGAACCTGCTGCGCAAGGCTAAAATGGCCGAACCTGCAGTACTGGATATTGTCGAAGACCTGTATGTCCAGTGTCGCGTCGTCGAGACTGGCCTGCAATGTCATCGCTATGCCAGTCGCCTGCGAGCCGCACATAGCTTCAGTTATTGGGATAGCTTGATTGTCGCGGCCGCCTTAGTGTCAGAGTGCCGCGTTCTCTACTCCGAAGACATGCGGCATGGTCAAGTGGTCGAGCGAAGGTTGACTATCCTGAATCCTCTGCTCTCCGGTACAGCGATATTGTAGGAGCGCAATGGTTATTTGTGCGCGAGGTAATCGACTCTGGTCCGCTTTAATACCGGAACGGCAATTTACTGTGGTCTCTCCCTCTTTAGTGTAGTTGAACTTGGTTTCTTGTTCCTTACCTGCATTGAGTCATCGCCAGTGACCTGTGTGTGAAATCCTTTATTTCATCTGGTCGCATCGTTATAGTTTCGCCGCACTTATAAGGCGATCTGTCGGTTGTCCAGGTTACTCTGATTCTTATTTTAGTAAATGAATTTGATGACTTTTCGTAGTACATTTTCATCGTTTCTCCAGCCCATGAGGAAAATAGTGAATCTCCAGTTGCAAGTGCCCCTTCTGAGCAATCTGTTTTTGAGCCTGTCTTCTTATTCATGCTTTGGCATACGGCTTCATAAGATACCCAACCATCTTTATTCATCCAGTCCGGTAAATCTGATGCGACCGCAGACACAGATAATAAAGTCAGCGTTACAAAAAATGAAAATTGCTTCATCGGGTTATGCCTCGTTTTATTTTGATGGGAGCCATGCTTTTGCGTGCTCGGTTTTGCGTCGGCTATGGAAGTAAGCGCCTCTGGCTGCAACGGCGTGATCAGGTGCAGCGATGAGGGCTTAGGGTGTGTCCCCTCTGGGAGGGAAGGAGTGGTCCCAATCCTAGCGCTAGCACGGAAAACTTTGCCTTTTTCTGTATCACGTTCATATTTTAATAAAATGGGAAATCCCCCGGCTTTGCCGGGGAGACAGCAAAAGTTTGACATTTCCGGGGGTCCATCCAGGAAACTCCGCGTTGTGAGCCGCCAAGCACGCAACACTGGAGAATCCCGATGGACGAACCTGAAAGC
>NZ_CAJAXH010000140.1 GCF_903946935.1 uncultured Thiodictyon sp.
AACCGACCTCAGTCACCGTTAACCGTTCCGACCATCCGGCCGGCGCGCCGATGTGCGGCACACGCGCTCAAGGGCAGGAACTGGGAATAGCATAGGCGGCATCATGACCAAGGCTGCCTATCAAAAGTAGGAAACTTCAGTCCTAATGATGCGCTATTTTAACTCCAGGCCGCTGTTTTTTCGAGAGATATATGCTAACTGCGCCTATTCAGTTCACTGATCCAGGTAACATCTTGGAGTGACGAATAGCACCACGCATTGTCAGCGCCCGCGTCGTGTCCTTGGTACTGCTCCATCGCAAACCCGTTGTCCTCAAATTGTCGGTCTCTATCGGTGGGCTTTGTCATTCCCTCAAATGTATCAAAGAGAAATAGATTCCTTTCGCATTTGTGTAGCTTGAAAATGGCAGCCGCCAGCAAAGCATGACCGCCACGCCAGACACCACACTCCACAAAGTCTCCCTCAATATTGGCGCTGATGACGTGCTTGCAAGCCATCAGTGTTGCCCATAGTCTTTCGTATGATGTCATTGTCAGTCTTTTTCCTACAACGTATGAGACGATTTCTTGTTCTTCCATGCTCAACTCCACCGGCATACGTATCCTTGGTCCTGTCGTAGGGGTTATTTTTCTTAACTCTAGACCAGCAGCATTGAGACCATACTTGATCGCGCGCTTTAGTAGGCTCATTTTCTTATACCTTCATTAATTCGCGTCAGCATGCCAGATATTATCTTGCAAGTCGATTATGATGGCCGGTAGTGGCACACAGGCAGGACGGAGGTAGATGCCCGGTGAACGGTGCCAGCACTCGGCGATGTCGGCCGTCTGAGGCCTTCGGTATCGGGTTGGCTGGCTAAGAGCATCGCGCTGGCTTGCTGGCCTCTACATACATGGACTCAGCGCCCTTCCGCGCGCGTCCTTCATCATCGACGTCCAACGGATAGAAGGGAAAGTCTGCGACGCGGCTGGTATTGAACTGACTGCGCTCCACCTGCTCAAACCCAGCGCGCTGCAACGCCTGAGTGATCTGGTGCAGATCCCACAGCCAGTGGTGACGCTCGCCAACGCTGGCAACACTCACATTTTGCAAGCGAAAGGTGGGTGGCAATTGTTGCAGCAGCCACTCAAACCAAGCGTGCCTGGCGCGGGTGCGCAGCCGGCCAGGAAACGTTCGCAGCCGGTTCGAACGGTGGGCGAGACGCGTCAGTAGCGATCCATCAGATCGCCCTTGCCTTTCTTCCTCAGGCTGGCCAATCTCCAGCCTCAAGGGGCTGAGTCTTGGCCTGAGGTCCTCGCCATTACGTGCCCGCAGGTAGTCGATCATCTCGCTGTGCCTGGCTGGGTCAGCCGCATATCGCCGGTAAAGCTGACCGAGTTCTCCCCCCCCGGTCAAGCGGACGCACTGGTCGATCATCTCCACGACAACGAAATCGGCCTTTTCATGCTCACTGGCCTCGCGCCGGGCCAAATACTCCCTACACATCTCCTCAATATCCGGCAGCACCAACCGCATGACGCCGCCGGGGCGCAGGACCCGAAAGCACTCGCCTAGTATACCCGGCACGTGTGAGCGCGGGACATGCTCGATGAAGTGGGATGAATAGACGACCGCGACGCTTCCTGCGGCTAACGGCAAGCGGGCGAGGAGGTCTGCTTGCTGCACCGACGCATTGGCCGGTGCGTAGTCGAGGTTAATCCAGTCATCACTCGTCACGAGGCTTCCGCCGCAGCCGAGATTCAGCTTCAAATCACTCATGAAATAAGCCGATGGCGGATAATACGATAAGCTTTTCCAACAAGCCCTCGCAATAACCCCAGCACTCGCCGAGACCCGTCCGGGCGGCCGCCCCCGAACGTGTGTTCAAAGACATACTGATCAGCGCGCCGATCCTGTTTGACTCGGGTCGGATGGGTAAGGGCGCCCAAGGAACTGACCGGGATACCTTCCCGCTCTTCTGCGGCACACGTATGCGTTGCGTCTGGGCCGATGCCGATATTGGTCACCAGGTTGACGTTAGGCGTTGCAGTCAAGCCACCGTGATACCAGACACTCGCGGTCCACGGGTAGTCCCAGGTGTCGATCTCGTCGGCATAGACGCGATCAAAGATCGCGCTCCAATAGCTGCACTGGCGCGGATCGCGGAAATTCTCGCGCCATCGCGCCGAGTTTTTCCACTCAGGCCAAAAGGGTAGGTCCCCGCTATAGTGGCGCCACGCTCGCCGCCAAGTCGCCCAGCCCCAGACGTGATTGTATTGCGAAAAATAGTAAGCCCTATCACCACGCCGTTGGCCATTCTGAAAATTGGCACCCGTAATAACCCAGACCCGCTGATCGTCGGCGTAATGTTCCAGCAGGGTACTGCAAAAGGTGAAAAAATCCGCATGCGGCAGGCAATCGTCCTCAAGCACGATGGCACGCTCCACCTGGCCGAACACCCAGTCAAGACCGCTGCTGACGCGTTTCTTACACCCGAGATTAATCTCGGAATAATTCCTGTGTATGGCGCAGGGCCAGTCGACCTGCTCGACGATCGCTCTTGCCTCGGCGCAGCGCTCGGCATCGGTGGGATGCCCGCGTCGCGGCCCGTCAGCGATGATGAAAAGCTCTGCGGGGCGCTGGGCACGCAAGGTCGCGAAGGTTCGCGCCGTCTGGCGTGGGCGATTGAACACAATATACGCGATAGGGGCTTGATTCATCTGTTTTTCTGACGCGTGCGTTGAGACATGGCTAGTGCTGCCTGGCTCGCGTAGGGCTAATATTCCCTCGCATATCAACGAATTGCGCTAACTGGCTTTTTGGATTCCGCTACTCGCCCATTTCAGCGGGTTAGTTGGCCACTGACAGTAAAACGTATGCTGTCGCTATTGTCGTAGGAGTGGTCGATCAGACATGCGATCTCGCCGTTCTTGAAAAAACCTGATAACGATGCATTTCGGTTAATCTTGGCTAAGGTGGGGTGGTAGGTTTTCTGGCGCCTACGTACAGCGACTCGTATTCCCTTTCTTTAAGATCGATAGCGCTGTCGAATGATCCAAGCCGCACGCTACTAAAGCCGCGACCTTTCAGGATTGCCGCTATATTTTCTTTGTCAAACAAATACCTATGACAGCCATTCATGTATGCAATGTAATTTACGAAATCGATTCTTGAATTGTACGTGTACCCCGGCTTGTACAAGCAAAATTTGTCCGGATCAAAATCGGCTTTTCCAGAATATGCATCCAGGTAAATTTGCGCATTCGGCACGGCTGCCCGAAACAACCCTGAAGGCTTAAGTATGCGGAAACATTCATCAAGATGAATTAGGAGTTCCCGGTAGTGAAAATGCTCCAGAAGATGGCTTGAGTAAACACAGTCAACAGTATCGGATGGGATTGGAAACGGCTGGGCCAAGTCAAAGTTGAGGTCGCAAGCCCCAGCCAAGTCAACATAGGTCCAACCGGGTAGACATCTATTGCCTCCCGACCCGAGTTCTAGCTTTATTGGAGCGCCGCTCTTCAATAGATCGTCAATTTTCCTGTAATTTTGAGTATTTCGTCTTTCTTGTTGCCGTGCCCGTTCACGCTGAATATTTGCCATATCGATCACTTCTTGGAATCGGAGAGGAAGAAGCCCCTTGATATATCTTTTTACTTTGTTCATGGTCGTTGCAGCTAAGAAAAAAAGAGAAGCGCCTGAATCCCAAAATGTGTCGCGTACCGAGTCCGTCTGTAATGCACGCTAACTCTAATCACCTTTCGTTTTCTCGCCGACTATAAAATCCAGAATCCTTTTTGACTGCAAGAAAGTTCTGGAAGCGGAATATTTCATTGCCTATATTGTAGTCAAACAAAGGAATTAATCTCATTGAGTCAATGCGGTAAATGTTGTAATTATGGAGAATGGCGTAAAAATCTCTCAAAAAAACACGAGAGAACACATTACACTCGCCAAACTCGAACTGGATCATATCTATTTTTCCCTGAGCGAGAGAGTTTTCTGCTCCCTTTAATACATTTAGCTCGTTCCCTTCGGTATCGATTTTCAGAAAGTCAATCCTGCCAATGTTCTCACTCTCGCAGAATTCGTCGATCGTTTCTTGCTTGAAGCTATTAGTCACAATATCAGTATGGCCGTGAAACTCTGCAAAGACTTCCCGATACATGCTGGCATGAGCGCTAAAAAGCCCGTTAGAGCAAGTGGCAATTATTCCGTTTCCCTGCTTGTCCCCCATGCCGATATTAAAACATCTCGCAACGCCACGCGCATTTTTCACCAAGTGACTGAACGTATTCGGGTTCGGCTCGAATGCATATATGGCCGCGCCCGGATATTCTTTGGCCAATACGTTGCTGTAGTCTCCAACATTTGCGCCTACGTCAAAAAATACAGCTTCGGCAGGATTCGGCAGACCCGCCTTAATGATATCGGCAATTACGAAAAGCTCGCCACTAACAGTCGCGTTTTCATACTTCAGAATGCCATTACTTTTGTATGCGAGCATCAGTAAATCTAATTTAGCGGCGTTCGCCACATGCGATATAAAATTTTCAATGTTGCGCCGGCTAGTACGTTTCGCAATTATTCTGATAAGGAGCTTGAATAGGCGATTCATGCTCGGGCCTCAATCATTTTGACACTAAAGCATGGAAAAACAACACCTTGGATCTGTGCTGAGTCATAGTAGCCATACGGATTCCCGTCTTCAATGTCAATCACTATCTTATCGCTCAACCAGTCCTGAACTATTTCATTAGCCCTCAAAAACAACACCACAGAATATCGGCCGGGCTTCAGGGTGTTATCTATCTCAAAAACATATGAATTTTCGTCAGCAAGATGATCAAAGTTAATATCGAGATACCTATTACTGCAATGAATGACAGTATTCAAATTCTTGTCGCGTATCGCAACACCAAAATCAAGCATATGAAACCTGCGATTTTCTTCAGTCGTTTTCAGCTTGACATCAAAAGTAATTTTTTCACCAAATCGTATTGGGTAGTTTAAAAATGTGATTTTGTCGAAAATGATTTCTTGTGCATAAGCTGTTTCTCGATCAATAACATGAAGGTCGATTTCCTGACCAGCAAGGCGATCCTCGCCAACATACCGCTCGATTGTTTTTTCAACATCACCGCAAAATACAATCCGTCCATCCACGAGCAAGCTTGCCGCGTTACAAAGGGCTTTCACTGCCGACAAATTGTGAGACACAAACAGCACTGTTTTCCCTTTGCGGCTTACCTCTAGCATCTTATCAATGCATTTCTTTTGGAACAACGAGTCCCCCACTGCCAGTACCTCATCGACGATTAAGATCTCTGGTTCCAAGTGCGCGGCGACGGCAAAGGCTAGGCGCACATACATGCCGGACGAATAGCGTTTGACGGGCGTGTCGATGAACTTTTCAATTTCAGCAAAATCGATGATCTCCTCAAGCTTACGGTCGATCTCCGCCTTTTTCATGCCGAGGATGGCGCCGTTGAGATAAATATTCTCACGCCCGGTCAGTTCGGGATGGAACCCGGTGCCGACCTCCAGCAGACTGCCAACGCGGCCCCTGATCTTGACCTGACCGGTGGTGGGGGCGGTAATGCGTGAGAGGATCTTGAGCAGCGTGCTCTTGCCTGCCCCGTTGCGCCCGATGATGCCGAGGATCTCACCCTCCCGGACCTCAAAACTGACATCGCGCAGCGCCCAGAGCTCGCCCCCTTCGCGGTTTCCGTGGTCTTCCATGCCGATCTGGAGCAGCGGATCGGGCCGCCCACGGGCCTTGGCCCACCAGCGGTTGAGGTCTTCGCGCAGGGTGCCGCCGCCAATGACTCCAAGGCGGTAATACTTACTCAGGTTTTCGACTTTGATGACGACAGACATGGATTCAGGTTGGCAGTCGAGTGGGAAAGGCGGGATTAAGTCGGGAGGGCGTGGCGCCCGCAGCGTCGGGCGTCGCGACCGCCTACTAGACTGTGTCCATAAAGGTGCGCTCCACCCGATTGAAAAGGACCACGCCGATCCAGAGAATGAGTGCAGTAACAACGATGCTGTAGGCCAGCAGCCCGAGACTGACATCACCAGCGCCAAGATAGGCGTAGCGGAAGATCTCCATGATCGGCGCGATGGGGTTCAGCAGCATCCAGAGGCGATAGGATTCGGGCAGCGCGGAGAGGGGGTAAATCACCGGGGTGGCATACATCAGCAACTGCACACCGAAGCCGACGACGATGGTCAGGTCGCGATAGCGGGTGGTTAACGAGGAAACGATGACCCCGAGCCCCAACCCCAAGCAGGCCATCATCAGGAGCAACAGCGGCGTCAGGAGCGCCCAGGCGTTGGGTGAAACATTGGCTCCCGTTAGCATAAAATAAGCAAGGAAGCCAAGAAAAAACAGGAATTGGATGCCAAAGGCGATCAACTTCGACAGCAAACCGGCCAGCGGGACGGCTAGCCGGGGGAAATAGATCTTACCGAAGATGTGCGCATTGCCCGTGAAAGTGCCCGAAGTGCCGGTCAGCACGCCCGAAAAGTAGCCCCACATCACGGTGCCGGCCATGTAGAACAGGAAGGGCGGTACGCCATCGGTCGGGAGCTGTGCAATTTTACCGAAAACGATGGTGAAAACGATGGTGGTGAGCAGCGGCTGGATCAAATGCCAAGCCGGCCCGAGAATGGTCTGCTTGTATTGCGAGACGAAATCGCGTCGCACGAACAGGACGATCAGATCACGATAGTGCCACAGCTCGCGCAACTTGAGATCGAACAGACGATCGCGGGGCTGGATGATCTGGGTCCAGTCTTTTTGGTTCAGGCCGGGGCTTGGGACGGTACTGGGCATGCGAAATTCGGGTTAAAAGCTAAAGATTAAAGGATTTAATGACCACTGGGGCCTTGTGCCGACGCGGCGACTGCCAAGAGCGAATCATCACAATGCGACGGCGCGGAGCCGGGCCCCTTCGAGCTGCTCGGTGACGTGCTCTAACGAGAAATATTCAAGCCCCTTCGGGACGCCGCCGGTAAAGACCACCGTGTCGGCAACCCCAGCGGCCGCGCCTTGGCCGCGAGTCGCGGCCGGTCAGCCCCGTCACCTCCCGTGAGTTAAAGGACTAAGCGTTGGCAGCCATTCGATGATCTCATCGAAGCATTTATAAGGCTCATCCGCGGCGATCCGGGGGCGATCCCGCCTAAGCTACCGTGGGCGTCAGTGATCAACGTGAGTACACGCAGTGGAGCCGTTGCTTGATTTAGCTAAAGTCGGGCTGGAACCGGTCGGTCGAACGCGAGGCTTGCGAGCTGTTGTGCCCAGTCGCGCGTATAGCCGTAGGTCGAGCGCGTCGCTGCCGTCGCCTGATTGCCAACCCAGCGGCCGACGGGAATTCCGAAGCCCGTCTTCTTACGATCAATGACCGCCGCTGGCAGGGGCCGGGTCGGGGCCTCGGCGAGGTAGCGCTTACCGGTGTCGCCTGATAAGCGCTGGTTCACCGCCGCGACCCGTTCCAGGAGAATTGAATCGACGAGTGGCACACGGATCTCCAGGCTATGCGCCATGCTCGCCCAGTCGGTGTCGCGCAGCAGCTGGTTGCGCATGTAGAGCGCCGACTCCAGGGTGGCGACACGGGCAAAGGCGGTGCCCGGGAGCGGCGCGAGTTGTTGGCCCACCCGGGCCAGCGGGCCGAGCCGGAGAAGGCCCTCGCGCACGCTGTCGCCGTCCATTAACGGATCGAGTTCCCACGGCAGGTAAAGTCCGCGGCGCAGCAGGTAGGCGCCGGGATAGGTGCCGCCGTATTCGAGCAGGCTCAGTGCCTTGGAAGAAAGGTGAAAGGATTGAGGTGCGTGATCGAGCAGCGGACTGGTCAGACGGCGCAGGGCGCGGCCGAGGCCGGGGATGCGTGACGGCAGGGCCAGTCGGCGAACCCAGCGCGGGACATCGGTAAAGGACGGGTAGCCGCCGAACAGTTCATCGCCGCCCACACCGGATACGGCCACCTTCAAACCCAGTTCATGCGCCGCCTTGGCGACAAACCAGCTATTGATACCGTCGATGGATGGTTGGTCCATGGCGTCGAGAATCCGCGGCAAATCATCCTGAAATTCGTGCGCGGTAACCGTGCGGTTGGTATGGCAGGTACCATAGCAACGGGCGATTTCCGCGGCCAGTGGCGATTCGTCATCGGGCCGTCCCTGGAACTCATCGAAGGCGAGTGTCAGGGTCTGGATCTCACCGGCCCCGGCGTCGCGCATGAGCCCGACGAGCGCGCCTGAATCAATGCCGGCGGACAGGAATGCACCGACCGGCACGTCGGCCAGGAGATGATGACGGACGCTGTCCAGTAACGCCTCGCGGATGATCCACTGGGCATCGGCGGGGGATGCTTGCCCAGGGTGCGGCTGGGCGTCCAGATAGACTTGGGCGATCGAATAATAGGGCAGTGGCGCACCAACACGACCGCGGCTGACGGTGAGCGTGCAGCCAGCCGGCAGTGCGCGGATATCGCGGTAGAGTGTGAATGGCTCCGGGACGCTGCCCCACAGGTAAAAACCCACCTGGCCAGCCGGCTCCGGCGCTCGCGAGACCGCACCGCCGGCCAGCAGGGCCTTGACCTGGGAGGCAAAACGCAAGGTGCCGCCGGTATCGGCGTAGTACAGGGGCTTGATCCCGTAAGGGTCGCGCGCCATGAACAGGCGTTCTCGCTCAATGTCCCAAATCGCGAAGGCAAACATGCCGCGCAGGAGCCGCACCATCGCCGCCCCGTGTTCGGCGTAGAGATGCAGCAGGACCTCGGTGTCACCGTGGCTGCGGAAGCGGTGCCCCGCCGCTTCCAAGTTGCGGCGCAACTCAAGGTAGTTGTAGATCTCGCCGTTGAAGGTAACGATCAGCTTGCCGTCGGCGCTGGCCATCGGCTGCGCGGCCGCGTCGGACAGGTCGATGATGGCCAGCCGGCGGTGCCCGAACGCCACGCGGTCGGCGGGCGAAATCCATTCGCCCAGGCCGTCGGGACCGCGAGTGGCCATGTGGTCTCTCATCGCCCGCAATTCTTCGCGCGCGACCACTGGGGCGGCATTGCCGTAAGCGACGATTCCGACGATACCACACATTAATGAGGCTTTCCCTGGCGGACGATTGATGGCCCGTCAAGGCGCCGTGCTGCTGCAATGAGGATGCGGGCACTGGGTGGTCGCTGAGTTGAACAACAGTCCGCGCGGTCCACGTCTCACCGATCCGGCGCCCTGGCGGGGCGTTGCGCCGGGTCGGGGTGGGTGGCTGCGACCTCGGCCTTCAGCCGGGAGATTTCCAACTCCAGTGCCTCAAATTCGTCGATCTTGCGCTTTAAGAAGCGGGCGGCGATGCGCGCCTTGGCGTCGATCCCGCTGGGGGTAAGCAGGTAGAGGTAGGCGCGCTTGTGGTTGCTGTTCTGGAAGTTGCTGGTCTTGATCCAGCCCTGGGCGAGGAGGGCCTTGAGACAGTAGTTGACCTTTCCCAGGCTGACGCCAAGGGCGAGTGAAAGTTCTCGTTGGCTGGCTTGGGGGCGCTCCGCCAAGAGTTTCAGGAGGTGGTAGTGGGCGTCGTCGCTCAGGGGAACGAGTCCTGTGGATCGGGTTTCAGGCACGCTACCGCCATACCGTGTCATTGACGGTACAGTGACTCCTGGCCAATTTCTCGCGGTTTGCCGGGCGCAGCTGCGGCAATCGTTCATTTGATGAACGATTCAGCATTTCAGCATGGATGGCGGTCTAGGGTCAACGCCGGTTGGCCCGGCGTGGCGTTGGCCAAGGCCATGCGGCAGATAAGGAGATGATCAGAATCGCTGAGGATGCGTCCGGGCGCACGCCCGCGGTTCGGGACGCGCCGCAGGCAGCCCGTCAGGAGTCACCAGCGGTCCCGGCTACTTCCGGATGCCCTCGATCACAAAGGTGAGTTCCACGCTCCTGGCGGTCGGCCCAAAATCTTCTATCCCAAATGCCTTCAGGGGAATCTCGGTGGTGCCCATGAAGGCACGACGATAATTGCCCCAGGGGTCGGGACCATTACCCAGCCGCTCGACCTGGAAGCGGATGGGCTTGGTGACCCCGTTCAGGGTGAAATCGCCCGCGAGTTCGGCAGTGCCGAGGCCCTCGGTGTAGGAAGTGCTCTTGAAGGTTGCCGTGGGAAATTTATCGACGTTCAGGAAGTCCTTATTGCGCAGGTGCTTATCGCGCTCCGCCTGATTGGAGTCCACGCTCGCGGTCTGGATCTGGAGCTCGATGCCGGAGTTCTTGGGGGACTCGGTATCGTAGGTGAAGGTCCCGGAGAAGGTGTTGAAGCGGCCGTACACCCAGCCGAAATCCAGGTGCCGGATGCGAAAATTGATTGAGGCGTGGCCGTTGGCGGTGTCGATGACGTACTTTTCAACCTCCGCCGTGGCGCTGCCGGGCAGACCGAGCGCGGCGGCGAGGGTCAGGACAGCCAGGGTGAGTAAGGGGCGCTGGGCGATCGACATGGACTGGACCTCGTGCGGGATGGCGGAACGGTGAGTGTCAGCGAAATGCGCGGCAGCCGAGCATTCGCAGCAGGGTGTCGTCGTGGTCGACGAACTGGTGTTTGAGTGCGGCGAGTGCATGCACCACCGCGACCGCGATGACGCCATAGCCAAGCATCAGGTGGACCTGGCCCGCCAGGTCCGCCTGGCGCGGAATACCGGTCAAGGTCGCGGGGATCGCGAACCACCCGAACACCTCGATCGGCCGCCCGTCTGCCGTCGAGATGAGATAGCCGCTCAACATGATGGCGAACAGCAAGACATAAAACACCACATGGACCAGCCCCGAGAACCGGCGTACGAGCGGCGTCAGGGTGAGCTGGACGCGCGGGGGCGGACTGACGAAGCGCCACACCAGCCGGGCGGCCAGCAGGCCCAAGAGCAGGAGCCCGACGCTCTTGTGGAGGTAGGGGCCGCGGATGTACCAGGCGTCGTGGTAAGTCAGGCTCCGCATATAGACACCGAGGGCGAACAGCCCGACGACCAGGATAGCCATCAACCAATGCAGGGCCACGGCGACCGCCCCGTAACATTCCTCGGTGTTGCGCCAGTGCATGGGAGCTCCCGGGCGTGCGCCGCCCGCTTGATAGCAAAAACCTGATCGATCCCTTAGAAATGGGGTCCGTGGCCGGCCATCCGGTCTCCCGTCGGGCCTGACGGACGACCTGGCCAGCCGCGGCGGGATGGCAAGGCAGCTTACCCGAGATCGCGACATCCGCAAACTCCCCCTGGCCCGATCCAGTGCCTCCACGGTTGACCTTGACAGCCTCCGGTCGCTGGAAGATGATCATCCATACTAACGACCGATTCGCCAGGCACTGGGCCGCGTGCCCAGGCCGAGGTTCTGCCGCCCCGGCGTCAATCGCACCATTTAGGTTTACCAGCCGCACCGGCTTGCCGCCGCCGCACGGGTTCCGCTATAAGATGAATACAGAGTCGTTCCCGGAGGCCATCGTGCGCGCCCGCGCACTCGCCCTACATTTCGATGATGGTGACACCCAGGCACTGAATGGAGTCGATCTGGCAATCCGCGCGGGCGAATTCGTCGCCGTGGTTGGCCCGAGCGGCTGCGGCAAGTCGAGCCTGTTGAATATCATCGGCACCCTCGAGGCCCCGACCACCGGCGAGGTCTTCTTCCGCGCGCAACCCTATTCCGGGATTCGCGACCCCTCGCGGTTTCGTCGGCAGCACATCGGTTTCATCTTCCAATCCTTCAATCTCATCCCGACCCTGTGCGCGCTCGATAATGTCCTGGTGGCCACCATCGGTACCCCCGGGACCGCCAGCGAAAAGATGGCACGCGCCCGCGACCTGCTCGCGAAATTGGGATTAGAAAACCGGCTGGCCCATTTTCCCAACAAGATGTCGGGCGGGGAGCGCCAGCGGGTCGCTATCGCGCGCGCGCTCATCAACAGCCCGGATCTCATTCTCGCCGACGAGCCGACGGGCAGCCTGGACAGCGCCAATAGCGCCGCAGTGCTGACTTTGCTCACCGACATACAGAAGGAGCGGGGCCTAACGGTCATCATGGCCACTCACGACCCGAGCGTGTCGGCGCGCGCCGATCGGATCGTCGCGATGCGCGACGGGCAGATCGCGCCGTCGCCGGAGGCTGCCCCATGAACCTGTTGAGCCTGGCGTTTGGCAACATTTATCGCCGACCGGCCCGCGCGGGACTCACGGTCTCGGCCATTTCACTTGGCATCGCGGCGGTCGTGGCACTCACTGGTATCGCGTGGGGGTTCGAGGCCAGTTGGCAAAAGGCTAACGATGCGCGTGGCACCGACCTTATCGTGACCCGGATCGCGAGCGAGAATGCCATGCCCTCGCCGTTCCGGGCGGAGCGCGTACAGGAGGCGCTCAAGGGCTATCCGCACGTCCAGCAGGTGGTCGGGCTATTGAGTGAAATGCTGAGCGTGGGCGAAGGCTCGCCGCCCGTCTTTGTCTTCGGCTGGGCCTATGGCAGCTATCTGTGGGACCATCTCAAGCTGGTGGACGGGCGCTGGGCGAGCGCCGATACCGAACCGGTGGTCGTGATCGGCTCGTTGGCTGCCGAGCTGCTGCACAAGTCGGTGGGCGATCGGCTTGAGATCGAAGGCCAACAGTTCAGCGTGGCCGGGGTCTTTGAAAGCCCGGCGGCGATTGAAAATGGTGCAGTGGTGATGTCGCTCACCCTGGCGCAGCAGATCCTGGACAAGCCGGGAAAGGTCAATATCCTAAACGTCAAGGTGGATGAGTCGGCTACCCCGGCGGATCTGGCGCAGTTCAAGTCGCAGGTCCGCGCCACCCTGCCTGGCTTCGTTGCCATCACCTCCGGTGAACTGGTCGGCAAGAATACCGTCGTGCGCATTTCCAAGGCGATGAGCCATGCCACCATCCTGATCGCCGGCCTGGTCGGCGCGCTCGTGGTGTTCAACACCATGCTGATGAGCATCAATGAGCGCACCCGCGAGATCGGCATTCTGCTGACGGTCGGCTGGCAGCGCCGGACCGTGATGCAACTGGTCTTCTACGAATCAGTGATCCTGACCCTGGCGGGGGGGCTGATCGGTATCCTGGTCGGCATCGCAATTACCGGCATCCTGGAGCACATGGAGGTGATGCGCGGCAAGATCGATGCCGTCTTCTCACCCAGCTTTCTGGTGGCCGTGGTGGGGCTCTCGGTGCTGCTCGGTATCGCCGGCGGCCTCTTTCCTGCGCTCAAAGCGGCCCGCCTGCGACCGGCGCAGGCGCTTTGGCACGAATGATGAGGCGCGGCAGCGCGCTCCTGCTGGCTTTGGTGCTGATCGCGCCAGCCGCCGATGGCGAGGAGCTAGCTCCGGTTGCAATTGCGCAGGCAATGCGCCAAGTGCGGCATTCAGACGGGTTCGCGGCGCGGATGAACATCACCCTCGTCGCCCCCACTGGCCAGCGCGCGCTGCCTATCAAGATTTCCATCGTCGGGCAGATAGCGGCCGCACGGGAGCGCCTGGTGATTCGCGGCATTGCGCCGGAGCGCATACGCAATCGATTCATTGCGGCGGAGCGCAGCGGCGATGGCCCAATCAGGGCCGTCACCTATCGCGAATCGGCCGCCGCCGCGCCCGCGCCGGCCGATTCATTCATACCGATATTCGACTCAAATCTGGTCGTTTGGGACCTGTTCGCCCCTTGGTGGAGCTGGCCTGAACCCCATCTGGGGGGCTCCGCCCGGGTCGGCGAGGACGACTGTGTCAATGTCCGCTTGCACACTGAAAGCGCCGCTTCCCCGATCCGCGAGGTGGTGAGCTGTGTCGACCCGAACCGGCACCTGTCATTGCGGACTCAACTGTTCGATGGCCGGCATTCCCCGGTCCGCACGATCCTGGTTGAAGAGGCCATGCGCCAGGCATCCGGTCGGGTGGCGGCAAGAAAATTCTCGATCACTGGTGCCGACCAAGCGGTAACCGAAATCGAGGTTTATAGTGGCGATGAGGATTATCGCGTGTCGTCCGGCACCTTCGCCGCCCTTGATACCCCTGCTGCAACCGGGAACCAGCCTGACCATGCAATGCCTTGAGGTGATTCCGCACCCATCGGGAGCCGATCAATTTCCTGGTGTAATGTATTTTGCGTTTTTTGCGTTCATTTGCGGCTTAACGACTCTTCTTAGGATAAATGAAGCGGATTAACCTCCTTCCGAAATAAGCGCCTGGTAGTACCGCGCGCTGGCCTTGAGGGTACGGCACTGGGTGATGTGGTCGACATGCACGAGGCCAAAGCGCTTGGCATAGCCCTCGGCCCACTCAAAATTATCGAGCAGTGACCAGGCGAAATAGCCCCGCAGATCCACCCCTTGTGCGATGGCGGCACGGGCGGCGACCAGGTGGGTGCGCAGATAGTCGACGCGCTCCGGGTCCTGGACCTGATTGCCGACTGGCGCCGGGTCATCGAAGGCCGCGCCGTTCTCGGTGATATAGAGCGGCAGGTCGCCATAGCGCTGCTTGACCCAGAGCAGGGTCTCGGTCAGCCCTTCCGGGTAGACCTCCCAGCCCATGGCGGTGCAGGGCCGATCCGGTGGGGCGATGCGTCGCGCCGCGCAGGGCAGTTCAGTGGGGTCGTGACGGACCAGGCCGCGCGAATAGTAATTGATCCCGAGGAAGTCGAGTGGCGCCTGAATGCGCTGCAAGTCCTCAGGCGGGAAACGCGGCCAGTCCGCGCCAAAGATCGCCGCCAACTCATCCGGGTAGTGACCGAGCAACAGGGGGTCCAGGAACCAGCGGTTGATGAAGTGATGGCGCCGCCTGGCCGCCTCCCGGTCTTGCGGTGAGTCGGTGGCCGGCTGCTGGGGCTCCAGGTTGAGGCTGATGCCGATCTGATGGCGACCGAGTTCGCGATAGGCGGCCACCGCCTCGCCATGGGCACAGAGTTGGTGATGGGCGACGCGGGGCGGTTCGCTGAGACTGCGGCGCCCGGGGGCGTGCTCCCCGCTTAAATGGCCCAAGACGGTGCTGACCCAGGGCTCGTTAAGCGTCACCCACAACCCCACCCGGTCATCGAGTGCATCGAAAAGCGTCGCGGCATAGTTTGCGAACCAGCGGGCGCTATCAGGATTGCGCCAACCGCCGCGCGCCTCCAAGGCCTCCGGCAAGTCCCAATGGTAGAGCGTGACCATGGGTTGAATACCGCGCTCCAATAATCCGTCGACCAAGCGCTGATAGAAGTCCAGCCCCTTGGCATTGACCCGCCCGGTGCCCTTGGGCAGCACGCGCCCCCAGGCGACGCTGAAGCGATAGGCGGTGAGCCCCAGTTCGGCCATGAAGTCCAGGTCCGCGTCGGCGCGCCGGTAGTGGTCGCAGGCGCGATCCCCGGTGTCGCCATTGGCCACGGCCCCGGGCTGGTGGCTAAAGCCGTGCCAGATGCTCGCACCAGCCCCGTCCGCCAGCGGTGAACCCTCAATCTGATAGGCGGAGGTGGCGGCGCCCCATAGGAAGCCGGGGGGGAAAGGCGGATTGGTCGACATCGGCGCCTCACGCAACGATTAATAAGAGGATTGTCCGCAAATGAACGCAAATAAACGCAAATATGAAAGGAGTGTCGGGGCCGCGGCTTTGGTATTGTATCGTTGCTGAACGATACCAACACATCATTACTGGCGTGCGGTCCGCACCGGCCGCATCTTCATTTGCGTTCATTCGCGTTCATTGGCGGATCATCATTTCCCTATCCACTCGTAGCGACCGCGTCCAACGGCTTGGCCGCGGCGCCTCGGAGCGGGACCAGGGTCCAGTGACCGTCGCTGTGGATGGTGAGCAATTGGTCGTAGAGCGCGGTGTCGTCGTCGTCCTCGCCCAGGGTGACATAGGTGATGTCCCGCTCGCGCAACAGGAGCAACAGTTCATCGAGTTGGGCCTCGCTCAACGCGCGACTGGGGTGGTCGAGAAAGACGAACGCAGGCTCCGCCAGCAACACGCGGGCAAAGGCGAGGGTTTGCTGCTCGCCCAGCGACAGGAGCTCACTCCAATTCTTTTCGCTGTCCAGCCCGCCCGCGCGCTCGATCACCGCCACCAGCCGCAGTTGCCGCAGGCAGTTGAGGATGCCCTCATCCGAGAAGCGTCGCCCGCCGTTGGTCTTGGCCTTCTGCACCGATTTAAAGACGACGTCATGATCGGCCGCGCCCGGCAACAGGACCTCGCGCAAGGTCCCCGGCGGGACATAGGGGCGCTCCGGCAGGAACAGCAGATCGTCCGACTCGGGGCGGGTGATCTCGCCCTCGCCTTGGTTCCATAGTCCCGCGGTGGCCCGGAACAGCGCGGTGCGGGCGGAGTCGTCGGCGACGCGAATCAGCACATGGCTGTGCAAGGGCAGC
Source organism: uncultured Thiodictyon sp. (assembly GCF_903946935.1). Lineage (GTDB taxonomy): Bacteria > Pseudomonadota > Gammaproteobacteria > Chromatiales > Chromatiaceae > Thiodictyon. The sequence goes on from NZ_CAJAXH010000140.1 coordinate 16,324, forward strand.
GACACCGTCAAGTCCTTGACTAGATAGCGCCCGCTGCGCGGCGAGCGCAGCGTCAGTCGGTCGAAGGCGATCAGACCGCAATCGTTGCAATAAGCGATGGCCGGCGAGGTCGGCGCCGCGGCGGCGTCCATGGCATCCGCCAGGGCCCCCAGGCGGGCAATGACGGCGGTATAGGCCGAGATCGACTGAAACTGGGTGACAATCAGTGAGAATGCGCCGATCAGGTGACCGAAGGCCATGGCCGACTGGCTGATGACGCCGAAATCGGCATGGCCGCCGATGAAGAGCGGTGCGACCAGCAGTGCCGGGATAATCTGGATCAGGTAGTTGTAACCGGTGGTGAAGAAACCCAGGTTGCGGTTGACATCGATGATGCGCCGGTAATTCGCGACCAATTGTTCCAGACGGTTCTGGAGCCGGTCGCGCAAGCGATCTTCCTGGCGCACCAGGGCGATGGACTCGGCGTTTTCCCGCACATGGACCAGGCGCGCGCGGAAATTGGCCTCCTTGTCGGATTGATCATAATTGAGATGGATCAGTGGGCGACCGAGATAAAATGAAAAGAGTGAGCCCGCGGCGGCGTACAGGACCGTGACCAGCAGCAACAGTGGGCTGATGGACCACATGACGCCGGCAAAGGCAATCACCGTAATGGTGGCATTCAGCAGCATCAGCACGAACGACAGGGTAGTGGCGGTCAGCGAGCGAATATCCTCGGCGATCCGCTGATCCGGGTTTTTCAGGTCGCCGTAGGCGTTCATCGTAAAGTAGGTGTGATCGTCGGTATACTTGTCGATGGCGCGCGCGGTGAGCCAATGGCGCCACAACAAGCCGAGCCGCTCTTCACAATAGCGCAGAAACACCGCCACCGCGGTCGAGATGGTGAAGACGACCAGATAGATGAGTGCGTACTTGACAAAGCCGCCCATCTGCTTGCTCTCGATCGCCGTCATGAAATCGCGGCCGACATAGCTGTTGATGACGTTCAGCGCGCTGATGCTGAGGAGAAAGCAGAGCAAGAGGAATGCGAACAGCTTGGCCTGGGGGCCGGCCTCCGACTTAGCGAGCAATTTGAGCATGCCCAAAAAGCGGGGCCAGGCGTTCTTGTTGATTGAAACTCGGGTCGCGGTCATCGCTGAGTGCTTTCTACCTGGTAGGGGCGGGGTATGCCGATCGGCTCAAGGGCTCAAGGTTTCACGGTCGGTCGGCCGCGGCAACGGCGAGCGATGACACCCGGCGGGGGCCAGTATACCCTTGCGCCTGGGACCGGCCCAAAGTTTGGCTCGCGGCCCATCGAAGATGGTCGGCAAGCCCCGTAACGCCCGCCGCCGGCCGCCATCGATCACCACTAACCCACTGATATAACTCAGCGCAATCCATCAGGAGTCGTCACGATGCAGGTCCGGGTTCTCGATGTTCTCGCCGATCCAGCGGGTTGGCTGGCGGTCGCCGCGGGCGAGGCCCGACTCACGATCACCACCGAATCCGGTCCCCAAGGGCCCGCCCTGCGGCTGGACTTCGACTTCCGGGGCGGCGGCGGTTTCGTGGTGGCGCGGTGCCCGCTCGCACTGTCGCTCCCGGAGTCCTATGCCTTGCGCCTGGAGCTGCGGGCCGAGGCACCCGATAATGTCTTTGAAGTCAAGCTGGCGGACCCAGCCAATGTCAATGTCTGGCGCTACCGTGAGCCCACCGGGGCCTTCACGCCCATCCGCCATACCCTCGAGATCAAGGGGCGGGAGTTCGACTACGCCTGGGGGCCGGCTGGCGGCGGGGCGCCCCGGGAGATCGGTGCCATCGAGTTCGGCATCGTCGCCGGTGCCGGCGGGCGGGGGACGGTGTGGCTCAGCGACCTGTGCCTGGTGGATCGTACTCTGGAGCGGCCGCCGCGCCTCACGGCCTCCAGCCACCTGGCGGGCCACCCGCCGACGGCCGTGCTGGACCAGTGCGCGGACACCTATTGGTGCCCAGCGCCATCCGCGACCAAGGCACGGCTGACCATCGACTTCCACGAGTTGCGCGAGTACGGGGGCCTGGCGTTGCGCTGGGCACCCGATGCCCAGGGCTGTGCCTTCGCGGTGCGGGCCAGCGACCTGGGCGGGGACGATCCGGCAGACGATCCAGCCGATTGGCGGACCCTGTATGAGGCCACCGACGCCGCGGGGGCCGCGAGCCTGATCTATCTGCCGGGGGGCGAGTCGCGCCTCCTGCGCCTTGAACTGAGCGCCCGGGAGGACGCGCCGCTGCCGGGTCTGCATACGCTGGAGGTGCTGCCCTACGATGCCTCGCGCACCTTGGCCGATTGGTTTCACACCATCGCCCAACGCTCGCCACGGGGGCACTATCCCCGCTGGCTCGGGCGCGAGCAGACCTACTGGACCCCGGTCGACTGCCCGGACGGCGCCTTGTCCGCGCTGGTCAACGAGGACGGTCTGGTGGAACTGGAGGCGGGCAGTTGCAGCCTGGAGCCCTTCCTGTATCTGGACGGTCGCCTGCTCTCCTGGGCCGACTGCGACATCACACAGACGCTAGAGCGGGGCGAGCTGCCCATCCCGTCGGTGTGCTGGCAGTGCGCCGAGGCCACCCTTACCACCACGGTCTTTGCCACCGAGCAGCGCGGGGAGCGCCGACTCTTCATTCGTTACCGCGTCAAGAACGCGGGGCCAGCCGCGCGCGCCCTGACCCTCTTTGCCGCGGTGCGGCCGTTCCAGGTCACGCCCCCCTGGCAGGCCCACCAGACCCTGGGCGGACCCAGCCCGGTGCGCGCCTTGGCCTTCGCGGACGGCGCCCTGTGGGTGAACGGCGAGCGGGCACTGGTCCCGCTGGGGCCGGTCTCCGGGGTCGGCCTCGTGCCCTTCGACCAGGGACCGATCACCGACTACCTGGCCCGCGGCGAGCTCCCCGCCGGGCTCGCCATCACCGATGGGGTCGGCTTTGCCTCCGGCGCAGTGCGCTTCGATCTGCACCTGGGGGCTGGCGGTCAGGCCGAGCTGTATCTGGTCGCACCCTTCGGCGCGGTGGCGCCCGGCACCCTGCACCGGCGGGTGCCGCAGGGGCTATCCGGGCCGGCACAATTCCAGCGGGCGGTGACTCAGTGGTCCCAGGTCTTGGGGCGGGTCCGCTTCGACCTACCGACGGTGGCGGCGGACGCCGGCCGCGCCTGCAAGACGGCCATTGCACACATCCTGATCAACCGCGACGGCCCTGCCCTGCAGCCCGGCCCGCGCCGTTATACCCGCTCCTGGATCCGTGACGGTGCCGTCATGGGCGCCGCCTTGGCGCGCCTGGGTTGCCCGGCCGAGGCGGTGGCCTTTATCCGCTGGTATGCCCAATTCCAGCGCGCCGACGGCAATGTCCCCTGTTGCGTGGACCGTACCGGGGTGGACTGGCTCCCGGAGCATGACAGCCACGGCGAGTTCATCTTCGCCGTCGCCGACTGCTTCCGTTTCACCGCCGACCTGGGCCTGGTAAGGGACCTCTGGCCCCAGGTGCAGCTGGCGGTCGGCTATCTCGAGGCCTTGCGCGCCGAGCGCCTGACCGACGCCTACCGCGATGGGGAGCAACGGGCCTGTTTCGGTCTGTTGCCCGAATCGGTGAGCCACGAGGGCTATCTGGCCCAGCCGGTGCATGCGTACTGGGACGATTTCTGGGCTCTGCGCGGCCTCAAGGATGCCGCCGCCCTGGCCGCGGCCTTGGGCGAGCAGGCCGAGTCGGCGCGGCTCGCCGCCCTGGCGGGGGACTTCCGCGCCACCCTGCTGGCCTCACTGGAGGAGACCATGGCCGCGCGGGGGATCGACTACCTGCCGGGCTCGGTCGAGTGGGCGGACCAGGACCCCACCGCGGTGGCCAATGCACTGACCGTGATCGACGAATTCCAGGCCCTGCCGAGGGCGGCCACACTGCGTACCTTTGAGCGCTTTCTCGAGCGCTTCCGTGCCATGCATGGGGGCGGGGCGCCCTGGACCAATTACACCCCGTATGAGATCCGCATCATCGGTGCCTTGGTGCGGCTGCGCTGGCGGCGGGAGGCCCATGAACTGCTGGACTTCCACCTGGCGGAACGCCGCCCGCCCGCCTGGAACCAGTGGCCCGAGATCGCCTGGGCCGACCCGCGCACCTCGGGCCATCAAGGCGACCTGCCTCATGCCTGGATCGGGGCCGAATACGCCCTGGTATTTCGCGACCTGTTCGCCTACGAGCGGGAGGCGGACCAGTCGCTGGTGGTGGCGGCCGGCATCCCGGAGCACTGGCTGGCGGCGGGGCCGGTGGCGGTCGCCGGCCTGCCGACCGCTTATGGTCGGTTGGATCTACGGCTCACCGCGACTGCGGACGGCGGTCTGACCCTCGTGCTGGGGGGCGACCTGCGGCTGCCGCCCGGTGGTATCCGCTGCGCCCCGCCCGGGGCCGAGCAGGCGTACCAGGTCTTGGTCAACGGTACACCTGGCGCCTTCGACGCGGCGGCGGAGATCGCCGTGGCCGCCCTGCCAGCGACCGTGATCCTGCAACCTCGCCAGACCGATTAGTCCGCGCGAGACGCGAATACTTTCTTTTTTATTCAGAGACTGGCAGCCGATGAGCACCGACCGATTCGCTGACCCCCAGGGCGGCGCCGCCCCCATCCATCGCCTATCCAACGGGCATTACGAGGTGCTGATCGCCGACACCGGGGCCGGTCGGTCCAACTGGGACTGGATCGCGCTCACCCGCGCCTCGGCCGACGCGGTCCAGGACGCGCTCGGCAGCGTCCTGTACCTGCGTGACCTGGATGACGGACGCTACTGGTCAGTGGGCTACCAGCCGACACGCACGCCGACCCCGGACTATCGGACCGAGTTGACCGACGGGTGCTTTAGCCTGGAGCGCGAGGATGATGGGATCGCCGCGCGGCTTGCGGTCAGCGTGGATGCCGCCGCGGACCTGGAGTACCGCCGCCTGACCCTGACGAACCGCTCCGAGCGGCCCCGGCGGCTCGAGGTGACGAGCTACCTGGAGGTGGTCCTGGCGCATCCGGCGGGAGATGCCGCCCACCCCGCCTTCTCCAAGCTGTTCGTGGAGACCGAGCGCGACGCCGCGACCGGTGCCCTGCTGGCCCGCCGCCGCCCGCGGGCCGCGGGTGAGCACTGGCCGTGGCTGGTCCATGCCCTGGTGGGCGCGGGGGCGCGGGAGTGGGAGACCGACCGGATGCGCTTCCTGGGGCGCGGGCGGACCCCGGCCGCCCCCGCCGCCTTGGCCGCGGGGGCGCCGCTCTCCGGCACCGTCGGCAGTGTACTGGACCCCGTTTTCAGCCTGCGTACCAGGGTCGAACTGGCCGCCGGTGCCACGGCCGAGCTGTGCTTCCTCACCGGCGTCGCCCCGGATCGGGCGGCAGCCCTGGCGCTGATTGCGCCTCCTGCTGGGAGCGCCGAGCTTCAGCTCGGCGATGCACTGGCGGTCCCCCGACCGCCAGTGCCGCCCCAAGAACCAGCAAGTGGCTATGGCGCCTTCTCCCCCGACGGCCGCGAATATGTGATTGAGCTGCGCCGCCAGGCCGACGGCACCTTGCGCCGACCGCCGCTGCCCTGGATCAATGTGATCGCCAACGAGCGTGCCGGTTGTCTGGTGAGTGAGGTGGGCGCCGGTTACACCTGGGCGCGCAACAGCCAGGCCAACCGCCTCACCCCCTGGTCCAATGACCCGGTCATCGACCCCTTCGGTGAGGCCCTCTATCTGCTGGACCAGGACACCGGCGCGTGCTGGTCGCCGTTGCCCGGTCCCCGCCCGGCCCCCTGTGACTACCAGGTCCGTCACGGCTTCGGCTATTCCGTCTTTCGCTGCGACGCTGCCGACCTGACCCAGGAGACGACCCTCTTCGTCCCCCGCGCGGACCCGCTGCGGGTCCTGCATCTGCGGTTGACCAATCACGGCAGCCGCGCCCGGACCTTGGCCGTCGTCGCCTACCAGCAGCTGGTCATGGGCAACCAGCCGGTGAGCCCGAGCCCCATCTACACCGCCTACGACGACGCCCGTGATCTGCTCACCGCCACCAACCCGGCGGCTGGCGACTTTGCCGATGGTCGCGTCTTCGCCTTCGCCGTCGTGAGCGGGGGTGTTGCGGGAGCAACCAGCTACACCGGCGATCGGGCCGGCTTCATCGGCCGCCATGGCGACCTCTCCGACCCCGCGGCCCTGCGCCGAGGTGATCCCGGCCGGGACGCCGGGACCCAGGCCATGGATGGCATCCCTGCCACCAGTACGAACTCACCGAATACGCTGGAACGCTCGACCAGCCCCTTGCTCGACGGTCGCTGCGGCGCCGGTCTCGACCCCTGCCTCGCCCAGAAAGTGACCCTGACGCTCGCCCCCGGCGAGACCGCGCAGTGCAGTTTCCTGCTCGGCGAGTGCCTGAGTAAGGCGGAGCTGGACGCGCTCCTCGCACGCTACCGCCAACCCGGCGCCATCGACCAGGCACTGGCCGCCGCCAGGGGGTTCTGGGCCGATCTGGTCGGCCGGCTCCAGGTCGAGACCCCGGTCCCGGCCATCGACCTCATGCTCAACGGCTGGCTGGTCTACCAGAACCTGAGCTGCCGTATCTGGGCGCGCTCGGCCTTCTACCAGTCCGGCGGCGCCTTCGGCTATCGCGACCAGCTTCAGGACTCGGCCGCACTGGCGATGCTGCGCCCGGATCTCACGCGCGCCCAGATCCTGCTGCACGCCGCCCACCAGTTCGTCGAGGGCGATGTACTGCATTGGTGGCACGCCGCCCCCATGGAATGCGGCCTGCGCACCCGCTTCGCCGACGACCTGTTGTGGCTACCCTTCGTCACCAGCCACTACATCCGGATTACCGGGGACGGCGCGATCCTGGACGAGTCGGCCCCCTATCTGACCGCCCGCGCCCTGGAGCCCGGGGAGGACGAGACCTTCCTGAAGCCCACGCCGAGCGGGGAATCCGGCGACCTCTATGACCACTGCTGCCGCGTCCTGGACCGCTCCTTGACGCTCGGCATCCACGGCCTGCCGCTCATGGGGACCGGCGACTGGAACGACGGCATGAACCGCATCGGCCGGGAGGGCCGCGGGGAGAGCGTCTGGATGGGCTTTTTCCTCTATCGCTGCCTGGGCGACTTCCTGCCGCTGTGCACGGCGCGCGGCGATGCGGCGCGCGTCACCCGTTACACCGACTACCGCGCCGTGCTGGTCCTGGCCCTGGAAGAGTCCGGCTGGGACGGCGCCTGGTACCGCCGTGCCTACTATGACGACGGCACACCGCTCGGTTGCGCCACCGATGACGAGTGCCGCATCGACGCGCTGGCCCAGTCCTGGGCGGCCATCTCCGGCGCCGTCCCGCGCGCGCGGGCGCAGCAGGCACTCGATGCACTCGAGGCGGAGTTGATCAGCGAGGAGGAGCGCCTGATCCGGCTACTGACCCCGCCCTTCGTCGATACCCCCCACGACCCCGGCTATATCAAGGGTTACCTGGCCGGGGTGCGGGAGAACGGTGGCCAATACACCCATGCCGCCTGCTGGGCAGTGATGGCCATGGCCGAACTCGGGCTTACCGAGCGCGCCGCGCGCCTGCTCGCGATGTTGAGCCCGGTCTCACACACCGCCACCCCGGCCGGGGTCGAGACCTATCGGCTGGAGCCCTATGCCGTCGCCGCCGACATCTATGGCACCGCACCCCACATCGGGCGCGGCGGCTGGTCCTGGTACACCGGCTCCGCCGGCTGGATGTACCGGGTCGGCATCGAGTCGGTCCTGGGCCTGCGGGTGGAGGACGGGCGCACCCTGATCCTCAAGCCCTGCATCCCCGCCGACTGGCCGGGGTTTCGCATCCACTACCGGCTGCCCGATGGCCTGACGGTCTGCGAGATCGCCGTCGACAACGGCGGGGCCGGCCAGGTGGTCGCCGCCAGCCTGGATGGCCAGCCATCGCTGGTCAGCGAGGGGGCGGCGCGGATCACGCTGCCCGCGGTGGGCGGGACCTACCGCTGGGAGGTCCGGCTCGGCTAACCCATGCCCTTCACCTTCTCCCCCATCGGCGTCATCCGCTCGCCCTACACCGACAAGTTCGGCATCCCCCGCCAGCCGGGGCTGGTGACGGCCGCCCAGGCCGCTCTGGAGTTGCTGCCGGACTTTGCCCGGGAGGAGGCCTTCACCGGGATCGCGGGCTTCTCACACGTCTGGCTGATCTTCGTCTTCCACGCCGACTGCCTCACCGCCGGCTGGCGCCCGACGGTGCGCCCGCCGCGCCTGGGCGGCCGGGAGCGGGTGGGGGTCTTTGCGAGCCGCGCCCCCTACCGGCCGAATCCCATCGGGATCTCCGCCGTGGCGCATCAGGGGCTCGAGCGCACCCCGGCCGGTCTGCGCCTGCGCCTGTGTGGGGTTGACCTGCTGGACGGCACCCCGGTGTTGGATGTGAAGCCCTATGTCCCCTACGCCGATGCACTGCCCGTGGCGCGCTCGGGGTTCGCGGTGAACGCCGACGCGGTGGACGACTGGACGGTGACCTTCAGTCCGGCCGCTGAGTCCGCCATCGCCGCCGCCGACCCCGACGGCCATCGCCAACTGCGCCTGCTCATCACCCAGGTCCTGGCCCAGGACCCCCGCCCCGGTTATATGGACCGCTATCCCGACCGCGAAACCTTCGCCCTGCGGCTCTATGATCTGAGCGTCCACTGGCAGGTGCAGGGACGTATCGCGCTGGTGACCGCGGTGGGACCGGACCCGCGGTCAGCCTGAACCCTAACTAAAACACCTGAACCTACACTTGCTAAAAAAACCAACTTGGTTAATATCTGGTTATGGAGAAACGAACCCCTCACTGCAAGCTTTCCGAGCTATGAACATGAAATGTCCTGTTTGCGGCGCGGCTGAACTGATCCGAGACGTGCGCGACCTTCCCTACACCTACAAGGGGGAAACCACGGTCATTGCCGCGGTAACGGGCGAATTCTGCCCGGCCTGCGCTGAATCCGTCTTGGCTGGGGCGGAATCCGAGCGCGTCATGCGTGAGATGCGGGCCTTCTCGAAGCAGGTGAACGCCGCGATCGTTGATCCTGGTTTCATCACCAGCGTGCGCAAGAAACTCGCACTCGACCAGCGTGAAGCGGCCGAACTGTTTGGCGGTGGCGTCAATGCGTTCTCGCGCTACGAGACCGGCAAGACCAAGCCGTCGTTGGCCTTGGTGAAGCTGCTCAAGGTGCTCGACCGGCACCCCGAGCTGTTGGACGAGGTAAGGTTGGCATAGGGTCCGGCGTGTCAGGCTTTCGATGACATCAACGCGGATGTTCAGCCGTGAAGTGGGCGCCTGGCCGGGCCGTCATCCGGCCGGCGCCACCACGGCGCGGGCCTTGATCATGATTCCGGCCACCTTGCGCCTAGTTTACAGCGCCGGGACTTATAAAAGACAAGGGCTTGCATTTTCTCAGCAAATTATTTGCGTATTGTTTTGTCCGGATTTATGATCAAAGACCAGTGGCGTTGGCGACGCCTCATGGGCACTCGGCCCTGAAGCAGAGTAGAGAAGTCTGCCTTACGGACGCGGTATCGTAAGGAGTCTGTCGGCGGAGGATATCGTGGTACTTCCCCTATTTCCTCCAGGGACGGCGCCTCGCACCGCTGCCGCTGTCGGGGGTCTGAACGATTACGTATATTGTAACCTACTGAGATCTCAAGAGAGCCGGGGTTTCGCTATGAATCATACCACCGTCTATCCGTTACTATGGCTGTCGCTTATTGCAATGCCCGTTTCGGGCGATGAAGTGTGCTTCGCCTACTGGTATCCGGGAAACTTCTTGCTTCTGGAGTCATGGTTCGGTCCCTGCCCCGGCTATTTGCCATCTGTCCATTACTATGCAGATGGGATCTTATCTATCGAGCAGGGACACCATCGAACGATAACAGCGACCAACTATCATTTACTAGACATCGCACCCGTAGCCCCCCAAACAGCCGGGTTAGTTCTTGCCAATCATGCTCACCTGACTTTTGTCGGCATCGATATAGAACTATTTGCCGCCCATTCCTACGATCAGCCGGCTCATATGAATGAAGGTATCTGGGAAATCGGATCTGACAACAACCTTACTACTATCTATCCTGGCGTTGTCCCTTACTTCTGGAATTCGGGTATCTTTCGCAAGTCCGGCGGGCAAGGCAAAACTATAGTTGCCGCTAGGTTTGACGATATTTCCGGCAGGATCGAGGTCGGTTCCGGAGTGTTGGAGTTTTCGTATCCAGTGTACTTCCTACAAACAACAGTCAGCGGAGCCGGTTCGGTGCGCATCGCAGGTGGCGGCCAGTTTCAAGGTATGAATGCCGCAACTGCCAATATCGAATTGGCAGGAGGCGTTTACACAAGCGTTAGCTACTCGGCCCTGGCCGGGGACTTTAACGGGCAGATGCTTTGGACTGGCGGGGAGTTCTCTGGCGGAAATTGGTTTGGTGTGCCGGGCCGCGATGACGTTCTCACGCTTGCGGTCAACCGACCCCTTCGCATCGCCGCTGACTCTTATCTTGCGAACGTGGCAACCGCCAGGGTCATTGCTGATGGGCTGGTTTTCGAGGGCAGTAACGGTGAATTTTATAACGAGGGTGTTTTTAGTAAGGAGGGTGGCAGCGGCGTAACGCAAGTTGGGGATATCAAGTTCAGAGACCGGAATGGCTCTATCGAGGCACAAAGCGGCGTCTTGGAGTTCGCCCATCCGGTAGAACTCTATGGAACTCGCATTCTGGGGCCAGGCCAGGTGCGTATTGCCGGCGGTGGAAATTTCGGCCTGATCAACGCCGAAAGCACCAACCTTGAACTGACGGGCGGCGCTTACACCATGTACTCCTCTGATGGAGGCCTGGCGGGACAAGTACTATGGAGCGGCGGGCAGTTCGTTGGATCAAGCTATTTTGGAGCAACCTCGCAGCCTGATAGCGTACTGACGCTTGCGGTCGGCGGAAACCTTCGCATCGCCGCTGACTCTTATCTTGCGAATCTCTCGACCACACAAGTACTCGCGGATGGTCTAGTGCTGGAGGGTGACGGGACCAACGGTAGTCGGGGCACCTTTTACCAATGGGGAGGTCTTTTCCGTAAGGCCGGGGGAGATGGGGTGACGCGAATTGGTGAAGTCACGTTCAGCGACCAATATGGCTCCATTGAGGCGCAAAGCGGCGTCTTGGAATTCACAAACCCGGTAGAGTTTTATGCAACTCGCATCATGGGACCAGGCCGCGTGCGTATTTCCGGTGGTGGTTATTTCACGATGATCAACACCGCAAGCACTAACCTGGAGCTGGCGGGCGGCGCTTACACCGCGAACCCCAGCGGGGGCTTGGCGGGACAAGTACTGTGGAGCGGCGGGGAGTTCGTTGGAGCGAACTATTTTGGGTCCATCGGACACAATGACAGTGTGCTTACGCTGGCGTCGAATCAGACAACGGCAATATCCGGTTGGCTATCGATTGAAGGAGGGCTCCGTGGTCAAGGTACCATCTCTGGTGCCGAGGGCGCTCTCTACATCGCACAGCAAGGAGAGCTTTCCCCAGGAGACTCTATCGGTCGCATTGAATTGGAAGGATCCTATTACCAGGCTGGCTCATTGATTGTTGACATCGCCCCTGATCGCGCGGATCAAGTTCAAGTGCGGCGCACCGCCGACCTGGCCGGTCCCTTGATCATTCGTCTCACTGATGGATTCAATGGTGTTTTTTCGGTAGGCACTCACACATTTGACCTTCTAGTCGCGGCCACCATTCAAGGCGATTTTACTTCCACCCGGTTGCCGGCCCTACCGACCGGAATCAACGCCCGGCTCGAGTTACTGCGCGGCTCAGGAAGCACGCCTGACCGCTATCGTCTGACAGTGGTTCGCAACCCCGGTACTCCCATTGATGATCCAAATAACCCGGACGATGATAGCGATGGCGTGGCTGACGTCGTCGACAATTGTCCGTTGGCTGCCAACCCTGATCAGGCCGACGATGACCATGACGGCATCGGCAATGCCTGCGACAGCGACTGGTTTTGTTGGGCCTGCCTGCCTGACCGTGGAGGATGGCGGGCGATTCTGCGTTGAGAACGCACGTAATAGGGGCCAGTGCGGCTTGGCAATGTCGCGTAGTCTAGTGGGTGCAAATCCCACCTGGGTAATCGTGAGCCGCGAGCCCAGTATCGAGCCTTGCGGTGCGAACGGTAACGGGCGCATCGATGCGTAGGTACGAAAGCTGGCGAGGTGTAAAGGTAACGGGTGGAGCCGACCTTGAAGGTGTTGAGCCCCGAAAATTTTAGTTGGAGAGTGCCGACGGCTTTGGCCCGCTGGCAGGCAACAACCCGTATCGCGCTACAGCGAGCGATGCGGGTACTCCCCGGGGTCACAGGCCATGTCGAGCCTGACATTGAGAATGCGCGGTAACCGAGGAGGTCCGCATCTTGGTCTGCTGGAGGCGGGCACCCGTGAACAAGCGAAAAAGGCAAGGACACGGGCGGCGGGGTG